>CALZRA010000094.1 GCA_945828345.1 uncultured Bacteroidales bacterium
TGTACCATTTCTATGGCATTGACAAGCACGCCCTGCCGTCCAAGATGTTCGGCATATTCAGACAGTGCGTACTGCGAGCGAATTCCCCCTTGATGTCGGGGCTTCTCCCTGATTTCCCTATGCCCAACTCACGGCATACCGAAGTGCGGCGTGCCGAAATAGCCGGTCATGCAGCCGAGGGGTTGCATATAGTGGCAGAAAGTGAAGAGAGTGGGGTGGGGATAGTTGCTACTGACAACCTGAAGCGCACCTTCATTGTGGGGCATTTAGAGTATGAGCCATATACGTTGCACAACGAATATCACCGCGATTTGGCCAAACAGTTGCCCATTCACGAACCTGTACATTATTATAAGGCAGATGGTTCGGTCGATTATTCTTGGGAGAGTGCCGCCCTGCGGTTTTACACCAACTGGCTTGTGGCGAGGGAAGAACGGTAGTTCTCCCCTTTGTTGAAAAAATGGATTATGGAATGAAGCGAAGGCTCTTGTTAGTGAGGGCTTCGCTTCATTCCATAATCCACTGTTTTTTATGGGATGATGGCTTGTGGCTGTCGGTCGATGCTGGGGGAAAATCTGTATGTTCGGGCCGTATAGTAATAGGCCCTTTCCAGCTTTTATCGTCTGCGTCGGTTCTTGTGTGTCCACCGGTTGATGGTCCCGTTGAACCGTCTCAGGAGTTTGTAACCCAGCATCACGCCGTCGTATACAGCGATAGCCCGGTCAGCCTGATTCATCCAATGCTGTAGTTTGCTTCCCGACTCGGCAGGCGGTGCAAACAGCGTGTGCCACTGTTCGGCAATGGACGCCTTGTTCTCGTCCAGGCGGGCATGCAGTGTTTGCAGCTTTTTTTGCAGGAGCTCAGGAGTATAGCAGTTTTGTTTCATGGCGACGTGCGTGCGGGGGTTAAAGTTGAAAGAGAGGACTAACGTTGCTTGTCTGATTCCGGCTTGTCAGCGTCTTCGGGTTCGCCCAGAAACAGCTTGGCGAGAAAGTCCGTCACCGGATTCTCAATCCATTCCTTGCGGCGTGCATACAGCACACAGCCCAGAAGCAGATAGAAGCCCACCACCATGGCATAACCGGCAGTGGGGCTGTTCAGCCATTCACCCAGTGCCGCAGCCGCCATCATGGAGATGAACCACAGGGCCAGAGAACCCAGCATAAAGAGAATGACGCTCAGGGCCAGCACCGTGAGCAGTTTTGACAACTTGCTGACAGCATCGACCTTGAAGCATTCGGCGCGCAGTTCAAGGTGCCGGTGAAAGTCGGCCAGCAGTTGTGCAATGGCGTTGATGTGATTGTCAGATGAAAACACGGCTCGTAAAGGTGAATGGAGGGATGGTACGATAAGGGGCGCGGTAGTATGCCACGCCCGGTAGCTTGATTCGGCCAAAAGCGCAAACCGGCTGGCAGCGGGCTGCCGGCCGGTTTGGCAAATGGGATTATTCAGCAGGCTGAAGCTCGTCGGCGATGTCGTCGACAAGGCTTTCCATTTCCTTGCGGTTCAGCTTGATGCCACGCTTGCGAATGGCTTCGGCAATACGGTCGCGCGTGTCAGCACCCTTTTCAGGAGCAAACAGAATACCGCAGGCAGCTCCTACGGCAGCACCGCCCAAGAAGGCGGCCAGAATGCTAAGTCCTTTCATAGTCTTACGTTTTAGAAGGTGAATAATCAGTGATTTGATTCCAAAAGTACGGTTTTAATTTCAAAGCAGCCATAAAAAAGCCGTTTTTTTCATCGAAAACGCGAGATTTCTAACATTTAATCATGTTTAACTACCCGATATGCCTCTCCCCTGCAGGGCTTTTGTATTTTTGTAACGGTTTTTTCATGGGCATCCAGCAAGACCGTTGAAAAGTGATTCAATGTCCAGGTGCAAGTCCGGGTCATTGCCGCCCTACAGGAGTGGCAGTCTTGGCAGCCGAAGAAAAAGCCCTGACACAACGATAGTTATTCATTAAAGTCATATTTGAAAATGAAAAAGAATTTGGTGTGGGCGCTTGGTTTGTGCGCCGCCATTGCACTGACCGGCTGTAAGTCGCGTGAAAGTGCTTACCGACAGGCATACGAGCAGGCTATGGCCCAAGACAAGACTCAGCAGAGTGAGCAGCAAGTAGTGACCAACCCTGTTGAAGAACGTCCCGTGACAGTAACGCCTCCGCCGGCAACAACCACAGTGACCGAAGACCACAGTGATGTGCGCGAAATCAAGGGTGACATGACCGTTATCAGCGGCAATCCGCTCAAAACCTACAGCGTAGTAGTGGGCAGCTTCCTCACCCAAGCCAATGCCGAGGGTCAGAAGGCTCGTTTGCAGGGTAGCGGTTACGATGCCCGCGTGGTGAAGACCAACGAAACTATCAACGGACAGACTGGTTGGTTCCGCGTGATTGCCTCTTCGTTCGACGACAAGGCATCGGCCGCACAGTCCCGTGATGCGTTGAAGGGTTCATATCCCGGAGCATGGCTGCTTTACCGTAAGTAACATGCACTGAAAAGTCAGGAATAGGACAAGGCTACAAGCCATTCTGCCTGCCGGACATCCGGTAGCTGGGCTTGCCTGTCCCGTTCCTGACTTTTTGCATATAGGCTGGTGGATTGAAATATCAAGGCCAAACAACAAGACGGTCAAGCAAAATCAAGGTCAAGAATAAACGAACCCTCCAAAGTAGGTGTTCAAAATTAGTTCCTATCATGTGTGCTCTATTGGGATGCAGTTTGCTCTTTGGCTTGAAGGAGCATAGCGGGCTATGTGACTGAGAGCCAGAGAGCAAAATGCGCCCGAGAGAGTACAGATGATAGAAGCTAATGCCTACTAATCATATAAACTAATTTGAAACACCTACTTAACAGTCAACGAGTGCATTTGGAACAGATGAAGCCGCTGTTGGGCCTGACCCCCGGCGAGATGCAACAGGCTTGCCGCGAGTTGGGGCTTCCTGCCTTTGTGGGCAAGCAAATGGCAGGCTGGATTTATCAGAAGCGTGTGCCGCATATCGACGACATGAAGAATGTGGGTAAGGCCGCGCGTGAGTTGTTAAAGCAACATTTTACCTTGGGAACAAGCCGGCCGGTGCGGGAGCAGCGGTCGGTCGATGGGACGGTGAAGTACCTGTATGCTACGGCCGACGGGCACTTCATCGAAACCGTGTATATCCCCGATGGCGAACGGGCCACCCTGTGTGTCAGTTCGCAGGTAGGCTGCAAAATGGGCTGTGCCTTCTGCATGACTGGTCGTCAGGGGTTTGCCGCCTCGTTGACGGCAGCCGACATCCTCAACCAGATCTATTCGCTACCCGAGTCCGAAACCCTCACCAATGTGGTGTTTATGGGTCAGGGCGAACCCTTCGACAATCTCGATGCCGTGTTGCGTGCCATTGAGGTGCTGACGGCCGATTGGGGTTGGGGGTGGAGTGCCAAGCGCATTACCGTTTCGACAGTAGGGTTGGCCAAGGGTTTTGAGCGTTTCCTGAATGAGAGCCAATGTCATCTGGCCGTCAGCCTGCATCATCCCATTCCAGCCGAACGTGCCAAGCTGATGCCCGCCGAACGAGCCTTCAGCCTGACGCAGATGGTGGATGTGCTGCGGCGTTACGACTTTTGTCGCCGTCGCACCGACGGTCCGAAACCAGCCGAAGGAAGCCGGCAGCGCAGACTGTCGTTTGAGTATATCGTGTTTAAGGGTATCAACGACAGCCGCCGCCATGCTGATGCCCTGTTGCGTTTGCTCAAACCGCTTGAATGTAGGGTCAACCTCATTCGCTTTCACGACATTCCCGACACGCCGTTGCAAGGCGTTGACGACGAGACCATGCGCCAATTGCGCGACTATCTCACCTCACATGGCGTGTTCACCACTATCCGTGCCTCGCGCGGACAGGACATCTTTGCAGCCTGCGGACTGCTCAGTACCGCCGAGCAAGAACGACAAAAAGCCGATTAGGTTTTCAACCATATCCCTAAACTCAATTATATACTTACTTCATGACAGACCATAACCAACCGAAAGATATGATGCCGGCTCAGTCCGAAAAGCAGCCTGCGTGTGTGCGGGTAGGCATCACCCAGGGCGACACCAACGGGGTGAGCTGGGAAATTATCCTGAAAGTGTTTTCCGAAGCCACCATGCTTGAGCTGTGTACACCTATTATATATGGACATGCCAAAGTGGCTGCTTACCATGCCAAGACACTGGGACTCAACACTCCGTTCCGCATCGTGGCCGATGCGGATGATGCTGCCGAGGGCCAGCTCAATCTGGTCAACTGCTCTGACGATGATGTGAAGGTGGAATATGGCGTTTCGGCTGCCGAAGCCGGACATGCCGCCTTTGTGTCGCTCGAACAGGCCGTTCACGATCTCAAGGAAGGGCGCGTCGACGTGCTGGTCACTGCCCCTATCAACAAGAAGAGCATACAAAGCGCCAACTTCCGTTTTCCGGGCCATACCGAATATTTGCAGGCGCGCTTGGGTGACGAGAGCACCGAGCCGCTCATGATTCTGTGCAACAACCTGATGCGCGTGGCGCTGGTCACGACCCATCTTCCCATTTCCGAAGTGGCTTTTGCGGTCACTGAAGAGCGGATTGCCCAAAAGGCACGTTTGTTGTACGACTCGTTGCGCCGCGACTTTGGCATTTCCTCGCCGCGTATAGCTATTCTGGCTCTTAATCCCCATGCCGGCGATGGCGGTGTGATTGGTCAGGAGGAGGAAGAAGTAATCACCCCTGCCATCAAGTCGCTGATAGATGCAGGTTTGCCCTGCTACGGACCCTTCGCAGCCGATGGCTTTTTCGGTGCTGGCATGTATCGCCGTTTCGATGCGGTGTTGGCCATGTACCACGACCAGGGACTGGCTCCTTTCAAGTCACTGGCTCAGAACGATGGAGTGAACTATACGGCCGGACTGCCCTTCGTGCGCACTTCGCCCGACCACGGCACTGCCTACGACATTGCCGGTAAGGGTATGGCCAATACCCAGTCATTCCGCAATGCGGTGTATGCAGCTATCGATATCTGGCGCAACCGTCGTGCTTTCGACGAGGCCTACGCCAATCCTTTGCCCAAGATTTATCAGGAGCGTAAGGAACGATAGCCGTCAGAGCGAAGAGGAGGACGAAGCTCAGATGTGAAGTGGAAACACTTCAACTTCAAACAGTGACTCCATAACTTCATCTCTCCAAACCTCATTTCTCCAAACCTCATAACCTCCTAACCCCAAGGTTTATATAGTATGAAATATGCCATTATCGCTGCGGGCGAGGGCTCTCGTTTGCAGCAAGAGGGCATTGATTTGCCCAAGCCCTTGGTGCCCATTGGCGGCGAGGCCATGATAGACCGCCTGTTGCGCATTTTCCGAAGCAACAAGGCCGACGAAATCGTAGTCATCGTGAACACCCTGAATCCGCTCACCGAACGACATCTGCGCAACTTGCAGGAGGCTGGTAAGGCCGACGATGTGCGCTTGGTGGTGAAAAGCACGCCCAGTTCCATGCACAGCTTTGCCGAGTTGGCTCCCTATCTGCACGAAGGTCCTTTCTGTCTCACAACGGTTGACACCATCTTCCGGGAGGAGGAGTTTTCCAGCTACATCACCCACTTCTTGCAGAGTGAGGCCGATGGCTGCATGGCTGTCACCGACTACATAGACGATGAAAGTCCGCTTTATGTAGCGACCGACAGCCACTTGCACATTACGGGTTTTCACGACACCAACGAGGGCGACCGCTACATATCAGGTGGCATTTATTGCTTGCGTCCGCAGGCCTTGCACACCTTGGACCGTTGCCTGCGTGAAGGCAAAAGCCGTATGCGCAATTTCCAGCGTGCTTTGGTCGAGGATGGCTTGCAGCTCGAAGCCTGCCCGTTCAGCAAGATTCTCGATG
Source organism: uncultured Bacteroidales bacterium (assembly GCA_945828345.1). Lineage (GTDB taxonomy): Bacteria > Bacteroidota > Bacteroidia > Bacteroidales > Bacteroidaceae > Alloprevotella. The sequence goes on from CALZRA010000094.1 coordinate 5,888, forward strand.
TAGACCATGCCACCGATATCGCCAAGGCAGAGCAGTTCTTGCAGCGCAGTTGAATGCGCAGGTAACTATACCCTAACACCATCCCCTGCATGTTACACATTTTATGCGTCAGTCGCTCGCCGCGTTTCAGTCCCAATTCCGTGGACCGTGATGCTGCTATTCTGGCAGCCGTAGTAACCCGTTTGCAGCGCAAGGGCCATGAGGTTTTTGCTATAGCCGAGGACCTGCTTGAATCGGTCGATTTGTCTGAATTCGACTTGGTTTGTTCCATGGGGCGCAGCACAGCGGCACTGCAACTATTACATCGGGCTGTGTCCTCGCGGCGGCTCCGTGTGGTCAATGAGCCTTTGGCCCTGTTGCGCGGAACTCGTCAGCATCTGGCTGAAGTGTTTGACGCAGTACAGATACCCCAACCGGCCTATGTGCCGTTGCATGTGGGTCAGCCTGTTGCGCCGCAACTGCCCGAAGGCTTTGGCTTCCCACTTTGGATCAAGCGGGCCGATGCTTGTGCCCAGCATGCCTGCGATGTGCAGTTTGTAACCGATATGCCACAGGCTGGGGCAGCTTTGCAGTCCATGGCCGATGCGGGTGCTGTCAGCGTGTTGGCCGTGCAGCATGTGCCGGGCGATTTGGTCAAGTTCTATGGCGTTGAAGGTACAGGTTTCTTCTATTGCCATTATCCCACTGAATCAGCTGGCTTTTCAAAGTTCGGTTTGGAACGGCACAACGGCGCGCCGCAGCATTACAGCTATTCGCAGCAGGCCCTGAAGGAGGCAGCAGACCTTGCAGCCAGTCAAACGGGCTTTACGGTTTATGGCGGTGATGCAGTCATCTTGCCCGATGGAACCTTCAGGATTATCGACTTCAACGACTGGCCCAGCTTCTCGTCGTGTCGCCGTGAAGCGGCCAAGGCCATCGTAGAGCGTGTGCTCCAGCTTGCAGAATAACCCCCTTGGTCAGCGATCAGCCTTCTTAGTTAGAACGCCTGACCATCCTCCTTCTTGGAACAACCGGGCGACCACCGTTCCGCGAAGTTCAGCCTCGCAGCCCTAAGCCTTCCCCCCTTCTTAAAACTATCGATCCTAAAACAAAACCGACATCATGTCTTCCACCCAGCTTCAGAGCACCTTCAAGTCGAACGATACGGAAGAGTGGCTCGACATTCACTTCACCCGTCCTTTAGGTTTGCTATGGGCGCGTTTCTTTAACTATTTCAACATCCACCCCAATGTAGTGACCATACTCAGCATCATTCTGGGTGTGGCAGCGGGCATCATGTTCTACTTTCCCGACATGCCCCACACCCTGTGTGGCATCCTGCTGTTAGTCTGGGCCAACCTGTATGACAGTGCCGACGGACAGCTGGCCCGCATGACAGGCAAGAAGACCCGTTGGGGCCGCATCCTCGACGGCTTTGCAGGCGACATTTGGTTCTTTACCATCTATGCAGCCATCTGTTTGCGCCTTCAGTCCGAGTATATTCCCGGCACCCACACAGCTTGGGGCATCGGCATCTGGTTGTTGGCTGCCTTCTCAGGCTTCATTTGTCATGGCAAGCAGTGCCAGCTGGCCGACTATTATCGCAACATCCACCTCTATTTCCTGAAAGGAGAGCAGGGAAGCGAGCTTGACAGCTACGAAAAGCTGCGTGCCGAACTCCACACGCTGAGTTGGAAGCGCGACGGCATGTGGATGGTATTCCTTTATTTCTATGGAAACTACACCCATTCGCAGGAGAAGCTGACCCCCGCCTTCCAGCGTTTCAGGCAGTGGCTGGCCAGTGAATTTTCTGGAAAACCCCTTCCGCAGGCTTTGCGCGATGATTTCCGTGCAGGCAGTCTGCCCCTCATGAAGTATGCCAACATCCTTACCTTCAACACCCGGGCCATCGTTCTTTACCTTTCCTTGCTGTTGGGCGAGCCTTGGCTTTATTTCGTGTTTGAGGTTGTAGTCATGAATCTGCTGTTCTTCTATATGCGTAGCCGCCACGAAAGCCTGTGCAGGCAGCTCATGCAGCGCAACTATCAAGAGTCATGAAGCCCCTTTACCGCAACCTTTTCTTGCTTTTCGGCGTTGCCGCCATTGTGGTGATGCTCTGCACCTTCGAAGTGGACTACGATCAGCTGGTGCAGAATCTGGGCCGTGCCGGACTCTACTTGCCGGCAGTCATCGGGGTGTGGGTCCTTGTCTATGCCTTCAATGCCTGGGCCTTTCAGATTATAGTCAACAGCGGACAGCACACCAAGCACCTGAGCTTCCGCCATGCCTACAAACTCACCGTGTCAGGCTTCGCCTTCAGCTACACCACCCCGTTTGGTTTTGGCGGTGGTCCCTACAGGGTCATGGAGTTGGGTGCCCATATCGGCATCGCCCGTGCCACCTCCTCCGTGGTGCTTTATTCCATGATGCACATCCTGTCCCACATCTGCCTGTGGAGCACAGCCGCCGTACTCTTTGCCGTAGCCTATACCGACAAGATGACTCCCTTCCTTTGGGGCTTGTTCGCCCTTTTTGTGCTGGCCGTCTTGCTGGTGCTCGTCCTGTTCCGCTTGTGCTACAAGCGCGGTCTGGTAGTGCGTCTGTTCCAGCCATTGCTGCATATCCCCTTTGTCAAGCACAAGGCGCGCCGCATCTACGATGCCCATCTGGCCGACATGCAGAAGGTAGACGACGGAGTGGCCTATCTCCACTCACAGCCTCGTGCCTTCTTCCTTTCATTGTTGTGGGAATATGTGGCTCGTGTGGTCAATGCCTTCGAATACTACTTCATTCTGCTTTCACTGGGCGTGAGCCTCACCTTCCTTGATGCCGTACTGGTCTTGGCCTTTTCCTCGCTCATTGGCAATCTCCTCTTTTTCCTGCCCATGCAGTTGGGAGCGCGTGAAGGCGGCCTTTCACTCATAGTCCGCATCTTGGGCCTCAGTGCTTCAGGTATCGGCGTGTTCACCAGCCTCTACACCCGTGTGCGTGAACTGGTGTGGATTTTCATTGGTGTCAGTCTGGTCAAGGTGGGCAACAAGCAGCTCATGAAGTCAGAATAGGTGCAGACCATGCTCCATGGAAGATGATGACCCGCCGAAAGCCGGATTGACAGTGTTCCTCAACTTTCTCATATATTTTTTGATATGCCCCAAGCCTTTCTTTTTGATTACGGAGGTACACTCGACACCTCAGCCCGCCATTGGGCGGGTGTGCTGTTCGAAGGCTACGTCCATGTAGGTGTGCCAGTCAGCGAACCTCATTTCCGTGATGCTTATGTCTATGCCGAACGTAAGTTGGCACGCGAAATGCCCGTCCTGCCCCATGACGACTTCCATGCCTTGCTGGTGAAGAAGTTGCACGCAGAGTTTGAATTCTTGGTCAGCGAGCAGTTGCTCCCTGTAGCCCATCATGCCGAAGTTCCGCACTATGTGGCCCGGATAGCAGACTATCTTGATGATTTTGCCCGTCGCCAAACAAGTCAGTCGGCTCAGGTGCTCGAAACGTTGTCTTCGCGTTACCGGCTCATCTTGGTGTCAAACTTCTACGGCAATCTTCATGCAGTAGTGGAGCGTTATGGTCTCGACCGTTATTTTGAAACCATCGTAGAGAGTGCGGTGGTAGGTGTACGTAAGCCCGATCCGGCCATTTGGCAGTTAGGAGTCGATGCGGCAGGTTGTGCTGCAGCCGACTGTGTGGCAGTAGGCGACAGCTATGACAAAGACATCCTGCCTGCACGTGCAGTGGGCTGCCAGACCGTATGGTTCAAGGGCGAAGAGTGGAAACCCACAGAGCGCGACGAATCACTTCCCACGCATCTCATCACCTCATTGCCCCAGCTACTGCAATGTTATCCCGTGTAGCCGGGACTTGACCCCATTCATCGGGCGTAGAAGCTGCTTGATGAAACTCCCTGACCATTGGCAGGCAACCGTCACATTTTCCGATGGTTGCCTGCCAATGTTTTTCTTCGATGTATAGGTATAGAACCATTTTGGCCATTGAGAGCGCGGGCACGGGCCCGCCTGATGAATGAGAAAACAGCTCTTACCCCTGTTGTACGGTCGTCATTTTTTAGTTCCGCATGTATTTCCAGCTTGGGGAACAAGCGTTCAAGGCACTTAAAGAAGGGGCAACGAGCGCTTAGCCCAGGGCATCGCCCT
>CALZRA010000095.1 GCA_945828345.1 uncultured Bacteroidales bacterium
GCAGCAGCGCGACCCCGCCAAGCCAACCGGAAGCCCCCACCCATTGACCACCGTTTCCCGCTGTTCAGCAGCGGGACCCCCGAAAGCCCCCACCCACACGAAGAAAGCCATCATGCAAAAGCAACTCAACCTGCGGGTTCTGCCCCACATAGCGGCCGACGAGCGGCAGCTCATCCGCCAAGCCTCAGCCGAACTGGCCATTGATGCCCGCACCATCAAGGCACTGCGCATCCGCCGCCGAAGCATTGACGCCCGCCAGCGCACCATCTACATCAACCTGAGTCTCGACCTCTACATCAACGAGATGCCGCCCAAGCTGGACTTCGAGCCAGTGGTCTACCCTGATGTGAGCAAGGCCCCGCGTGTTATTGTAGTCGGTGCCGGCCCGGGCGGACTGTTTGCTGCCCTGCGTCTCATCGAACTGGGCAAGCGTCCTATTGTGCTGGAACGCGGCAAGGACGTGCATGAACGGCGCAAGGACATTGCCCGCATCTCGCGCGAACACCGTGTGGATGCCGAGAGCAACTACTCCTTCGGCGAAGGTGGAGCGGGAGCCTACTCCGACGGGAAACTCTTCACACGGTCGAAGAAGCGTGGCAATGTCGAGAAGATCCTGCGCGTATTCTGCCAGTTCGGCGCATCGACCGACATTCTGGTCGATGCTCATCCGCACATCGGTACCGACCGTCTGCCCCGCATCATCGAAGCCATGCGCGAACAAATCAGGCATTGTGGAGGCGAGGTACATTTCCAGACCCGCGTCGACCGGCTCCTGATAGAGGCTGGCGAAGTGCGCGGAGTGGAATGCCACAATGGACAGACCTTCCACGGCCCGGTTATTCTCGCCACCGGCCATTCTGCACGCGACGTGTACCGCCACTTACACCGCGCCGGCATCACCATCGAAGCCAAAGGCATTGCCGTAGGCGTACGCCTGGAACACCCGGCTGAACTCATTGACCGCATCCAGTACCACAACCCGGCGGGCCGGGGCAAATACCTGCCCACGGCCGAATACAGCTTTGTCACGCAGGCACAGGGGCGTGGTGTCTACAGCTTCTGCATGTGTCCCGGCGGTGTGGTGGTTCCCGCAGCCAGCGGACCGCAGCAGGTGGTAGTGAACGGCATGAGCCCCTCCCTGCGCAACACGGCCTGGAGCAACTCGGGCATGGTGGTCGAGACCCGTCCCGAAGACCTTCACGGCGGTTTGCAACGATTCATGACCGAGGCCATGGCCGACGGGGCCTTTGCCGACACGCATCCGGACATGGAAGACCCCAGCAATCCGTTGCGCATGATGTACTTTCAGGAGGCATTGGAGAAAGCCTGCTGGCAGCAAGGCGGACGAAAACAAACGGCTCCCGCGCAGCGCATGGCGGACTTCGTAAACCGCCGTCTGAGCTATGACCTGCCTGATTCCAGCTACACACCGGGCCTTATCTCCTCGCCGCTCCACTTCTGGATGCCCGACTTCGTCACTTCGCGCCTGATAGAGGGCTTCAATGCCTTTGGCCGCAAGAGCCACGGCTTCTTGACCAACGAGGCGGTCATGATTGCCGCCGAAACGCGTACCTCAGCCCCCGTACGCATCCTGCGCGACCCCGAAACCCTGTGTCACGTACAGGTCAAAGGGCTTTATCCCTGTGGCGAAGGGGCTGGCTATGCGGGCGGCATCGTGTCGGCGGCCATCGACGGCGAACGCTGTGCCGAGCAGCTTTGTGCCCGGACCTAAGCAGAGGAGGCGCACCGCCCCACCCCGCAAGCAGCCGGTGGCAGGCCTTGAATGCCTTGCCATATTTCCTGGAAAACATCGGCCCAGTGTCCGAAGAAATGGTTTGTGGAGCACAAAGGCCGCTCTCAGAATAAAAAATACACGGCAAGTCGTGCCGTGTATTTATTTTTTATGTAGTTTTGCCAAGTAATTATAGCAGAACGGCCACTTGCGCCCCTCTGCCTACATGAGGCCTTGACAAGAACAACCATCTAATATCTCTTCTAAGTCAAATCTTTTATGAAACCTACACTCTTTCTCCTCGCAGCAGGAATGGGTAGCCGCTATGGCGGCTTGAAGCAGCTCGACGAGCTGGGCCCTCACGGCGAAACCATCATGGACTACTCCATCTACGACGCCATTAACGCCGGCTTCGGCAAGTTGGTATTCGTTATCCGCAAGGACTTCGAAGACGACTTCCGCCGCATTGTGCTCTCCAAGTATGAAGGCCACATTCCCTGCGAACTGGTATTCCAGAGCCTCGATGCACTGCCCGAAGGCTTCACCTGCCCGGCTGACCGCACCAAGCCCTGGGGCACGAACCATGCTGTGATGATGGGTAAGGACGTGATTAAGGAACCCTTCGCCGTGCTCAACTGCGACGACTTCTACGATCGCGACGCTTTCCGCGTAATGGGCAAGTGGCTCAGCGAACTGCCTGAAGGCTCTACCGGCAAGTATGCCATGGTGGGCTTCCGCGTAGGCAACACCCTGAGCGACAGCGGTACGGTGAGCCGTGGCGTGTGCGAAAACGACGACCAGCATCACCTGACCTCGGTGGTTGAACGCACCAAGATCCAACGTTTCGACGGCGTTGTGAAGTATCTCGATGAAAACGACGAGTGGGTGGCCATTCCCGACACGACTCCCGTTTCGATGAACTTCTGGGGCTTCACACCCGACTACTTCGCCCACAGCGTTGAGTACTTCAAGACTTTCCTGTCTGACCCTGCCAACATGAGCAACCTGAAGAGCGAGTTCTTCATTCCGCTCATGGTCGACAAGCTCATCAAGGACGGCACCGCCACCTGCGAAGTGCTTGACACCACCTCCATGTGGTTCGGCGTAACTTATCCCGAGGACCGTCCCGGCGTAGTTGAAAAGTTCCAGAAGCTGGCTGACGAAGGCGTTTATCCCGAAAAGATGTTCTAAGCCGTATGCTGCCATCTTGGCAGCCCACGCACCTAAAGAATCAGGAGCGGTTTGCATGCGCAAACCGCTCCTGATTCTTTTTTGAGGAAAGCGATAGAGGAATCTACAGCAGGCTGTAGCCTTCTATTGAAATCTGTTGTCAACTCTACAGCAGGCTGTAGCCTTCTAATTGGAATCCATTGCCTTCTATAGCAAGCCAAGCCCCGCGGCTGTCAGCGAACCACCAGCTTGCGGGTAATGGGCTGTTGCGTACCACAGGCTGCCCTCACGACATACACGCCGCGGGGCAGTGTCTGGCGGCTGTCAACGGCACAACCGCGCGCATCGAACAGCTGCAAGGAGGTGACCTGGCCCGTCACATGCAGACGGCGGTCAGCACCGATGGCAATGGCCACACTGGCGGCATCTTCTATCTGCCCAATGCCCGACGGGTCAACCGGCAACATCAGCTGTGCGGCATTGAGCACCTCGTTGGCGCGCATGTTCTGCTTGTCCATCAAGTGTACGTAAGCCATCAGGCGACAATTCTTGCGCTCCCAGTCTTCCTGCCAGGCCACGGGAGCGAAGTCTACGCTGTAGGCATTGTTCTCATCCAGCACCAGACGGTCGCCTGTCAGCTCCGTGCAATAATTATGACGCTTTACGCCGTTGTGCTTGAAGCGGTCCAACAGGTCATCGGGCGCACCGTCACCGGTCAGGCCCTTCTGTGGGTACTTGCTCAAGGGAATGCTGTCCTCAACCAAGTAAACGGAAAGGTAGAGCGGGGTGCCCGATGCGGCCATGTCCTTGTTGATGCGGCCTGACACAGTGCAGGCGATGCCTTGCTCATCTTCCTTCAGCGTAATTTCCACGCCGGCCATGGCCGGGCGCACTGCTGCCTGTGCCAATGCCGAAGCATAGGGTTCGGTCTCGGCCACTTGGGCTGTCAGGATAGGTGTTTCCTTGCCTACAGGCACCACGCGGTCATACATCACTGCGGGATTGAACGTGTCGCCCGCAGGACCGAACAGGTAGAGCAGTTCGCCGTCGACGGGCTGCGTGAAGGCATCATTCTGGAATCCGCTGTGGTGCGACACATACACCAGGTCTGACAGGGTGTGCTGCTCCATGGCCAGGTCCAGATAGTAGAACATGAACGGGCAGGCCGTACAGTACTGGCTGGTGAATTCCTCGACCAGCGGCACACGCGTAAAGGCGTCTTCGGTGACATACAGCCAGCTGCGTCCGGGCATCACGGGCTGTGCTTCGGCATCGTCCACCTTCACTACCGACACGTCAATCCACTGGCGCGTACCGGTCTCCTTACCGCTGCGCACACCCATCGAGATCACGCGGGCCTCATAGGGAGCCAACGGCGTGTCGAACTTCACTAACTGTTCGTCGGCCTCGTCATCGCCCTGGCCCTGCATGCGCAGCACCACCGAGCTGACAGGTTGCTGCGAGCAGTTCTGGAACGATACCTTGCCTGCAAAGTGCTTGGCGGGTTCTACCACCAAGGGGGCATGGGAGGTCTGGGCAAACACACTGCGGTCGAGCAGTTCGGCGGCCTCATCGTCCAAGATGGCCGAAATCATCAGTGTGCCGCGGTCGTCGTACGACTTCCAGCCCTGATCTTGAAGGTTGAACCAGCAGCCTCCGGCCACATTGACTGCATCGTAGGCTGCGATGGGATAGCCCGAGCCTAACGTTTCGAATACTTGCAGACCCACATACAGCGGCTGGTCGCCGATCGTGATGGGCTCGTCGAAGTAGACATTGTTCCAGCCTTCGACAAACTTGCACACTTTCTGAACGGGTTCGGCCTCCACGCTGCCTTCGGCACACTGAATGAGCGAACGCTTTTGGCGCTGCTGGTCGTATTCATGGCTCATGAGGCAACGCACGCCCACTATCTGGTGTCCCTTCAGGCGTGCCACGGCGGGGTCGAGGGCCGGGTCGAGACAGATGTAGGCCGAAACAAAACCGTTTTCACCGATGCCCTGGAACTTCAGTTCCATGCTGTCGCACACCTCTGGAGCATACCCGTATCGCGGAAAGTCCTGCGCCTGTGCCTGCCAGCCGAACCAGCAACAGCACATCAGCAGCCATAAGATTTTTCTCATCGTTTCTGAATTTTAGGTTGGGCCAAGGGCATGACCTCAAAGACCACAGCCCTTGGCATAGTTTCATTAGAAAATCTCTGTCCGTCAGAAGGCTATCTTCATGGCCCGGGCCGAACGGTTCACGGCTGACTTCACCACATACACGCCATGCATGCCCTTCACCGACTGCACGCGCACACCGGCCAAGTTGTAGACTTCGGCTGGAACTCCGTCCAGATAGAGCACGCCCTGACGCATCTCCAGACCCTGGGTCATCTCTACCGTGCCGATTCCGGCGGGCAGCGGCACAGCCGTCTCGGTGCTGTTGATGACTTCGCGGCTCAGATGGTCGTTCTTCACACCACGGTTCACAAAGGCTACCACGCTGAGCTTGGCGGGGTTGTAGTCGGAGTAGATGGGGGCTTCGAACGTAGCACTGTAGCTACCGTCGTCAGCGGGTTCCAGCTTCTTGCCCCAGAAGGGAGTGAGAATGTCGCGGATGACGTTGTAGTGTGTGTAGTGCTGCGCAGGCTGTTCGCCCTCCTTGTCGTCCCAGAACTTCTGGCTGTCGCTCTCCACTTCGCTCTCCATCACATAGACGGTCAGGTAGAGAGGCTCGCCTTCGGGCATCACACCTGATGTCACGTCACCCTTCACCTCTACGGTCAGGTTCTGGCCTTCATCGTCGACCGTCGGAGTCACATGGACCGAAGCGAAGGTCGGGCGGGTCAGGATGTTGCGGTACATGTTGGTGCCTTCGCCGGGATAGGGTATGCCATAGAGGAAGGGCGTGCCCGGAACGGGTGACAGGTTGCTCAGATAGTCGGTGCGGTCCATACACATGTTGGGCATGTAGACCTTCATTGAGTCACCGCCGCAGAGCGACAGCATCATGTAGAGAGCATCGTTCTTGCCCGTCATGAACTGGTCATCCATGTGCTGGTTCACCAGCGTGATGCGGTCGCGGTAGGCATAGAAGTCGCTCATGAAGTACTCATCGAAATAGGTGGGCACCATGTAGCTGTTCTCTGAGGCGAAGAACTCTATCAGCGGACGGAACACATACTGGTCGGCTACCTCCTGCGGCACAGCAATGAGGTTGATGTCGGTGGTGAAGGGTTCGGCGCATTCCGCACCGTTGAGCTTCGTCACCTTGACCTGTCCCTTGCCGCTGCCCAGATAGTTGATGGGCAGGTTCACGCGCTTGGAGTCTACGTTGGCCAGCGGCGAACTGAGTTTCACTTCTTCGCTGACGGACTGTCCGCCTACTTCGGTGGTGATTTCGATGCTGCTCAGGGTATTAGAGCCCAGGTTCTTCACGGTGAACACGGCGGCCTTGGGTTCTCCCTTCAGGCCGATGTGCTCATAGCGCAGGTCCTGAATCTCGGCCAGGTTGACGAACTGGCCTTCGGCATCGTCAATGACGAGCATGATGGCCATCACGCCTACGCTGCTGAAGTCGTACCATATCTCATTGCCCTGTGCATCGACATCACCGTCGGCAAAGAGGTAGCACGAGTTGGGCACGTTCAGGGGATAGAACTTGGGGAGACAGCAGAGGTTGGCGGTCAGGTTGGTGTAGTAGCCCACCACCAACTCCTCGACATCGGGTATTTCGAATGGCTCGTCGAGCGACACGATGTTCCAGCCGAACTTGCCCGTGCCCTTGCCTGTGGCCAGATTCTCACCGTCGAACGAGGTACGGATGAACACGTCAAAACTGCCGTTGACATCCTGTTCGTCCCATCCTAAGCGCAGGGCCGACACCTTGCCGCCGATGTAGTTCTTGAACTTGTCGCGGGTGAGCTTGATAGCCACACCCACGCGGCAGTCGGTCGCCTGCGAAAGGCCATCCCAGGGATAGATGTAGTCGTAGTAGTTGCAGTAGCCCAGATAAATTTGTCCGTCGGTAGCGTCGGCCCTCGATAGGGGAGCCTGCGACGGAGCCTGCTGCGGCTTGTTCACCTTCCACTGGGGCTGGGCGAACACGTAACCCGCTGCGCACAGACAAGTCAGGACGAGTGCAAGCATGCGGTTGTAGATAGTCTTCATAAGCATAAAGTTTTTAGGTGATTATAGAGGAAGCGTCTGCCACCGCCCTGCGGGACAGGCGCTTCCTGTGTAGCATAACATGGTTGGTTTCTTACCTGGCCGGCTATGTCTCTCTATGGCTTCTATAGTGATGATAGCTTTCTATAGTCATCTATAGCGAGCTATAGCCCGCTCCTCTCATTTCCCGACTGCTGACAGGCGCAGCGAATAGCTCAGCGGCTGGTTGGGCACACGGTACTGGGGCAGCGTGTCGACATCCTGTCCGCACGAGGCATTGCCAATACCGCGCAACCAGGCATCAAGATGCAGCACGGTGTAGGCGCGCGGCACGAGTTCCCACATGTGTTGGGCCTGCATCAGGTCAGCATCGGTATAGGGCAGTGCCGAGAAGTTAACCTTGCCCTGCGTTTCGATGCGTATGCCGAAGCCGGTATGGTCGGCCAGCGTCAGTTCACGCAGTTCCTCGCGGTTGCCCGTTGACTGGGGCTTCACGTAGGCTTCGGCCATTTGGGGTACGGTAGTTTGGTAGCGTCCGGCCATCACACCGTCCTTGCGGTCGTTGCTGTTCTCCCATGGACCGAGCGCGTAATAGTCCACCTGTGACAGCGCGCTGTCCAAGAAGCAAACCAGTCCTGCGCGGCGCAGCTGGTCGGTGTGGGGCGTGAAGTGGGCCTCCACGTCGACCACACCCTGCGGATAGATGGTATAGTCGATGGCAGTCGAACACAGGTTGCCCGCCCGGCGCGTGCGCACCACCGTCAGGCCGTTCACTGTCTCGACCTTCAGCTCGCCTTTCGGCTGCAGTCCGTTGTCGGTATGGCCATAGCGGTCGTTCTCTATCCAGCGGTGGTTGTCGTAGACAAAGCCCTGCCCTGCGGCCAGCACATTGCGGCCGTTGAATGCCAAGGCGGTGAGCTGTGCCGTTTCGTTGTCGAAGGTCAGCATGACGCGGGCGTTGCCTATCTTGGTTTCGTGCAGGGCTGCGGTCTGCATCATCTCGGGTGCCTTGCTGTCGGCCTGCAATGTGGGGAGGGCGGCGCGTTCCAGCAGGGTATACTGTGCCTGTGCCACGCAGTGGCCTGCCTCAGCATAGCGGGTGGGCTGGCGGTGGCATACACGCAGGTTGAGCAGCACCTCGTGTCCGGCCTTCTCGGCCTTGGCCTTGTTCAACTTGGGCAACTTCAGCGTCAGCTTCACGCTGTCACCGGCTGCGACCTGGGGCAGTGCCTGCTTGCAGCTGCCGGTCACCTTACCGTTCTGCACCACTTCAAGGAGCAGGTCGAAGTCGGCCAGATTCTGGAAGGCGTAGCCGTTGGTCAGCTGTACCGTCACCTGCTTCTTGGCCAGGTCGGCCTGCAACAGCCGGGTCTTGACATACTGGTAGGCGGCCTTCACCTCGGCCAGTTTGGGACTGGCTTCGCGGGTAGCGGGAATGATGCCGTTCGAGCAGAAATTGCCTTGGTGCGGTCCGGGGAAGTCGTAGCCGGTATGCAGGCGGTAGATGCCTTGTTTCATTTCGGCCGGCTCGTAGATAGCCTGGTCTACCCAGTCCCAGATACAGCCGCCGATGGTGGCGTTGGACTGTTCAATGACGTCCCAGTATTCGCGCAGGTTGCCAATGGCATTGCCCATGGCATGGGCGTACTCGCAAAGGAACATGGGCTTGTCCATATCGGAGGTGTTCTGCCTCATCCAGTTCATGCCGGGGTACATCTTGGAGTAGAAGTCGGAGAAGCGGCCTCCGCCATAGCTGCCGTTTGAGCGCGTACCCTCGTAGTGCACGGGACGGCTGTCCAAGCGTTTGGCGGCGTCATAGCAGGCTCCGAAGTTCTCGCCGTTACCGGCCTCATTGCCCAAGCTCCACATCACCACCGAGGGATGATTGCGGTCGCGCAACACCATGCGGTCGATGCGGTCGACAAAGGCGGGAATCCACGACTTGCGGTCGGATATGGCCTGGTTGGCATGGTCTTCGAGGTCGGCCTCGTCGCAGGCGTACAGGCCGTAGTAGTCGAACATGGCGTACATCTTGGCATCGTTGGGATAGTGGGAGGTGCGGATGGTGTTGATGTTGTTCTGCTTCATGAGCAGCACGTCGCGCAGCATCTCATCGGTCGTCACGGCGCGCCCGTGAAGGGGGGAGGTGTCGTGGCGGTTAGTACCCTTGAGGAGCACGCGCTGTCCGTTGAGGTAGAGCTGCGAGTGCTTGATTTCGATGTCGCGGAAACCGTACTTCGTGCTGAAGGCCATCTCTTCGCGGCCCTGTGCATCGAGCTGCACCACATGCACGGTGTAGAGGTTGGGCTGCTCGGCGCTCCACAGCTGGACCTGGTTGACGGGCAGCTCGCACTGTACCTTGCAGCTCAGCGTGTCCCGGCCGTTGGGGCGCAGGGCCACCGTGCAATGGCTTTCGCTCACCTTGCTGCCATCGGGGGCAAAGACTTTCACCACAAGCTGCTTGTCGGCTGACTGTGCCACCGTACTTTCCACACAGAAGGCGGCATGCAGTCTGGCGTTCTGGCGGTTGTCGGTCAGTTGGCAGGTGAGATAATGGTCGCGTACGCACGCGCGCGGTATATTATATAGGTATACGTCGCGGAAGATGCCCGACATGCGGAACATGTCCTGGCATTCGAGATAGGAACCGTCGCTCCAGCGGAACACTTGTACGGCCAGGCGGTTCGTGCCACGGCGCAGATGGCGGGTGAGGTCAAACTCGGCCACGTTGTTGGCTCCCTGTGTGTAGCCCACATATTGGCCGTTGAGCCACACGAAAGCAGCCGAATAGATACCGCCGAAGTGAATGAGCGTGCGGCGTGCGTCCCAACCTTCGGGCAGCTCGAAGGTGCGCACATAGGAGCCTACGGGGTTGATGCCGTAGTTCTTGCCGCCGTCATTGAAGCCGGGACGGGCCTTGATGAAGGGCGGAGTGTTGGAGTGGGG
>CALZRA010000096.1 GCA_945828345.1 uncultured Bacteroidales bacterium
CAACGTAGGCAAAGTGGGAGTCCCTACGATGGGAGGAGTCATCATTATCATCGCCATCCTGATTCCCTGCCTGTTGTTAGGCAAGCTGGAGAATGTCTACATGATACTGATGCTGGTCACCACCGTGTGGCTGGGCACCTTAGGCTTTCTGGATGACTACATCAAAGTATTCCGCAAAGACAAGGAAGGACTCCACGGCAAGTTCAAGATCATCGGACAAGTAGGGTTAGGGCTGATCGTGGGGCTGACCCTATACCTGAGTCCAGATGTCGTGATCCGGGAAAACGTTGAGATACAGCAGGACGGGCAGGTAGTCAATGTCATCCATAAGACACAAAACGAGAAATCGACCAAGACCACCATCCCGTTCTTCAAGAACAATAACCTGGACTATGCCGATTTCGTCGGTTTTCTGGGAGACAAGGCGAAAAGCGCCGGCTGGATAGTCTTTGTCCTCGTGACCATCTTTGTCGTGACAGCCGTGTCGAACGGAGCGAACCTGAATGACGGCATGGACGGCATGGCGGCGGGCAACTCGGCCATCATATTCATAGCCTTGGGCATACTGGCCTACGTGTCGAGCCACATAGAGTTCGCCTCCTATCTGAACATCATGTACGTGCCAGGCTCCCAGGAGCTCGTCATCTTTACCTGTGCGATGGTGGGAGCGCTGATAGGCTTCCTGTGGTACAACGCCTATCCGGCCCAGGTGTTTATGGGTGACACAGGCTCGTTGGCCATTGGCGGCATCATAGCCGTACTGGCCATCATCATCCACAAGGAACTGCTGATTCCGATACTGTGCGGCATATTCCTGATCGAAAGCCTGAGTGTCATTCTGCAGGTAGAATACTTCAAGTTCGGCAAGCGCAAGGGACGCAAGCAACGGCTCTTCAAGCGTACACCCATTCACGACAACTTCAGGGTGCTGCCCTCACAGCTTGACCCCGAATGCAAGTATGTGTTCAAATGGCCCAAGGGAGCCTGGCACGAGTCGAAGATAACCGTGCGCTTCTGGATTACCACCATCATTCTGGCTGCGTTCACTATTATTACACTGAAAATCAGGTGATGCCTTAGCGGGCGCGGTTGCAGCTATCATATTGTTGACAAAAAAACGAAAAAAGACTATGCGTTTGGTCGTGTTGGGAGCCGCAGAAAGCGGCGTGGGTGCCGCTATTCTGGCACAAAAATACGGTTATGAAGTGTTTGTTTCAGACATGGGACAAATCAAACCGCGCTACAGGCAGATGTTGGACGAACGGCACATTGCCTGGGAAGAAGGGCGGCATACCGAAAGCGAGGTGTTGCGTGCCGATGAGGTGGTCAAGAGTCCGGGCATTCCCGACACGGCACCTATGGTAGCCAAACTCATCGCGCAAGGCACACCCATACTAAGCGAAATAGAATTTGCGGCCCGCTATACCGATGCCCGCATGATATGCATTACAGGCAGTAACGGCAAGACCACGACAACCTCGCTCATCTACCATATACTGAAGAAGGCAGGTGTAGACGTAGGTCTGGCCGGAAACATCGGCCACAGCCTGGCATTGCAAGTGGCTGAGCAGCCGCATGGCACGTATGTGATAGAGCTGTCTTCCTTCCAGCTCGACAACATGTATGACTTTCGCGCACACATTGCGGTGCTGCTGAACATTACGCCCGACCATCTGGACCGCTATGACTTCTGCATGCAGAACTATGTGGACTCTAAAATGCGCATTGTGCAGAATCAGACGGCCGACGACACCTTTATATATTGGGAGGGCGACGACTATGTGCCTGTCGAGCTGAAGAAACGCCCGGAACCCTGCAAACGGTGTGGGTTCAGTGATGCCCCCCAAGAGGGAGCGGCAGGCTATGCAGCCGAAGGACAGTTGGTGGTACATGCCCCCGTGCAGTTTGAAATGCCGCTGGCAGACCTCTCGCTGCGAGGCAAACACAATGTGCGCAACGCGCTGGCAGCTGCTATTGCCACGTTGTCGGCAGGAATCGAACCGCAAATAGTGCGTGCTGGTCTGGCTGATTTTCCCGGTGTCGAACATCGGCTTGAAAAGGCTGGAACAGTCCGGGACATTCACTTTGTGAACGACTCGAAAGCCACCAATGTAGATGCCTGCTATTGTGCATTGGAAAGCATGGACACTCCCGTGGTGCTGATTGTGGGCGGCCGTGACAAAGGCAATGACTACAGCCAGATAGTTCCGTTGGTGCAGCAGAAGTGCCGCGCACTGGTGTATATGGGCGCAGACAACGCAAAGCTGCATGAGGCATTCGACGGATTGGGACTGCCCATAGCCGACACGCACTCGATGGCATCGTGCATGGAACAGGCTGTACAGCTGGCACAGCCTGGCGACACGGTACTGCTCAGTCCCTGTTGCGCTTCGTTCGACTTGTTCCGCAACATGGAAGACCGCGGTGAGCAGTTCAAAGCCTGGGTGAAGGCCTGGCAGGAATAATCCAATAGCAACACCCGGAGCAGGTGCTGCATCGATTCGGCCGACGGCTTTGACGAGACAGTCTGTGTGGCAGGGCCATAGAAGTATGCCGGACGGTTCAGCAGTCGTCGGTTCGTCCGCAGCTCCCCATCTTTAGTTTTTCATCCTATCCCCTATCATCTCCATACGAGGCTGGGCACATGACCGTCATGAAGACCATTCAAGGTTGAGGCCCGGTCCGTTGTCTATCCCAACAAAACAGCAAAACCGCAACATGAAGTCCATTGGTTCTTGGTTTATGGGCGACCGCGTCATTTGGGTCGTATACTTTTTTCTCTGCATCATCTCGCTGGTCGAGGTGTTCAGTGCGGCCAGTACGCTGGCCTACAAGAGCGGCAGTTTCTGGAATCCGCTCATCAAGCAAGCGTGCTTCCTGGCAGCCGGTACGGTATTGGTGATCATTGTTCACAAAGTGCCGTGCCGCATGTTCAAGGCTGTTCCCATATTTCTGCTGCCCGTGTCGTTCCTGTTGTTGTTGGTTACGCTGTTCTCGGGTAAAAGTGCGAACCAGGCTTCGCGCTGGTATGAAGTGTTCGGCATACAGTTCCAACCCTCAGAGCTGGCCAAGGGAGCGGTCGTCATTACGGTAGCCCTGATTCTGTCGCGGATGCAGCGCGAAGAAGGGGCCGACAAGCAGGCATTTAAATACATTCTGATAGTGGCGGGCAGCATCTGCCTGCTCATATTCCCCGAAAACCTGTCGACAGCTTGCCTGCTGTTTGGCGTGGTTGTGCTGATGATGTTTATAGGGCGCGTATCGCTGGTCCAGCTCGGCAAATTGTTTGGCGTGCTGGCCCTTTCGGGCCTGTTGGGCGCCTTGGTGCTCTTTTCGATGCCGAAGGAAAGTTCCCTCTACGACCTGCCCATGCTGCATCGCGTTCACACATGGAGCAACCGTATTTCATCCCACATGTCGGCGGGCGATGATGAGGCAGCGAAGAATGACCCGATGAAGTACGATATAGACAAAGGCGCACAGGTGGCGCACGCCAACATTGCCATAGCTTCGAGTAACTATGTGGGAAAGATGCCGGGTAATTCGGTAGAGCGGGACTTCCTGAGCCAAGCCTTCTCAGACTTCATTTTTGCCATAATCATCGAAGAAATGGGCATTTGGGGAGCAACGGCAGTTGTATTCCTGTACATCATCCTGTTGTTCAGGGCCGGGCGCATATCAAGCCGATGTGAACGGGCATTCCCGCCGTTCCTGGCCATGGGGCTGACTTTGCTGCTGGTTTCGCAGGCCATTCTCAACATGTTGGTGGCAGTGGGGCTGTTCCCCGTGACGGGCCAACCCTTGCCGCTGATTAGCCGTGGCGGAACCTCTACGCTCATCAACTGCGTGTATATCGGCATGATACTCAGTGTGAGCCGTCATGCGCGCCAGGTGAAAGAGGAGCAGCACACAGAATTTGACGGTCCGATGACAGACATCAAGCACGAATAGGCAGGCAGCCCTTTAGCCATGTGGCCAGGGCTTATTCTCCTGTAAGCAAATGACAATAGATTTGGATGGCCTGTTGGAGTTCGCTGAGACAAATATATTCATCGGCTGTGTGGGAGCGTGCAGAGTCACCCGGGCCCATCTTGAAAGAGTCGAAGGGCATAAGAGCCTGGTCGCTCAAAGTCGGTGAGCCAAAAGGCGCGCCTCCCAGGGCAATGGCCCGCTGTACCAATGGGTGGTGAGGTGAAATGCGTGAGGAAGACAGGCGGGTGGAGCGAGGCTGTACATCGCAGCGAACATGCCTTTTGACCTCTTCGAGAATCTCCAGATTGCTGTAAAGCTCGTTGGAACGCACGTCAACCACAAAGCGGCAGGTGTCGGGCACAACATTGTGCTGGCTGCCGGCTTCAATCATCGTAACACTCATCTTGACAGGTCCCAGCAGGGGAGACACTTGGGTGAAGGGGCTGCTGCGGAACCAGTCGATGTCGGCCAAGGCTTCATAGATGGCATTTACCCCCTCGTTGCGTGCCGCATGGCCAGCTTTGCCATGGGCTGTACAGTCGAAAACCATAAGCCCCTTTTCGGCAATGGCCGGATGCATGCCGGTAGGTTCGCCGACCAAAGCGACATCGATGGGCGGCAGGAGAGGCAGAACGCTTTCGATACCATTGCGTCCAGACACCTCCTCTTCGGCAGATGCGAGAAATATCAAACGATAGGGAAGGACTTCCTTCCTTAAAGCCAAAAAGACATGTAGCAGGCAGACCAGTCCGCCGCCACAGTCGTTGCTGCCCAAACCATAGAGACGGTCGCCTTCAAGCAAAGGTTCAAGGGGCGGTCGTTGCCAGCCGGCTGCGGGCTTGACAGTGTCAATGTGGGCATTGAGCAACAGGGTGGGCTGTCCTTTGTGGTGCTGCGGTTGTATGCACCAGATATTGTTGCCATGACGCTGCGGTTGAGCGTTGCAGTCAGTGAGGTAGTTTTCGAGAAAATCAGCGCATGCCGTTTCTTCCCGGCTCAAGGAAGGAATGCGAATCAAAGACTTCAGCAACGTGGCCGCCTGGTGGGTGAAGGCTTCGAAGTCCGTGGGGGAATATTTCATGTAGGAAAAGGATTTTGTTCGGCAAAATTACGTTTTTGGTTCATTTCTTTCGTGCTAAAGGCTTTTTTTCAATATAAATGGATAACTTTGCGAGTGTGAAGGCATCTTTGCCTGTCAAAACATGCTGTTCTATGCAAAACAACTGCCACCTTTCGAAGCTCATTTTCGAGCAAGCCAAGAAGTACGGTGAACGAGCCGCACTCAGTTACCGTGATTATGAAATAGGCCAGTGGAAATCCATATCCTGGAACACTTTCGCCCAGCAGGTGAGGAAGGTGTCGTATGCCTTGCTGCATCTGGGCGTCAAGGTGCAGGAAAACGTGGGCATCTTTTCGCAGAACAAGCCCGAAAACCTGTTCGTTGACTTTGGCGCTTATGGCATTCGTGCGGTGAGCATCCCTTTCTATGCGACCAGCAGTGGTGCGCAAGTAGCCTACATGCTGAACGATGCGCAAATCCGCTATCTGTTTGTCGGTGAACAGGAACAGTATGAGGTGGCTTTCAGCGTGTTTGCCGTGGCACAGACCTTGGAGCGCATCATCATATTTGACAAGAAGGTGAAGCGCAACGAGAAAGACCATCTCTCGGTCTATTTCGACGACTTCCTGCAGGACGAGCTGCAGGGAGACTTGCAGGAGGTGGGCCGGGAGTATCAGCAACGACAGGCCGATGCCAACTACGAGGACTTGTGCAACATCTTGTACACCAGCGGCACCACGGGACAGAGCAAGGGCGTGATGCTCACCTATGGACAGTATAGAGAAGGTTTCCGCGTGAACGATGCCGTGCTTCCCCTGAGCGAGGACGACGTGTTCCTGAACTTCCTGCCGTTTACCCATATCTTCGAAAGGGCATGGTGCTATCTGGGCCTGACCGAAGGCGCGTTGCAGTGCATCAATCTTCGCCCGGCCGATGTGCAGCGTTCGATGCAGGAGGTCCATCCGACCTGTATGTCATCGGTTCCGCGCTTTTGGGAGAAGGTCTATCAGGCAGTGCTTGACAAAATGGAGAATGGCTCGTTCATGGAGCGTAAGCTGATCAAGGAAGCACTCGAAGTGGGCGGCCGCTACTGGGAGAAATACAAGGCCAAGGGAAAAACAGCCCCGCTGGGCCTCACCTTGCAGTATCAGCTCTATGACAAAACCATCATCAAGGTGCTGCGCAAGACACTTGGTCTGGAACGGGCAAACTTCTTTCCTACAGCAGGTGCAGCTGTTTCGCCAGAGGTGGAACGCTTTGTGCATGCTGCTGGCTTGAACATGGTGGTGGGCTATGGCTTGACAGAAAGCTTGGCTACAGTGTCGTGCGACGTGCCGGGCAAACCTGTCACGATGGGGTCGGTAGGACGACTGATTGATGGCATTGAGATCAAATTCGGCGCCAATGACGAGATCCTGCTGCGCGGCAAGACCATTACGCCGGGTTACTACAAGAAAGATACCACCACGAAGGAGGCTATTGATGCCGAAGGGTGGTTTCATACAGGCGACGCAGGCTATATGAAAAATGGCGAGCTGTTCCTGCGTGAGCGCATCAAAGACCTGTTCAAGACTTCCAACGGGAAATATATTGCTCCGCAGATGATCGAGTCGAAGCTGGTGCTCGACCGCTATTTCGACCAGGCGGTGGTGGTGGCAGACCAGCGAAAGTTCGTGAGCGCGCTGATTGTGCCAGACTACAAATTGTTGGAACTTTATGCCAGTTCGAACAATATTCAGGTGGATGGGCGCGAGGCTCTGTGCATGCATCCGGCGGTGCTGAAATTCTTTACCGAACGCATTGAGACATTGCAGCAGGATTTGGCACATTATGAAAAAATCAAACGCTTCGTGCTTCTGCCTTCTCCCTTTACGATGGAAAATGGCGAATTGACCAATACGCTCAAGGTGCGCCGCAGAATTGTGTATGAGCATTATGCAGACTTGATTGACAAGATTTACGCAGATGCCGAAGCTGCTGGTGCAAACTGATTGGAATCACTCCTCAAAAACAACTTCAATAAAGAATGATAACCTCCGACCAACTTAAAGACGCTCAGGACCGCGTGTCGGCCCTCTACAAATATTTGGATATAGAAGCTAAAACCATGCAGCTCGAAGAGGAACAGCTGCGTACGCAAGACCCCGGATTCTGGGATGATGCCAAAAGGGCTGAAGAACAGATGAAGAAGGTGAAGGGCATTGAAAAATGGATTCAAGGCTACAAGCAGGTAAAGTTGTTGGCCGATGAGTTGGCTCTGGCGTTTGACTTCTGCAAAGAGGAAATGGTGACGGAGGAGGAAGTGGATGAGTCGTATGCCCATACCATTCAGGCTATCGAAGAGCTTGAACTGCGCAACATGTTGCGACAGGAAGAAGATTCGATGGACTGTGTGCTGAAAATCAATTCGGGAGCCGGTGGAACGGAAAGCCAGGATTGGGCACAGATGCTGATGCGTATGTATATGCGGTATGCCGAAGCACATGACTATAAATGCACCATCTCACATTTGCAAGATGGTGATGAGGCGGGCATCAAGACCGTGACCATGGAAATTGAGGGGGATGATGCTTATGGATACTTGAAGAGCGAGAATGGTGTACATCGTTTGGTGCGCGTCTCGCCCTATAATGCGCAGGGTAAGCGAATGACCTCATTCGCTTCGGTGTTTGTTACTCCGCTTGTGGACGATACCATCGAAGTGTATGTTGACCCATCGAAAATCTCATGGGACTTATTCCGGTCGGGCGGAGCCGGTGGCCAGAATGTGAACAAAGTGGAGACCGGTGTCCGACTGCGCTACCAATATAAAGACCCGGATACGGGCGAGGAGGAGGAAATCCTGATTGAAAATACTGAGAGCCGCAAGCAGCTCGAAAACAGGGAAAATGCCATGCGCTTGCTCCGCTCACAATTGTATGACCGTGCGTTGCAAAAGAAAAAGGCAGCGCAGGCTAAAATCGAAGCAGGCAAGAAGAAAATCGAATGGGGTAGTCAAATCAGAAGCTATGTGTTTGACGACCGTCGTGTGAAAGATCATCGTACGGGATTCCAGACCAGTGATGTGGGCGGTGTGATGGACGGCAAGATAGACGGATTTATCAAAGCATACCTCATGGAGTTTTCTGAAAGTGAAGCCGAAGAGCAATGAAACATTTTAAAATCATATAACCATGAAGCAAAATAAACAACTCAAGGCCCGTGCACGTGAGGCACGGCAGGCACGTCAGGCTAACCGCGTGATAAATGGCATCTTTATTGCGCTTATATTATTAATGGTGTTGGCTCTTATTGCCTATTATCTGTTGCAGTAAAAGTCGGACATTCGCTTTTATAGCCAATAGACATGCCAGTTGAAATTGAACGGAAGTTTCTGGTGCAGGGCGACTACAAATCGCTTGCCGTCTCGCACAGCCGCATCAAGCAGGGCTACATATGCAGTGGACGCGGACGTACCGTGCGTGTCAGGCTGCGTGACGACAAGGGCTATTTGACCATCAAGGGCCCTTCATTGAATGGCGGATTGTCGCGCTATGAATTTGAAAAGGAAATCTCCGTGGACGAAGCTCTTTCGCTTTTGTGCCTGTGTGAACCCGGGATGGTCGACAAAATTCGTTGGCTGGTTCCGGTAGGAAAACATGTGTTTGAGGTAGACGAGTTTTTCGGAGAAAATGAAGGACTCGTGCTGGCTGAGGTTGAACTGGCTGAAGAGGCAGAGGATTTTGAACGGCCAGCTTTTCTTGGCATGGAGGTGACAGGTGATCGACGCTATTACAACTCCTCGCTGAAAGCCAATCCTTACAAGACTTGGAGTAAATGATGTAAGCAAAAAGGTTATAAGTTGTGTGGGATACTCCTACCATCTTATAACCTTTTTGTTGCTACGTGCTATGAGAAATGGGACTGGCTGACAGAGGATGTGTAGTGTGCATCAGTCCTTTTGAGTATAGGTGTAATCGTTTACCTGAACACAGGTGATGCCGTTATTGATGGAAACTTGTTCTCGTCCCTTACTGGGTTTCCATGTATTCTTCCCTTTAACTCTTTTGCAGATAATGGATGCTTCCCGATTGGCAGCAAAGATTTCGGCAAATGTTGAGTCGGTGCTGAACACCAGATATACTTGGTGCGGGCCTGAATCGAAACGTTTGCCTACTTCCCATAGGCGTACACAGTCGTGTAGCGCATAACTCCAGGTGTAACCAGCAGAACTGATGCAGCCATGTTCATCGCGGTCGCTACCTACGAGCTTGCCCAGAGTGGGATGTGAGCAGGCTGTTGACAGAAGCAGCATCGCGATAACAATGCTTATTATATAAGGAGTGCTTGAAGTCGTTTTGCAAATCATAGTTCATTTCTTTTGAGATGGGTAGGCAAATGTACGATATTATTCGTCGCCTTGCTTGTTTTTGTACAAAAAAATGATTGTCCGATGTGGTGTGCTTTAGTTTTTGAACTATAGCCATATGGTTTTCCCCAAGTGTCATCCGGCTTCTCCGCCCCGAGCAAGGGTAGCCAAGTGCCGCCTTCCCCTGCCGCCGACCCCCGTTCCCCGAAGTTCGGCTTCGGGGCCCGCCAAGCCCAAGCCCCTCCTTCCCCTGCCGCCGACCCCCGTTCCCCGAAGTTCCGCTTCGGGGTCCGCCATAACCTCCCGGATTGCCACCCTGACCCGCCAAAGCCGCCCCAAAACCGCTCCTTCCGAAACTTTTTTGAAAAAATATCCGCCAAACCCTTTGCCGTTTCAAAACCCCGCCGTACTTTTGCACTCGCTAAACGGGACAAGGCATCCGGCCACCCCGCGAGGCGACGATCTTTGAGAGACTTACATAACCGAAATTGTAGAGAAGTACAAGAAGACAGA
>CALZRA010000097.1 GCA_945828345.1 uncultured Bacteroidales bacterium
ATTAGACCCCGACTGCTGCTATGGGATTCTTCTCAAAACTCTTTTCCTTCACCCAAGAGCTGGCCATTGACTTGGGTACGGCCAACACCATCATCATCGCCGATGATGAGATTGCCGTAAACGAACCTTCGGTGGTGGCCCTCGACACCCATTCGGAACGGATGATTGCCGTGGGCGACGACGCGAAGCTGATGTATGAAAAAACGAACAACAAGATTCGCGTGATCCGTCCGCTGCGCGACGGTGTGATTGCCGACTTCAACGCCTGCGAACAGATGATGCGCGGACTGATCAAGAAAGTGCATTCGGGCAAACGCCTGTTCTCACCCTCGCTGCGCATGGTCATCGGCGTGCCGAGCGGATCGACCGAAGTGGAGCTGCGCGCCGTGCGCGACTCTGCCGAACACGCCGGAGGCCGCGACGTATTCCTCCTCTATGAACCGATGGCGGCGGCTATCGGTATCGGCATCGACGTGAACGCACCCGAAGGCAACATGATTGTGGACATAGGCGGCGGCACCACCGAAATCGCCGTAATTTCGCTGGGCGGCATCGTGTCGAACAACTCTATCAAGATGGCCGGCGACGACTTCACGAGCGACATTCGCGAATACATGAGCCGGCAGCACAACGTGCTGGTGAGCGAGCGCATGGCCGAACGCATCAAGATCAATGTGGGTGCCGCACTCACTGACCTGCCCAACCCGCCCGAGGACTACGTGGTTCACGGACCTAACCGCATCACGACCATGCCCATGGAAGTGCCCGTATGCTACCAGGAAATAGCCCACTGTCTCGAAACGTCGATTGCCAAAATCGAACAGGCTGTGGTAAACGCCCTGGCCAACACGCCGCCCGAACTGTATGCCGACATCGTGAAGAACGGCATCTATCTGACTGGCGGCGGCGCACTGCTCCGCGGACTTGACAAACGACTGAGCGACAAAATCAACATCCCCTTCCACGTGGCCGAAGAGCCCCTGCTCTGCGTAGCCAAAGGCACCGGCGTGGCCCTGAAGAACGTGGAGAAGTTCACCTTCCTGATGAGGTGATGAGGGCTTTGGAACTTGGAGATTTACAAGAATCATATTTGGGCGGGCGATTGGTCCGCCCAAATACAATAAACATGTTTACTCCAAACTCTAAGCTCCCAACATCCCGCCACCCAGAATCAAACTCCCGAGAATGAACCTGCTCGACTTTATCCGCAAATACAACTTCGTGCTGCTGTTCGTGCTGTTCGAGGCCGTGAGTATGCTGCTGCTGTTCCGCTTCAACAGCTATCAGGGCAGTGTATGGTTCAGTGCGGCCAACGGCGGAGTGGCTGCCGTGAACGGACTGTATGCCGACGTGGTGGGTTACCTGAACCTGAAAGAGGTGAACCGCGAACTGACCGACCAGAACGTGGCCCTGCAGCGCGAAACGGAACTCCTGAGGCAGGCACTGGTCACTGCCACGAGCGACACAACCCTGACCGAGAAGCTGATGAGGCAACGGCTGCAAGGCTACACGCTGCTACCCGCCAAGGTGGTGTCGAACAGTGCCGAACGCGCCGACAACTATCTGGTCATAGACAAAGGTGAGGATGACGGCGTGAAACCCGAAATGGGCGTAGTGGGCGGCGGCGGCGTAGTGGGCATTGTCTACCTGACAGGACCGCACCACTCGCTGGTCATTCCCGTGACCAACCGCAAATCGAGCATCAGCTGCCGCATTCGCGGACAGAACTACTTTGGCTACCTGCAATGGGACGGCCGGAGCATGATGTCGGCCTTTGTCGACGACGTGCCGCGCTACGCCAAAGTGCAGCTGAACCAGGCAGTCGAAACCAGCGGCTACTCGGCCGTATTCCCGCCTGGCATCTTTGTGGGACGCATACGCAAGATCAGCAACTCAGCCGACGGACAGTCATACCGTCTCGACGTGACACTGGGCACAAACTTTGCCAACCTGCGCGATGTGTCGGTAGTGGCCACACCCTACAAAGCCGAAATCGACACGCTGCAAGCCAAGACCATATGACACGGACCGTTTGAATGTTTCGCAAGCAATGCGTTCAAGGCACGCCCCGATGCCGGTGGTCAAGCGTTCAAGGCACGCCCCGATGCCGATGGTCAAGCGTTCAAGACACGCCCCGATGCTGGTGGTCAAGCGTTCAAGGCACGCCCCGATTCCGGTGGTCAAGCGTTCAAGGCACGCCCCGATGCTGACCGACACGCGTTCAAGGCACGCCCCGAAGGGGCAACGAGCGCTTAGCCCAGGGCAACGCCCTGGGTTGCTTGACCGCCGTACATGCGCCCTGAAAGGGCAAAAGCGTTAGAAGGCAAGCGTTATGGACAAACGCTTTTGCCCTTTCAGGGCGTGCATCATCGCCTCATTCTACCCAGGGCGTTGCCCTGGGCTATGCGCTGTTGCCCCTTCGGGGCGTGACTTGAACGCGTCACCACCCCTCCAATGCCCCGGCTATGCGCTGTTGCCCCTTTGGGGCATGCCTTGAACGCATCACCACCCCTCTAATGCCCTGGGCTATACGCTGTTGCCCCCTTCGGGGCATGCCTTGAACGCGTCACCACCCCTCCAATGCCCTGGGCTATGTGCTCGTTGCCCTGGCATGCCCCTGATTTCTCCACTATAATAATACAGTCTCTCCTTCCCATGTTAGAATCCCTGTTGTCCCGCTTAGGCTGGTTAGCCATGCTGCTCCTGCTGCAAGTCTGCGTGTTCAACCACGTACACATCTTCGGCTATGCCACCCCCATGCCCTACATATACTTCCTGCTCATCCTGCCGAGCCACACACCCCGCTGGGTGTATGTCACGGCAGGATTTGCCATGGGGCTGCTGATAGACTGCTTCACCAACACACCGGGCATGGCAGCGGGAGCCACCTGCCTGACGGGCCTGCTCGTACCGCCGCTACTGAAACTGTCGGCTCCCTCGGACGCCGAGGAGGAGTTTGTGCCCTCCCACCGCAATATGGAATGGGGAGCCTTTGTGCGCTACGGATGCATGGCCACCCTGATCCACTGCACGGCATTCTTCGCCCTCGAAACCTTCTCGCTGTTTGACTGGCAGACCCTGCTGACCAACATCGCAGGCAGCACACTGCTCACCACGCTGTTCATCATCGCCATGGAGCTTATACGAAACGGGAAATGAGCACTTCGAAGAACTTGTTTGAAATCAGGAAATTCGTGATTGGCGGTGTGGCCACCGGCATTGTGCTGGTGTACATGCTGCGCCTGTTCACCCTGCAGCTGTGGAGCGACGACTACAAGAAGAACGCCGACTCCAATGCCTTCAGGAAGGACATACAATACCCCTCGCGCGGACTGATCATGGACCGCAAGGGGCGCATCCTGGTGTACAACGAACCGTCGTACAACATCATGGTGGTGATGCAGGAACAACGCGGTGTCGACACGCTCGACTTTTGCCAGACCGTGGGCATCAGCCGCGAAGAGTACGAACAGCGCATGGCTGACATCAAGGACCCGAACAAGAATCCGGGCTACTCGCGCTACACCCCGCAGCTGTTCATGGCACAGATTCCGGCCGAGGAGTTCTCGCAATTCCGCGAAAAGCTGTTCCGCTTCAAGGGCTTCAGCGTGGAGAAACGTTCCACCCGGCAATACTCCTGCAACATGGGGGCGCACATCCTGGGCGATGTGGGCGAAATCAGCCAGAAGGAACTGGAGGCCGACTCCGACCGCTACTACAAGAGCGGCGACTTTATCGGCAAGCTGGGCGTGGAACGCTCCTACGAAAAGCAATTGCGTGGCGTGAAGGGTATGCGCATCATGCTGCGCGACGTACACGGCCGCACACAGGGACACTACCAGGACGGCAAGTACGACCAGCAGGCCGTGCCGGGCAAGAACCTGACGCTGGGACTGGACAAGGACCTGCAGGAACTCGCTGAACGGCTGCTCAAGGGCAAGCTGGGAGCCATTGTGGCACTCGAACCGAAAACAGGCGAGGTTCTGTGTATGGCCTCATCGCCCACCTACGACCCGCGCATCATGGTCGGACGCGACCGCGGGAAGAACCACTTGACGCTGAGCCGCGACCCGATGAAGCCCCTGCTCAACCGCGCTATCATGGGCACCTATCCGCCCGGATCAACCTTCAAGATTACGCAGGCACTGGTAGGACTGCAAGAAGGCATCATCGACCCGAACATTGCCTTCCCGTGCCACCACGGCTTCAACTACAAGGGCCTCCACGTGGGCTGCCACGGACACGGCTCGCCCATCAACCTCGTGCCCGCCATCGGCACCTCGTGCAACTCCTACTTTTGCTGGAACCTCTTCCGTATGCTGAGCAACAAGCACAAGTACGGCTCGGTCCAGGCGGCTATGACGAAGTGGAAGGACTACATGGTCGCCATGGGCTACGGCTACAAGCTGGGCATCGACCTGCCGGGCGAGAAGCGCGGCATGATTCCGAATGCCGACTATTACGACAAGGCTTACAAACGCTCGTGGAACGGCCTGACGGTAATCTCGATAGCCATCGGACAGGGCGAGGTGACAGCCACACCGCTACAGATAGCCAACCTGGCGGCCACAGTGGCCAACCGAGGCTACTATGTGGTGCCCCACGTGGTGCGCGCGGTGCAGGACGGCAAGCTCGACCCAATCTACTACGAAAAGAAGTACACGGGCGTAGACCGCCGCTGGTATGAGTATGCCGCAGCGGGTATGCGAAAGGCGGTGCTCGACGGCACCTGCCGCGGTGCGAACCTGCCGGGCTATGAGGTGTGCGGTAAGACAGGTACAGCCCAGAACCGCGGCCACGACCACTCTGCCTTCATGGGCTTCGCGCCGATGAACGACCCGCGCATCGCTGTGGCGGTGTATGTCGAGAACGGCGGCTTCGGCAACGTGTACGGCGTGCCGATCGGCGCACTCATCATGGAGCAGTACCTGAACGGCAAGCTCTCGGAAGCCTCGATGGCCAAGGCCGAACACTTCGAGAATATGCACATCAAATATGGAGACTATGAGAGATAAGGTTATGAGGTTATGAGGTTATGAGGTTATGAGGTTATAAAGTCACTATTGAAACAGTTGAAACTTCGTACGCTCAAGCAGTAATGTTATAACCTCATAACCTGCGCGAAGCGCAACGCCTCATAACCTGCGCGAAGCGCAACGCCTCATAACCTTATCCCCCACATAACAAAAAATACTTATACAAACGCATCCGCACCATGCTTCAAGAAACGAAATTCCCCCTGTTCAAGGCCGACTGGGTGGTGATACTGCTCTACGTCACCCTGCTGGTGTGCGGCTGGTTCAGTATCTGCGGAGCCACCCATGAAATAGGCGACACCAACTTCTTCGACTGGGAAGTACGCACCGGCAAGCAGTTAGTGTGGATCGGCTGTGCCTTCACTCTCGGCTTCGTCATCCTGATGACCGATGACAAGTACTACGACACGCTGGCCGACCTCTTCTACTGGGGCATGATGGTGGTGCTGCTCATCACGCCCTTCGTGGCCAAGGACATCAAGGGCTCCCGCTCGTGGGTCAACCTGGGCTTCTGTAACGTGCAGCCCGCCGAGTTCGCCAAGTGTGCCACCGCACTGGCCGTAGCCAAACTCATCAACCAGTACGGCTTCAGCCTGAACAACATGCGCAACTTTGCCAAGGCCGCCGGACTCATCCTGCTGCCCTTGGTGCTCATCGTCATGCAGCGCGAAACCGGTTCGGCACTGGTATACTTAGCCTTCTTCCTGATGTTCTACCGCGAAGGTATGCCGGGCTGCATCCTGTTCACCGCCGTGGCAGCCGTGGCCTACTTTGTGGTGGGCATACGCTACGGCGACACCGAACTGCCCGGCACGCTGGCCTCGGTGGGCGAGTTTGCCGTGCTCATCATGATCTGGCTGTTCACCATAGGCATGGTGCGGGTGTATGCGCCGAAGACGGGCTTCGACAAGCTGTATGCCCAAATCGGTGTGGCGGTCATTGCCGCGTCACTGGCCGTGTCACACTTCGTGGTGCCCTTCGACGTGAGCTGGGCCTTGCTCGCCCTATGCCTCTTCGCCACGGGCCACCTCACCTGGCACTGGCTGGCACAAAGGCTCAACGTCTGTCTGCTCATCGCCCTCTTCACCCTGGGCAGCACGGCCTTCCTCTACACCGCCGACTTTGCGCTCAACAACATACTCGAACCGCACCAGCGCGAACGCATCCAGGTGTTGCTGGGCATGAACGAGGACAACCGCAACGCGGGCTACAACGTAAACCAAAGCAAGATAGCCATCGGCTCGGGCGGACTCGAAGGCAAAGGCTTCATGAACGGCACACAGACCAAGCTGAAGTATGTGCCCGAACAAGACACCGACTTCATCTTCTGCACCGTAGGCGAGGAACAGGGCTTTCTGGGCTCGGCCGGCGTGTTGCTGCTCTTTCTGGCCCTCATCCTGCGCCTCATACACCTCAGCGAACGGCAAAGCAGCACCTTCGGACGCGTCTACGGCTACTCGGTGTTGAGCATCCTGCTCTTCCACGTGTTTATCAACGTGGGCATGGTCATGGGGCTCACCCCCGTCATAGGCATCCCGCTGCCCTTCTTCAGCTACGGCGGTTCCTCGCTGTGGGGCTTCACGCTCATGCTCTTTATCTTCCTGCGCATTGATGCAGGACGCAAACGCCGACTGTAGCACTAAAAACTCTGCCACATGAACCACAATCATCCTCAAAACCGGAACAACCGCTGGCGCAACCTGTCGCTCGTGTTGCTCAGCCTGCTCATCGTGGGCGGCATCGTCTACATGAAGCAGACGAGCAATGCCGAAAAGACATGGAACAGCACGCCCATACACGACACCATCTACCAGCAGGTGGCTATACCCGACACCACGCTGGCACCCGAAACGGTGCCTGCCGCCGACACCCTCCTGCCGTACACCCTGCCAGACACCGTGCTCGGACGCGACCCGCGCAATCCCTACGAGGCAGGATATGAGGACGGATATGCCGCCGGATGTGACGACGGAGCTGTCCGCACGCCGAATGCCACCTACGACGAAAGCAGCAGTTTCCGAACAGCGTCCGAACGGCAAAACTACGCCAAGGGATATGCCGAAGGCTATGACAAAGGCTACCACGACGGCGAAAACAACAGACAATTCAACATCGGCAACTAACCGGCCTTCCCCCCATGGGCCAAGCTAACCCTGCACCCTCATGAAACACCTTCTACAGCTTTTCTTCTTTTTGCTCCTGACGGGCTGGCTCTCCGCCTGCACCGACCTCGACACCGTCAACCAACGTCTCGATGCGCTCGAGCAGCGCGTCAGCTCGCTCGAAACTGCCACCGAGCAGCTGCAGCAGGCTTATGCCGAAGGCAAAATCATCACCGATGTCACGCCCTTCTACAACGAAGAGCGGGGCTGGATCATCACCTTCTCTGACGGCTCGAAAATCCTCATCACCGACGGTAAGGACGGACAGGACGGCAAGGACGGAGTGGACGGAGTGGACGGTAAGGACGGACAAGACGGAAAGGACGGCCTGAACGGAACTGACGGCAAAGACGGAGCCAACGGAGAGGACGGAAAAGACGGGGAAGACGGCAAGGACGGGGAAGACGGCAAGGACGGACAAGACGGTGAAGACGGAAAGGACGGCAAAGACGGCATCACCCCGGTCATGAAGGTGAGCCAGGACGGCTACTGGATGGTGTCGTACGACAACGGGCAGAATTTCATTCTCCTGCTCGACAAGGACGAGAACCGCATTCCTGCCGTCGGCACCACAGGACTCTCGGTGCGCGTGACGGTGAACAGCGAGGGTTACTATGTCATCCAGACCTACAGCACCGACAACCCCGACGTAGTTATCTCGGAAATGCCCACACCTTACCCGGCCAATCCCTCGCAAATCATCCAGAGCATCGAGCAGGACGACGTGCGCCACACGGTGACTATCACCCTGGCCGACGGCAACCAGTATGAATTTGCCCAAGCCTATACCACCCCTACAGGCATCGCCCTGCTCACGGGCAATGTGCTTCAACTGTCCTACGGCGCACAGGTGGCCGTAGAGTTCCGCGTCAATCCCTCAAACGCGCTGTTCGACCTCAACGTGAACAGTCCCGACTGTGCCATTCAGCTCGACTGCGTGGGCAGCGTGAGTCGCGCCTCGTCTTACGTCACCCCGCCCACCCATTTCAGGCTGGCGCGCGTGGAGCAGACCTACACCGACGACGGACAGCCCAAGCAAGGACAATACCGCGCTATCATCGAGGACTCCCACACCTCCGAACCTTACGACGACTGGGTGGCCCTCGTGCTCACCGTGCCCGATGCGCGGGGCGAGCTGGTGCAGATTTCCTCGTCGGCCGTCGAAATCAAGTCGTTCAATGCCGCTGACATCCAGTCGGGCCAGCCCATTGCCTTTATCAACACGCCCGGTGCCAACCCCATCACCTCCAAGACCGAATGGACCACCGGCGTGCAACTCTCGCTCCTCACCGCCGAAGGCAGCGAAAACTACCAAGGCTCGCTCTCCATGCGCGGACGGGGCAACAGCACCTGGGTACAGCCCAAGAAACCCTATGCCCTGAAGCTCGATGCCCGCCACGAACTGCTCGGCATGAAGAGCCACAAACGCTGGATCCTGCTGGCCAACCACCTTGACGACACCCTGCTGCGCAACAAGCTCTCCTTCCAAATGGCCCAAGAGCTCTCGCTGCTCGACTACACGCCCCACGCGACCACATGCGAAGTGGTGCTCAACGGCAAGCACATCGGTTCCTATGACCTGTGTGAACAAATAGCCGTAGACCCCAACCGCCTGGACCTGGGCGAGGGCGAGGGTGGTTTTCTGCTCGAAATAGACCCTGACTCGCGGCTTGAGGACGATGATGTGTGGTTCAAGACCAACCTCAACACCGGCGTGACGCACTACACCATCAAAGACCCTGACGTAGAGACTGGCAGCGAGGAATACAACCAGATACGCGACTTCATGAACCAGGCCGAACAGGCCCTCTTCTCGGCCCGCTACAAAGACCCCGAAGAGGGTTGGCGCAAATATCTCGATACCGACTCCTTTGTCGAATGCTACCTCATCAACGAAATCACCAAAACGCCCGACTGCAACTTCTGGACCTCGTGTTACCTGCACCGTGCCCCCGAAGGCAAGCTGAAAATGGGTCCCCTGTGGGACTTTGACCTGAGTTACGGCAACTACAAGCTGCCCAACGGGCCAGAGGGCATCAACCTCACCACCGGACTCTGGGCACGCAAAAACAGCTGGTATATACGGCTCTTCTCAGATGCCGACTTCCTGAGCCGCGTCAAGGAACGCTTCGCACACTATTACACCCACCGCCAACAATTCTTCGACTACATCGACTCCACCGCCCAGCAGCTCCTCCCCTCGGCCCTGCTGAACAACCGCGTGTGGGGCACACTGGGCAGCACCGAACTCAACGAAGCCGAAGCCACCGCGGCCTACATGGCCCATGTCGATGCGCTGAAAGAGTGGCTCAACGCCCGCTTCGAATGGCTCAATATATATTATGGTAGCTGAGCCACCATTATGGCAGCAGCAGAACCTGCCGAAAATCCCCCTTTTCAGAGCAGTATATCTTCTATCGCAGTAGCAGTATATCTTCTACTGCAGGTGAAGTATATCTTCTTTTGAAAGTGAATAGTATGGCTCCAAAAAGGCACTTGGCTATACCCAACGAAACTTCTCTTGACAACAGCCGGCTTGAAGCGCTAACGACTGGGAGGGCGGGCTTCCAGCCCG
>CALZRA010000098.1 GCA_945828345.1 uncultured Bacteroidales bacterium
GCTCGCCTGACGGCTCGCTGAACAACTGCAAACTTAAAGAAGGGGCAACGAGCGCTTAGCCCAGGGCAACGCCCTGGGTTGGTTGACCGCCGCACATGCGCCCTGAAAGGGCAAAAGCGTTAGAAGGCAAGCGTTATGGACAAACGCTTTTGCCCCTTCGGGGCGTGCATCATCGCCTCATTCTACCCAGGGCGCTGCCCTGGGCTATGCGCTCATTGCCCCTTCGGGGCGTGCCTTGAACGCTTGACCATCGGCATCGGGGCGTGCCTTGAACGCTTGTCAACCAGCAGCAACGGGGCGTGCCTTGAACGCTTGTCAACTGTGACTTTATAACCTCTTAACCTTATAATCTCATAACCTCATAACCTTATCCTTTATAACCCAAGTTTCAGGCTTGCGGGTCAAAGCAGTAGCCGTAGCCCTGCCGATTGGTGAGGCAGGCCCCGGCATCGCCGAGCTTGCGGCGGATGCGGGCAATGTGAACATCGACGGTACGGTCGAGCACGTAGCTCTCGCCGTGCCACACGTGGGCCAGAATCTCGTCGCGCGAGAAGACCCGTCCCGGATGTTGCATGAGCAGGCACAGGATGCCAAACTCCTTGGGCGAGAGCTTGAGCTGCTGTCCTTCTACCTCGACGAGCTTGCGCGTCATGTCGATGGTGAGCGGTCCGGCCTGCAGGCGGTTCTCGGCCGGTTGGGCAGGGCTGCGGCGCAGCACCGCCTTGACGCGGGCCAGAACCTCGTGGAGCGAAAAGGGCTTGGAAATGTAGTCATCGCCGCCCGATGAGAATCCCACCAACAGGTCCTTCTCAGTGTCGCGCGCCGTGAGGAAGATGATGGGCACCGGGTTATGCAGTTCCTTGCGCAGCTTTTCGGCCATGGCGAAGCCCGACATGCCGGCCATCATCACATCGAGCAGAATGAGAGCGTGCTGCGGGGTGAGCAGTTCCAGAGCCTGTTCGGCGCTTTCGGCCGTGTCGACGGCATAGCCGGCGTTTTCGAGGTTGCATTGCAGGATTTCGCGCAGGTCGGGTTCGTCGTCGACCACTAAGATTTTGGTAGCCATGTAGTGGAGTGTTAGAGATGAGATGGTTGCACGGCCACAGGCGGGTACGGGTGAGGCCGCAGCCTGCCGTATGGTCGTTTTGGCGGTGCAATGTTAAGACAATTTGCCGGGCTTTGGCGGAGCGCGCGTATTAAATTTGTGTGAAGAGTGCCCTGCTGTACGAAAAAAGAAGTACTTTTGCTACTCCATTCCACACAACCACGCCATGTTTGCCCAGCCAGACGAGATAAACGACTTTGTCGATGAGCTATACGCCTTTGTGCGCGCGGTCCTGACCGAGGGCGGCGAGCCTGCCGACTACCACAAGGGAGCCGTGCAGGTGGTTGATGCGCACATGAGGCTGTTTGTGTTGCTCGACAATCATGGCACCGACGAACAGCTGGGCATCGTGGCCCTGCGAGAGCTGTGCCGCATTGACGAACTGACCCTCGAAATGGTGCCCGACCGCATGAAGATGAAGGCCCTGGCGCACGACTGGCTGAGGCCCTTCTGATTTTTTCCCCCTCTCCCCTCCATGATGAACGAACAAGTAGAACCCCAGGTGGTCTTTCACCACAGCCTGCCCGTGCAGATCCGCTTCAACGACGTGGACCGCTACGGCCATGTGAACAACAACGCCTACTTTGCCTACTACGACCTGGGCAAGGAAGAGTATTTGCGCCAGGTGCTCAAGGTGGACTACCGCGCCGCCGAGGTAGTGCCCGTGATAGCCAACATCAACGCCGACTTCATACTGCCCATTTTCTATGGCGACGAGATCGTGGTCGAAACCCGCGTGTCGCACCTGGGCCACAAGAGCTTCACCCTCCAGCAGCGTGCCGTCAACCGCCTCACGCAGCAGGTTGTCTGCCAGTGTAGCACGGTGATGGTATGCTTCAACCTGAAGACCCAGCAGTCAGCCGAAGTACCCGAGCATTACCGCCATGCTGTGGAAGCCTTCGAGGCAGGCGGCGAGGGCTGACAGGCCGCAGGGCAGCAGTCAGCCCATCATTCCGCATACATACATCTAATATTATTCTTCCTATGCCAATCTCTTTTCTCACGAAAAGCCTCGCTGACCACCTCAGCCGCTTGGTGGGCCTCATAAATCCCGACCGCGTGTTCGTGTTGGTCGACAACAACACCCGGCGGCTGTGCCTGCCCCGCCTGGTTGAAGGCAACACGCAGTTGGCCGAAGCCAAGGTCATCACCATCGGGGCCACCGACAGCCACAAGACGCTGGAGAGCCTGGCCCACGTGTGGCAGAGCCTGTCGGAAGGCGGGGCCACACGCCATTCGCTGCTCATCAACCTGGGCGGCGGTATGGTGACCGACCTGGGCGGATTTGCCGCAGCCACCTTCAAGCGCGGCATCCGGTTTGTGAACATTCCCACCACGCTGCTCTCGATGGTCGATGCCGCAGCGGGCGGAAAGACAGGCATCAACTTCAACGGACTCAAAAACGAAGTGGGCTGTTTCTGCGAGAGCGAAGCCGTCATAGTCGACATCAACTTCCTGCTCACCCTCGACCAGCAGAACCTGCGTTCGGGCTATGCCGAAATGTTGAAGCACGCGCTGCTCGAATCGGAGAGCATGTGGGCCGAACACCTGCGTTTCGACCTGGAGAACCTCGACTACACGGAGCTGCTCAACCTGGTCAACCAGAGCGTCGGCACCAAGCAGCGCATTGTGAGCGCAGACCCCCACGAGAAAGGATTACGCAAGGCCCTGAACCTCGGACACACCGTGGGCCACGCCCTCGAAAGCCTGGCTCTCGAAAAGGGACGGCCCGTGCTGCACGGTTATGCTGTGGCCTGGGGCCTGCTGTGCGAGCTGTACCTGAGTGCGAAGCACATGGGTTTCAGTACGCAACAGCTGCATCAGACAGCCGCTTTCATACGTCAAAACTACGGCTCGTTTGACTTCAGCTGTCAGGACTATGAAACCCTCTACGATTACATGCAGCACGACAAGAAGAACCTGGGAGGAGAAATCAACTTCACACTGCTGGGCGGTATAGGAGACATCAAGCTGAACTGCCACCTCACGAAGGAGGACGTGTTTGAGAGTCTGGACTTCCTGCGGGAAGGGGCGTGACGGTCAACAAGCGTTCAAGGCACTTAAAGAAGGGGCAACAAGCGCATAGCCCGGGGCAGCACCCTGGGTGGAATAAGACAATGAAGTACACCCCGTAGGGGCAAAAGCATTAGATGACAAGCGTTATTAACAAACGCTTTTGCCCTTGCAGGGCGCGTTAGCGGCGGTAAACCTACCCAGGGTGCTGCCCTGGGCTATGCGCTTGTTGGGCTTTTGATAAGCCCGGCTGCGGCTCGGCATAACATTCAAGCGAGCTTGATGTTCTGCTCTCACCTTGCGCGGGCTCTCAGCCCGTGCCTTGAACGCTTGTCAACTAACGGCAGCGACATGCGAACCTTGGCTTCCCCTCATAACCTTCCCCTCTCCCTCATAACCTTCATACATAAGAACTCTATGTACAAATCCTTGTTGGAACATACGCTGTCCCTGTTGGTGGTGTTCTTGCTGCTCTGTTCGGCCGCCGTCTGGACGGGCCGCCTGCTTGGCCACGACATAGGCCCTGCGGCCATGACCGACAGCACGCGGCAGGCCGCCTTTGCCGCCCCCGATGCCGAACAGCTGGCACGCCTGACGCTCGATGGACAGAGCGTGAAGTTGCAGCCGCGCGATTCCGCCTCGTGGATGGTGTGTGCCGCTGACGGTAATAAGCTCGGCGTGGTGCTCAGCAGTGCGCCCTACGCTCGGGACATCGAAGGGTTTGCGGGACCTACTCCCGTGTTCGTCTATGTGGACCGGACGGGGAAGGTGGTGCAGACGGCGGCAGCCGACAACGACGAAACGCCCGATTTCTTCGAATCGGCGTGGAACGGTACGGCACCCCACTGGCAGGGCCTGACCGCGGCTGAGGCCGCAGCCCTGAAAGTCGATGCCGTGAGCGGAGCTACCTATTCGAGCATGGCCATTGTGCGTAATGTACAGCAAACGCTGGCCGCCTATGTGGAGGCCGAAGGCCGCCGCACCGATGCGCCGGCTGTGGGCTGGCTGCGAACGGCGGCAGTGGCCATGGTGCTGCTGCTCGGTGTGCTGGCGGCTTGGTTAGGCTGTGGACGCAAGGCCGTGCGGGTGACAGTGCTGTTGCTCAATGTGGGGGTGACGGGATTCTGGTGCGGCCAGTTCCTTTCGCTCTCGCTCTTGCGCGGCTGGGTGGCCAACGGACTCGACCCGCTGCTCTACCTGCCCGCCGTGCTCATGCTGGCCGTGGCCCTGCTCATGCCCTGGCTGGGCCGCAAGCGGCACTACTGCAACTGGGTGTGCCCCTTCGGCAGCCTACAGGAGCTGGCAGCCCGCTTGCCTCTGCTGCCCAAGGTGCCCTGCGGGCCGAAAGTCTACAAGTGGATGCGCCGTGTGCGCATGGGCGTGCTGGCTGTGTTGCTGCTGAGCCTGTGGACGGGCGTGGGAGCCTTCTTGCTCGACTACGAGCCCTTCACGGCCTTCATGCTGGTCTCGGCCTCGCCCGTGGTGCTCGTGCTGGCCGGGACATTTGTGGTGGCCAGCCTGTTTGTGCCCAACCTGTGGTGCAAATGCTGTTGTCCCGTCGGAGCCTTGCTCGACCTTTCGGAAGATGACAAGTCTATCCAAGAAAGCCCTGCCAGTTAGGCTTTGCGGCACAAGCGTCGGGAGGCAGTCCATGCGTGCGGTTAGCTGCCCGGCCTGAAAGAAAGGAATCATTTTTTCAAAAACGTTTTCCATGAACAAGTACAAAATCGTTTCGCTCGTGTTGGCCTTTGCCTTGTTGGCCACACTGGTGCGCTTAGTCTATGTAAGCCAGAGCGAAGGGCAGCCCGCCGCTGCCGAAAGCAAGGCTTCAGTTGTATTTCAGAACATCCTGAACCGCAAGAGTGTGCGTGCCTATGCCGACCGCAAGGTCACGCGCGAACAGCTCGACACCCTGCTGCGTGCCGCCATGGCCGCACCTACGGGTCGCGACATGAGGCCCTGGAAGTTTGTGGTCGTCGACGATACGGCGGCCCTCTCGGCACTGGCCGGGCAGCTGCCCTATGCCAAGATGCTGCCGCAGGCTGCGGCAGCCGTGGTGGTGTGTGGCGACCTGAGCGTGACCGACGACCAAGGCAAGCCCTCGACCAACTGGACCTTCGACTGCTCGGCAGCCACCGAGAACCTGCTGTTAGTGGCCGAGGCCATGGGGCTGGGAGCCGTGTGGACCGGCGTGTACCCCTACGACGAGCGCGTGCAGGCCGTGAGCCAGGCCCTGAGCCTGCCCGAACACATCGTGCCGCTCAACCTCATCCCTATCGGCTATCCCGAGGGCAATCCCACCCCCAAGGACAAGTATAACTCCGACAATATCCACTTCAACGCTTGGTGACAGACCGCAAACTTGTTATTATACCATGAAAAACGTAGCTCTCACCGGCACGTTAGCCGCCATTGCGGCTGCCGTTTGCTATGGCTTCATCCCCTTTTTCACCCTGCCCATCAAGCAGGGCGACGAAGCCAACCTCATGTCAGACCCCTCCATCCTGTTCTATCGTTTCGGCTTCGCCGCCTTGGTTGTGGGCCTCGTCATGCTGTTGCGCCGCCAGGACTTCAAAATCACGCGCGGTGAACTGGTGACACTCATCTACCTGTCCTTCATCTCCGACGGTTCGGCCCTCTTTCTCATTGAAGGCTACAACTACATGTCGAGCGGTGTGGCCACCACGCTGCACTTCATGTACCCCGTGGTGACAGCGGTGATGATGATGACCTTCTACCATGAGGCCCGCCGCCTCAGCACGGTGCTGGCCATTGTCATGGCCGTGGCAGGCGTGGGCATCCTGTCGTGGGACCCGACCGGGCAGACCAGCTTGCGCGGCGTGGTGATTGTGCTCATTTCGGCCGTGTGTTACGCCCTCTACCTCATCCGCGTGAACCGCTCGCGTGCGGCCCATATGGACAGCCTGAAGCTCGTGTTCTACATCATGTTTATCGGTGCCCTCATCTTTCTGGCCGAGGCCCTGCGGCAGAACACCTTCCAGCCCATAGCCAACACCGTACAGTTCGGCAACCTCACGGCACTCGCGCTGATATGCACCATCGTGACCAACGTGTGTCTCGTGGTGTCGGTAAAACGCATAGGCAGCACCATGACCGCCGTAATCGGTGCGCTCGAACCCCTGACGGCAGTGGTCATAGGGTGCTTGGTGTTCGCCGAAGCCTTTACCTGGCAGGTGCTCACGGGCATCGCGCTTATCATTCCGGCCGTGGTCATCATCATCTGGACACGCCGCCGTTGACAAGCCCGCCAAGCATTTTGGCTGCTTATGCCGAAAAAAGTGATGCCTTACAGCCTTTAAGCGCGTCAAGTCTTGGAGAGATTGCACATTTTGCCTACTTTTGCGCACGAAAATCAAATCACAAACCAAGACAAGAATGACTCACAACTTACTGAAAGGCAAGCGCGGCATCATTTTCGGCGCGCTCAATGAAGATTCGATTGCGTGGAAAGTGGCCCTGAAGGCCGCCGAGGAAGGTGCACAGCTCACGCTGAGCAATACGCCCATGGCGCTGCGCATGGGTACGCTCGACAAGCTCGCCGAGCAAATCGGCGCAACGGTCATTGCCGCCGATGCCACCAGCGTGGAGGACCTGCAGAAGGTGTTTGAAGAGTCGATGCAGGTGTTGGGCGGAAAAATCGACTTTGTGCTCCACTCCATCGGCATGAGCCCCAATGTGCGCAAGCACCGTACCTATGACGACCTGGACTACGGCTACCTGCAGAAGACGCTCGACATTTCGGCCATCTCCTTCCACAAGATGCTTCAGGTGGCCAAGAAGATGGATGCCATTGCCGAGTATGGTTCGGTGGTAGCCCTGACCTATGTGGCCTCGCAGCGCACCTTCTTCGGCTACAACGACATGGCCGACGCCAAGAGTATGCTTGAAAGTATCGCCCGCTCGTTTGGCTACATCTATGGACGCGAAAAGCACGTGCGCGTGAACACCATTTCGCAGAGTCCCACGGCTACCACGGCAGGCAAGGGCATCAAGGATATCGACAACATGATGGACTTCTCCGACAAGATGTCGCCGCTGGGCAACGCCAATGCCGAAGAGTGTGCCAACTACTGCGTCATGATGTTCTCAGACTTCACCCGCAAGGTTACCATGCAGAACCTCTTCCACGACGGCGGCTTCTCCAGCATGGGTATGAGCCTGCGCGCCATGAACCAGTATGCCAAGGACCTCAAGCCCTACGAGGACGAAAACGGCAAAATCATCTACGGATAACGAACCGACAGGCAGGTGGCAGACCCGGAAGACGGGGCGACCCTTGAAGAAGACAAAGGAGTTTGCAGCGATGCAGTTCGGACAGCGTGACGCGCCGTCCGAGCGGTATCCCTGCAAACTCCTTTTTTCTTTTCTACCAGAACGGAGAGCGTATGAAAAAGCCTTGGAACCTCCCACCCAAGCGAAGGCTGGAATCGTCACTGCGCGCCAAGTTCCCAAACGGAAACGCGCCAAGTTCCCAAACGGAAACGCGCCAAGTTCCCAAACGGAAATGCGCCAAGTTCCCAAACGGAAATGCGCCAAGTTCCCAAACAGAAACGCGCCAAGTTCCCAAACGGAAATGCGCCAAGTTCCCAAACGGAAATGCGCCAAGTTCCCAAATAAGTGAGAAAATATTTGATTGTTCCAAACAAACTCCATACCTTTGTTGCGGAGAATCAAATACAAGCGATACAATTAAAGCTCCAGATAAGACATGAGAAAGAAAGCATATAAGAAAAGGTTAGTCGACGACATGCTACAGGCACGTTTGAGGCGAAAAGGAGCAGTCCTGATAGAAGGAACAAAATGGTGCGGAAAGACCACAACAGCCGAGCAACATGCAGCCAGCATGCTGTATATGGCAGACCCGGAAGTGGCCCGCATAGCCGAAGTCAGCATCAAACACCTGCTCAAGGGCGAACGTCCCCGCTTGCTCGACGAGTGGCAGGTCGCTCCGACAATATGGGATGCCGTCAGGTTTGATGTAGACCATTCAGAAGGCATGGGGCAGTTCATACTGACAGGTAGCAGCGTTCCGGCACAGACAGCCGACATCGTACATTCCGGCGTGGGGCGATTTGCCAAGCTACTGATGCGGCCGATGTCGCTGTTCGAATCGGGTGAGTCTAATGGTGAAGTCAGTTTGTCCGGCCTGTTCAGCAACCCGGCAAGAGTAGAGGGAGAGAATCGGATGGAAATCGACCAACTCGCCTTCCTGATTTGCCGTGGAGGATGGCCAGGCGCACTGGGCCTGTCAGACAAAGATGCGTTGGGTCAAGCCTTTGACTATTACGATGTGGTGGCCGATTCGGACGTGTCGCGCGTGGACGGCGTGTCGAGAGACCCGATTCGTGTGCGTTTGTTGATGAGGTCGTATGCGCGACACCAAGGAACAGGGGCAACCATTGGCACCATACTCGCAGACATCAAGGCAAACGACAGCAGTGAATTGTCAGACAATACCGTTTACGACTATATCAAAGCCTTGAAGCGGACGTTCGTCATCGAAGACATGCCGGCCTGGAATCCCAACATACGAAGCAAGACCGCTATCAGGACTGGCGACACCCGATACTACATTGATCCTTGCATCGGAACAGCCGCATTGGGATTGGGACCCAACGACCTGGTCAACGATTTGGATGCCATGGGCCTCATGTTCGAGACATTGTGCGTGCGTGACCTTCGCGTGTATGCCGAGTCTATAGACGGAAGTGTTTACCACTACAGAGACAAGAACGGTTTGGAGTGCGATGCAGTCGTCCACCTCCGGAACGGCTCTTACGGTCTTGTCGAGATCAAGCTGGGCGGAGACAAACTGATAGAGGAGGGTGCAAGAACGCTCGCCACGCTGGCCGCACTGATAGACACTACCAAGATGAAAAGCCCTTCGTTCATGATGGTGCTGACCGGAGTGGGCCGGTACGCTTACCGTCGGCCCGACGGCGTACTGGTCGTTCCCATTTCGTGTCTTCGCAATTAACCGGCGTGCCGCGTCCCCCCAATCCGGCAGTCGATAGTTTTCCGATCTCAAACGGCAGGTTGGGGAGAGAGGCAGGTCCGTGTCGACCAGCAAGGTTCGCGACTTCAGCGCTTGCCGTTTGAAAAAGAGGCTTTCCTCTAAGGAAAAACGATTTCTTTATGGTGCCGGTGTAGAAGCTCGCGGATTTTATCTACATTTGCAAGGGCAACAAAGCGGCATGCCGGTGAGCCTGCTGGCCGGGCGCAAGGCAATGCAGCTTTTGCCATAACAACAAATACTATGGGCATATTCATCAACAAGGGAAACAGCAGTT
>CALZRA010000099.1 GCA_945828345.1 uncultured Bacteroidales bacterium
AGTTGCACCATTTTCATTCCCTTTGGCGAAAGCCGTTCATGTACGTTTCATATCAGATTCCCACAAGATTCCTGAAGAAATACCATATCAATGGTGCAAATGTCTTCGTTACTGCAACCAACCTGTTCACTATTACAGACTGGCCAGGACTTGACCCCGAGACTTTGGCCCCGGGAGTTACATACATGGGACGCAACACCGACCCTTATCCTCTCAGTAAGTCAATTTTATTTGGCTTCAATTTACAGTTCTAATCTAAAAGGAAAATCATATGAAACTCAGGAAACTATTATATTCAATTCCCCTGTTGGCCCTTACTTCTTGCGACCAGCTTGGTTCTGTCAGCGACATTGACCCTGAATATGTATTGACTGACAAGAACGTGTTTGTAGATGCCAATTCTGTAGAGGCATTAGCAAATGGAATGTACCAACCTTGGCGTGGTGACGGAGTTACACAGATGCGTAATTGCATGTTCCTACTCACTCGCACATCCAATAATTCACCAGTGGCAAGTGCCTATGAATTTAAGATAAACGACGTAAGTTCTAAATCTGCTTTGGTACTCAATTATTACAAAAATCTGTATTTAGTAGTAAATCAAGCAAATAGTATCATAAATGGTTTGCCAAGTGCCACTCCGAAGGGCCTAAGTGTGGAACGTAAAGCTGAAATCTTGGGCGAATCCTATTTCAACCGTGCATTTGCCAATTTCATGTTGCTACGATCATTTGGCGAATTTTGGGATGATAGCTCTGAATATGGCATTGTGCTTTATGACACCCCAGTGAATAGCAACGTTGGAAAAGCTCGCTCTTCTGTAAAGGCTTGCTTTGAATTGATCAACTCCGACCTTGACATAGCTATTGCGCAGGCACCAGGAGAGGATTTCGTAAATTATAAAGCAAACAGGGTTGCTGCGAAACTACTCAAGGCGAAAGTGAAACTTTATCAACACGACTTTGCTGCTGCCGAATTCTTTGCGAATGCTGCTATCACAGAATGTACTCAGAAAGGCATTACTTTGGAAGACAACTATGGTGACATATTCGAAAAGGCCTATGATTCTCCCGAATTATTGTTTTCTGTCTATACATCTTATCCACAAGAAACTATATCTACTGGAGTATTCTTCGACTTTTATTACAATGGGTTCGGATATACGCTCCAGACGATTGCAGATGAATTAGTTGGCGAGGCTGAGGATGGTGACTATGGTTCTGGAGAAGGTATGGATCCACGCTATGCATCTGTTTTCATTACAGATGAGTGGGAAGGTGGCTCTGAAACAATCATAAGGAAATACATGAAAATGACAAACGGAAGCGACTGTAATCCATACTATTTTATCCGACTGGCTGAGGCCTACCTAATAAAGGCTGAAGCTGAGGCTAGGCAGTCTAAAAATGATGATGCCCGAAATAGCCTGAAAGTCATAACCGACCGTGCTGGTTATGACCCTGACTATGTGAATAC
Organism: uncultured Bacteroidales bacterium; assembly: GCA_945828345.1. Lineage (GTDB taxonomy): Bacteria > Bacteroidota > Bacteroidia > Bacteroidales > Bacteroidaceae > Alloprevotella. The sequence goes on from CALZRA010000099.1 coordinate 1,477, forward strand.
GATAACGGACAGCAATCTGCTGATGCAAATATTCCGTCACAAGTACATGGAATTAAGCGCAGAAAACTACGAGGAATGGTTTGATATGATTCGCTACAACCAACTCGATGGTACAGATTTCGTTCAACTTGGCTATCTTCGCTCATTTACACATAAGAATCTGCCAATCCCATACGATGCGCTGGCAGGAAACAGCGCTTTGGTGCAAAATCCTAGTTACATTTATGCCTACGAAGAATAACTGCTAAAGGAGCATTGTCGATAATTAGACTTTTTGTAACACGTATGTATGAAAAAATCAGCCATATCCTCTTGCGGTTTGAACATGCGTAGGCAGCAATAATACGATGAGAGCGTTGATGTTTTATCTGAATAGCATCAACGCTCCCTTATTTTAGACAGGTATGAAAAGTCAGCTTCCCTTTAGATGCAGGTCGAAGGGGAGCAGGGTATCTTCGTCACTGCCATAGATGAAACGGTCAAAGTCAGAGACATACGTGGTGTCTTGGATGACTTTGTATTTCTCGTATTCTTCATAGGCTTTCGCTCTTGCCTGTTCTTGCGAAACGCTTCCTGCTGTGGCATTTACCTCATAGTCCATGGCTGCAAGGAACTGTTCCAGACGCTTGCGCCAGTCCTCCATGGTTGTGATGATGTGCCGCTGGGCACGTGCCTCGGCAAAGTCGAGGAAGGAGGTCGTGATGCTGTTGAGCTGGCTCAGCTCTGTATCAGACAGGTAGTTCTTGGCCACTATGGTGTCGGACTTCTGCACCCGGCCATGGGGCGCCTTCTTCCACGTGGTGAGTCCCATGTGTGGCTTTTCGGCATCGGCACGGTTATAGACTATCTCTGCTACCGTGTGGCGGGTAACAGCCAGATGCATCATGTGCTGCACCGTCTTGAAAAACGATTGGGTGGATTCCGACTTGGCATCGTAATCCGCACTGCACTCTGCGTAGATGTCTGTGATTTTCTGATAGTACCGGCGTTCTGAGGTACGTATCTCACGGATGCGCTCCAGCAAGTCGTCGAAGTAGTCCTTGCCGAAATGCCTGCCTTGCTTCAGCCGCTCATCGTCCAACACAAATCCCTTGACGAGAAACTCCTTCAGGACTGAGGTGGCCCAAATGCGGAACTGGGTGGCCTGATAACTGTTCACACGATAGCCTACGGCGATGATGGCATCCAGGTTATAGAACAAAGGACTGCGCTCCACGTCACGCTCACCTTCATTTTGAACTATCCAAATTTTTCGGATAGTTGCCTCTTTAGTCAGTTCGCCAGACTCGTAAATTTGTCCTAAGTGATAGCTGACTGTTCTTACATCCACACCAAACAATTCCGCCATACGCTTCTGCGACATCCAGAAGGTTTCGCTATTGAAGATGACTTCAACTTTAGTATCTCCCTGCGCTGTCTTATACAGAAGTATATTGGAAATCACAGAGTTTTGCATCAGTTCCGTCGTAGACACCGCCTTTCCGAAATACTCCCTTGCCTGCTTGACCGACACCTTCCGAGTGTCTGCACTCTCGGCTATAATCATGCAAGCCATGCGCGAGAGATGAAAGGTTTCGACCTTGCGGAAAGCACCGTTTCCCACCTTGAACATCTCAACCGCATGGTTGAAATGCTCATCCACATTCATGCCTTTTTCGCTCGCTATCTTGACAGCCTTGTCTATCACATGCTGGAATTTCCAATAGGCTGAGTAGCCCATGGCATTACACAGGTCACGCGAACTCCAATACGCCCGTCCGCTCTCGTCCGTCCTGCGTATCTCATCCAATGCAGGACGCATTTCAGGTACATTGTCTGTTCCAGCCATACACGATAATTGTTTGCAAGCTTGAAGGTTTCTTCTCTCTACTATTCCCTGCTCTCATATACCCTTTGTAGGGGTGTGCGCTAACGACGCGGCTCCTCGCCGAAGTCGTCTTCTATCTTCACCAAACTGGCTACCCAGAAGGTCAGGATGCAAAGCAGGGTGGCAATGATGAAGAAGTTGAGATAGCCCACGGCTTCCTGCAGATAACCTGCAACCATGCCGGGCAGCATCATGCCCAGGGCCATGAAACCGGTACAGAAGGCATAATGGGCCGTTGACAACGGACCACGGGCAAAGTACATGAGATAGAGCATATAGGCGGTGAAGCCCAAGCCGTAGCCGAACTGCTCGATAAAGACTGCCACACTGAGCAACGTGAGTCCTTCAGGCTGAAAATAGGCCAAGGCTATGTATACGGTATCGGGCAGGGTAATGCTTAACACCATGGGCCACAGCCAACGTTTCAAACCGCCACAATCGGCTGCCAGCACACCGCCCAGAATGCCGCCCAAGGTCAGACCTATCACACCAATGGTGCCCTGCACCAGACCTACATCGCCTGTGGAAAGGCCCAGGCCGCCATGGGCAGGACTGTCCAACAAAAAGAGCGGACATATCTTCACTAACAGAGCCTCTGGCAAGCGATAGAGCAGGATGAACAGCAGGGCCACCACAATCTGCGGCTTTTCGAAGAACTGCTTGAAGGTTTGGAGCGTATCGGCCAAAGATACCTGCTGCCGAGCATGGTCACTGGCGGGCTTGGGCAGCAACCAGCAGTGCAACAGGAAGAGCAGGGCAAACACGGCAGCAGCCAACAGGAAGGTGTAGCTCCAGGCACGCACCGGAATGTAACGTGATTCCAGAAAGCCGGCCACCATGACCAGCAAACCCTGGCCGACAATCGAAGCTATGCGGTAGGCAGTGGAGCGTATGCCCACAAAGAAGGCTTGCTCCTTGGCGTCTAATGCCAGCATGTAGAAGCCGTCGGCAGCTATGTCGTGGGTGGCACTGCTGAAGGCCACTAACCACAAGATTGCCAATGACCATTGCACGTAGTTTGATGTCTGCAACGTGAAGGCGATGCCTGCCAGCGAAACGGCCAGCAGCCACTGCATGGTGAGAATCCACCAGCGCTTGGTGCGGAAGAGATCAACCAAGGGGCTCCAGAAGGGCTTGATGACCCAAGGCAAATAGAGCCAGGAGGTGTAGAGGGCTATCTCGGCATTCGACAAGCCCAACCTGCCGTACATGACAGTAACTACAGCCATGACTATGACATAGGGGATGCCTTCGGCAGTGTAAATGGTGGGAATCCAGAACCAGGGACTTTTCATGAGCAGAACGTGTTTGATTATCTCTTTCTATTTCAAGGCTAAAACATATAAGGGGTGTTCTATAAATAAATTCAACTTTCGCAGGTCGTTGCCGTCAGTTGACAAGGGTTCAAGGCACGCCCCGAAGGGGCATCGAGCGCATAGCCCAGGGCAACGCCCTGGGTAGGTTAACCGCCGTAAAGTGCGCCCCGAAGGGGCAAAAGCGTCTGTTTGTAACGCTTGTCATCAAACGCTTTTGCCCTTGCAGGGCGCACTTTATCGCCTCGTTCTACCCAGGGCGTTGCCCTGGGCTATGCGCTTGTTGGGCCTTCAGCCCGTGCCTTAAACCCTTGTCAACTATCTGCAACTATTTGCGACACTTGAATAATTCAGGTTTTATAGAACACCCCTTACACCTATAAACCCAGGAATGGGGGTTGATTTATTTCGCGTAGCTTACGGAACGGGTTTCACGAATCACGGTAATCTTCACCTGACCGGGATAAGTCATCTCGTCCTGAATGCGGCGGGCGATGTCAGCGCTGAGCGTTTCAATCTGCTTGTCGTCAATCTTGTCGGCACCGACAATGACACGCAACTCACGACCGGCCTGAATGGCGTAGGTCTTGGTCACGCCCTCATAGCTCGACGCGATCTGTTCAAGGTCGTTGAGTCGCTTGATGTATGCCTCGACAATCTCACGGCGGGCACCGGGACGGGCACCGCTGATGGCATCACACACCTGCACAATGGGAGCCAACAGCGAAGTCATCTCCATTTCATCGTGGTGCGCCCCAATGGCATTGCAGATTTCAGGCTTCTCCTTGTACTTTTCAGCCAGCTTGGCACCGTAGAGTGCGTGCGGCAGTTCGCTTTCTTCATCAGGCACCTTGCCAATGTCATGCAACAGACCGGCACGCTTGGCCTTCTTCGGATTCAATCCCAGTTCGGCAGCCATGACCGAACACAGGTTGGCCGTTTCGCGGGCATGCTGCAGGAGGTTCTGGCCGTAAGAAGAGCGGTACTTCATCTTGCCGACTATGCGCACCAGCTCGGGATGCAGGCCGTGAATGCCCAAGTCGATGGCAGTGCGCTTACCGGTTTCGATGACTTCCTCTTCAACCTGCTTCTTCACCTTGGCCACCACCTCTTCGATGCGGGCTGGATGAATGCGCCCGTCGGCAATGAGCTGGTGGAGTGCCAGGCGGCATATTTCGCGGCGAACAGGGTCGAAGGCACTGATCACGATAGCTTCGGGTGTGTCGTCCACCACGATTTCTACGCCTGTAGCAGCTTCGAGTGCCCGGATGTTGCGGCCTTCGCGTCCGATAATGCGGCCCTTCACCTCATCGTTCTCAATGTGGAACACCGTCACGCTGTTTTCGATGGCAGTCTCGGTGGCCACACGCTGTATGGTCTGTATGACAATGCGCTTGGCCTCCTTGTTGGCCGTGAGCTTGGCATCGTCCATGATGTCATTGATGTAGCTCTGGGCATTGCTGCGGGCCTCGTCCTTGAGCGAATCGATGAGCCGCTTCTTGGCCTCTTCGGCCGACAGTCCGCTCAGCTCCTCCAGCTTTTCGCGCTCCTTGAGCTGCAACTTTTCCAGTTCCTCCTCCTTACGGACAAGGTTCTGCTGCTGGTTGTTCAGCCGGTTCTGCGTGTTGTCAAGCTCCTGTTTGCGGCGACCGAGCTCTTCCTGACGCTGGTTCAGGCCGATTTCGCGCTGTTTCAGTTTGTTCTCGACCTGCAGGATGCGCTGGTTGCGCTGCTGCACCTCCTTTTCGAGTTCGGCCTTTTTGTTCAGGAACTTCTCCTTCACTTCGAGGAGCTTTTTCTCTTTGATGACCTCAGCCTCTTTGTTGGCGTTGTCAATCATGCGCAGGTATTTCTTCTTCAGCACATAGCGGAAGAAGGCATACCCACCACTTGCTCCGACGAGCAAGCTGACGACTATCAGTATTGTTTCGAGCATTGTTTTTGGTATGGATTTAATTGAAATCAAGTGAATTGTCATTGTCATTCACCCGACCAGACAAGTTCTTCCCACACATCTTTGTTCCGCCTGACAGCAATCTGGCAGCGGCAAGCCCTAAAGCAGTGTAAGGGGGAAGTAGGGACTATAAGCCGGACATCAACGGTCATCCGGCTTTTTGCACAGCAGTTCGTCAAGCTCGGCAGTAAGCCGCTGCACGGTGTCAGCATAGAGCGTGTCGTCCTTTTGACCCTGCAATTGCAGTACCTGCACGGCAAAGTCGAGCAAAGCCACCGAAGTATAACGCTCATAACCCAGATTGGGGTACGACTGCTCATAGCGGCCCAACTTCTCGTTGATCATGCGCGAAGCCTTGCGGTATATTTCCTCCTGCTCGCGCTTCACGGTGATGGGATAGATTTGCTTGCCCACCATCAGCTGAATGACCAGTTTGTCGTTGCCAGATTCCATGCTTTACTTGTTTGTCATGCAGTTTGATTCGAATCACGCGGTCCGCCCATGGGCTGATGTCCAGCCGCCAAGGGCAGTCCAGCACCCTACACGTCGAGCAGGGCGATGCACTTGTCGACCTCGCGAATCAGCTTGGCTACACGTGCTCTCGATGCCTTGACATCGTCACCGCTCACCTCAATCATGCGGGCAGTCTTGAGCAGCGCATAATTCCGTTTCTGCTGTTCTATCTCCTTGTGAGCCTCATCTAATTGTCCCCGGCATACTTCCAGCTCGCCTTGCAAGCGAGCATTTTCGCGCAACAAATCGGCATGCGCCGACATCAGCTGTCGCACGCGTGCTTCAAAGTTGCGCAAAGCGGTTTCCTGTTCACGGGTCATATGGGGGAGAGAGGTAATGAACAAATCAGCCGAGCTCTGGACCCAGCGAGAATTGTCCCGTCATTGCTGCGTGTGCGAGATGGGCCATTCAATCCTGCCACGCCATTTCATGAAAAGCTATCAGCCTTTGAGGCTCACGGTTCAGGGCTGTTCCTAAAACCTTATTTATAGAACACCCCTTTAATCTTCCTTGTCGTCGGGTTTGGGCTCTTTCTTGGCCAGCATGACCACATTATATACATAAGCAGTCATCCATTCGGCCGAATAGCCCAGTTGTTGCTGGTACTGACGCACAGCGAGGCAGGATTTGCGCACGCCGTCGTCCTTCCAGTCATTTTTAGTAAGCACCTGGTTCACCGACTTGGCAGTCAGTTCGCGCAGGGCATTCTTGAAGAATCCGGGCAACCGGAACTTCCACTTCATCAAATTGCCCATCAGCATCATCAGCTCCTGCGAGAAACCTTGGAACATGAAGAGGTAGTTGCGCACCTCGTTCACATTGCGGCAACGCTTCTTGATGCTTAGGTCTATTTCCTTGAAGAAACTATCCTCAAGCCCATAGATTTCCATCAGCATCTTCCGGCATTTGTTTTTCTCGCCCAATCCCAGCTTGTTGTTCACCGTTGCCACATGCAGTGTTTGCTTGAACACACGCAGGTCGGGCAGGGCGGCCAGGTTACTGATGCCCAGATTGGCAGCCATGACAGCCTGGTAGTACACGCGAATCAGCATCATGAAATCCTCCATGCCGCCCACGCGCCAACCAGCCTCATTGGCCTGTTTCTTATGCTTGAATAAATTAGAGAACAATCCCATGTTTTAAAAATTTGCAAGCAAAGATACCACTTGGCCACATACGAGCCAAAAAAAAGCTTTATTTTTTACGTAATTAGCCCTTACCATGCATCAGACAGGCTGCGGCCCGGCCAGGCAAAAGCAAATCCTGCGGAGTTTTCTTCGGCTTGGTTCTCACCCGCACTCCCTGTCATACAACGAACAGCTCAACGCGATAATTCACCGAATTATACGAAACAAAACCCGGCAATGAACTTCTCGGCCGAAGGAGTAGTACTGCAACTCCAATGTCAGATATCTTCTACTGAAAAGGAGTCTGGCTGCTGTTCCGATGGGTTTTCTTTTTGCGTTGCTCATATAACCTGACACCCCCTCATTATATACGCAAAATTAGTCTCTGAAAATCGTTCAACCCTTCAGCCAACCCTTCATTATGGTTGATTCTCAGAAGGGAAATGGCTGAAGGATTTTGTTTTCAAACCCTTCAGGAAGGTTCAGCCGTGACTTTCCTTTCAGCGCAATCCTGTTTTCCTGTTCTCCCTGATTTCATGCAAACAAGTCCAGACTTGGGTGCGACAACTCGGCGAGTTGTCACGTCTGGCCCAGCCTCTGTCTTACCTAAGCCTGGGGCCTTGTGAAGAGGCTGTTTGCCTGCGCCCGGCCTGATCGTGGCTGAAGGGTTGGCTGAATAGCCTGAAGGGTTTGAGAACAAAACCCTTCAGCCAGTTTCCTTCTGAGAATCAAACATAATAAAGGGTTGGCTGAAGGGTTGAACGATTTTTTCGACTTTAAAAAAGCGTATATAAAGGAGCATAACGAACCTTGAACACCCTCCCTGTGCACTGTCGCTTCAGATTGGCTTGACAACAGGCGGGCCTTTGCCACGCCCTCCCAGTGCACCGTCGCCTCAGATTAGCTTGATAACCGCCGGCTTGAAGCGCTAACGACTGGGAGGGCGGGCTTCCAGCCCGCCACATAGGATAAGAGCGGGCGCCAGCCCGCTTGTTTCATTGTTTGATAACAAGCGGGCCTTGGTTTTCTGCTCTCACTTGCACAATCTTTGAATAAGATTGGCTGCGCTCGGCATAGCTCA
>CALZRA010000100.1 GCA_945828345.1 uncultured Bacteroidales bacterium
GGATGCAGTTTGCTCTTTGGTTTGAAGGAGCATAGCGGGCTATGTGACTGAGAACCAGAGAGCAAAATGCGCCCAAGAGAGTACACATGATACAAACTAACGTCCTACTAATCATATAAACTAATTTTAAACACCTACTTATAATGCATTGACCCTATGATTCCCAGCATACAAAACATACTTATTCTGGACGGTGCCATGGGCACCATGATACAGCGTTATGCGCTCAGCGAAGAAGATTTCTGCGGTGAAGTGTTTGCCAACTGGCCTGTCAGACTGCTGGGAAACAATGACGTGATATCCCTGACGCGTCCCGATGTGCTCCGCGAAATACACCGTGCTTATTTGGAGGCCGGGGCCGACATCATCGAAACCAACACCTTCAATGCCCAGCGCGTGTCGCAGGCCGACTATGGTACCGAGGCCTATGTACGGCAGATGAACCGGGCGGCAGCTGCCATTGCGCGTGCCGAAGCCGACCGCATGACGGCGCTCACGCCTGAGAAACCGCGTTATGTGGCCGGTTCGGTGGGACCGACCAACAAGACCCTCTCCATGTCGCCCGATGTGGAGAATCCAGCCTTTAGGGCACTCTCCTTCAAGGAGCTGCTGGAGGCATACACCGAACAGATGCAGGCCCTGGCCGAAGGCGGCGTGGACCTGTTCCTCATCGAAACCATCTTCGACACGCTGAATGCCAAGGCTGCGCTGATGGCGGCACAGCAGGTGGCCGGGCAGGCCGGACGGCGCATCCCCGTGATGCTCAGTGCCACTATCGCCGATGCTTCGGGACGTACCCTGTCAGGGCAGACACTCGATGCCTTCTTGGCTTCGGTCCAGCACGCAGCCGACCTGTTCAGTGTCGGACTGAACTGTTCGTTCGGGGCTGAGGCCATGCGCCCTTACGTCCGGACGCTGGCAGCCAAGGCGCCCTGCTGCGTCAGCGCGCATCCCAATGCCGGGCTGCCCGATGAAGAAGGGCATTACACCGAGACACCCGAGACCATGGCACGGGCCATGCAGGGCTTTGTCGATGATGGAGCAGTGAACATCCTGGGTGGCTGTTGTGGTTCCACACCCGACCACATCCGGGCCATAGCCCGTATGGCCGAAGGTCGCACGCCGCGCCGGCCTGTAGCCCCTGAGGCGGCAGAAACCGTGGACTGGTTAGCCGGACTGGAGGCTTTCTCGCCCATGCCAGGCACCTTCATGAATGTGGGTGAACGCTGCAATGTGGCAGGCAGCCGCAAGTTCCTGAGGCTCATTAAGGAGAAACAGTACGACGAGGCGTTGGCCATCGCCCGCAAGCAAGTGAGCGACGGCGCCATGCTGCTCGACATCAACATGGACGACGGCCTGCTCGACACCGAAGCCGAAATGACCCATTTCTTGCGGCTCATGGCCTCCGACCCCGAGGTGGCACGCATTCCGTGGATGATAGACTCATCCCGTTTCGCCGTCATAGAGGCAGCCTTGCAGTGCGTGCAGGGCAAGGCTGTGGTCAACTCCATATCACTGAAGGAAGGCGAAGAAGCCTTTGTGGCCCATGCCCGCACCATCAGCCGCTACGGTGCGGCCATGGTGGTGATGGCCTTTGACGAGGAAGGCCAGGCCACCACCTATGAGCGGAAAGTCGAAGTCTGTAGCCGTGCCTACCGCCTGCTTACTGAGCAGGCCGGCGTGAAGCCTTGCGACATCATTTTCGACCCCAACATCCTCACGGTAGCCACAGGCATGAAGGAGCACGACCGCTATGCCCTCGACTTTATACGTGCCACCGGGTGGATTCGCAGCCATTTGCCGGGAGCTCATGTGAGCGGTGGCGTGAGCAACCTGTCGTTTGCCTTTCGCGGACACAATTATCTGCGCGAGGCCATGCACGCCGTGTTCCTCTACCATGCCATAGCCAAGGGCATGGACATGGGCATCGTCAATCCGGCGGCCAAAGTCATGTATCACGACATCCCCGCCGACCTGCTTGAGGCCATCGAGGATGTGGTGCTGTGCCGCCGTGAAGATGCGGCCGAACGCCTGATGACGCGTGCCGCACAAATGGCAGAACCTGCTGCTGGGAGCGGAGACCTCCAGCCTGCCGCTGACCGCACGCAGTTGCCCTTGGAAGAACGCCTGATGACCGCTTTGCGTACGGGTGACGACGAATACCTGACCGCTGACCTGACGGAAGCGCTGTCTTGTTATGACGCTCCGGGCCGGATTATCGAAGGTCCGCTGATGCAGGGTATGCAGTTGGTGGGCGACCTGTTTGGCGAGGGCAAGATGTTCCTGCCTCAGGTGGTGAAGTCTGCCCGCACCATGAAGAAGGCAGTGGCCTTTCTGCAACCCTACCTGGAACAGCAGCGAAATACTGCTACGGCGGGCAACGGCTGTTATGTCGTGGCCACCGTGAAGGGCGATGTGCACGACATAGGCAAGAATATCGTGGCGGTAGTGCTGGGCTGCAACAACTTTGACGTTGTGGATCTGGGTGTGATGACACCGGCCGAAACCATCGTCCGGGCCATTCGCGAGCATGGGGCAGAGTTTGTGGCATTGAGCGGGCTGATCACTCCCTCGCTCGACGAAATGTGTCACACGGCCCGGGCCATGCAGCAGGCAGGCATCCGCATTCCTTTATTTATAGGAGGGGCCACGACTTCCGAACTGCATACGGCCCTGAAGATAGCCCCGCTTTACGACGGCCCTGTGTTCCATGTGAAGGATGCTTCGCAGAACCCCGTGTTGGCTATGCAGCTGAAAAGTGAAGGCTGCGAGGCACTGATAGCCGAAAACCGTCGTCGCCAAGCCGCTTTGGTGGAGGCACACAACGCACGGAAACAGGTTTCGGACTCGCCCAAGGAGGATGCTCAGGCTGGAATCTCGGCAGACGACAGCATGTTGCAGTTGGATTGGGCGCACGAAGCATTGCCTCGGCCCGCCTATCTGGGTTGCCGCACGCTGGCTGACATTCCGCTGGCCGAAGTGCGCCCGCTCATCAACTGGGTCTATTTTTACAACCTCTGGCGGGTGCGTCGCGGTACGCCCGAAGCCGAGGCTGTACAGCAGGAGGCTGAGGCTTTGCTCGACACCCTGCAGCAGTTGGAACGTCGGCCGGTCCTTGGCGAAGAGACGCCCGTTTCGCTCCTACAGGCTCAGGTGGCCTTCTATCCGGCCTACAGCACAGGCCACAGCGTGGTGTTTTCCTGTGAAGACAGGGAGGTGGAGATACCTACACCGCGACAAAGACACGCTTCCGGGGCGGGACGACCGTGCTTGTCGCTTTGCGACTTTGTAGCCCCGAAGCCCTACGGCGACCATCTGGGAGCCTTTGCCGTGACGCTTTCTCCCTGTTTGGTCCATGAATTGGAGCGGGCCAAAAGCGGTACCGACGACTACCATGCCTTGCTGCTTCAGTCCGTGTGTGACCGTTTGGCCGAGGCCGGAGCAGAGTGGTTGCACCGCAAGGTGCGGCGCGAACTGTGGGGCTATGCGCCCGATGAGCAGCTGACCTCGGCCGAACTGGCCCGGGCAGCCTATCAAGGCATCCGTCCAGCGGTAGGCTATCCTTCATTGCCTGACCAGCAGCAGATATTTAAGGTAGCCTCGCTGCTCGACTTTGACGCGTTGGGCATCCGTCTCACAGAAAATGGTGCCATGTATCCCCAAAGCTCCGTGTGCGGCTTGCTGTTCAGCCATCCCCGCAGCTGCTATTTCGCGGTAGAGAAGGATTGAGGAGCAGAAGGGCTGAGGACAAATCATAAAAATGTAAAAAGCGAGGGCTTTTCATCCTAAATAGTTCCCTTTCGGCAGTGGGGTGAGGATAAAGTCACTATCTTTGCAGAAAATGAGTGCTTTGGGGAGCTGGCAAGTAGAAGCAAAGGTCGCTTCTGCCACTAAACTTTTGCCTCATTCAGCGCTCTAACCCATAAAGCACCCAGCGCGCTGCCCGATGGCAGTGACGGGTATAGAAACCCATTAAATGGAACAGCAATGAAAAAGTCGCTATTACTTTTGTTGATGTGCCTGAACGTGTGTGGCACATACGCACAGGATGACGATGTATACTTCGTTCCGTCGTCCAAACAGAAAACGGCGAAAACGGCACAGTCTGTGACGGGCCGTTCAACCTATACCCCCATCCAGTCTGACGAGGACAACTGGGCCGAAGGACGCGGCAATGGAGGCCGTGACGTGGATGCCTACAATCGCCGGGGCAGAAACTACCGGGGAGAGTGCAGCGACACGCTGGCCGACAAGAGCTGCTACGACCAAGGCTATGAAGACGGCTTTGAGGACGGCACCTACACTTCGCGCATCGTGCGCTTCTGGTCGCCGCGTCCCGGTGTCTACGTAAGCAGTCCTTATTATATGGACTATTACGACCTGTGTTACGACCCTTGGTACTACGGCTACGGCGCAGCTTGGAGCTGGGGCTGGAGCGGCTGGTGGGGTTGGGGCAGCTGGTATGGCTGGCGACCCTATTATAGCAGTTGGTGGGGCTGGGGTCCTTCGTGGGCCTGGTATGACCCTTGGTGGGGCTATCCCGGCTGGCATGGTCACTATCCGCACCACTGGTATCCCTCGAATGCTGAACGTGGGCCGCGAGGCGGTTATCTGGCCTATGGCGGCCGGAGAGGTACCCATGGCAGTGCAGCATTTGGCGGACGCGGCGGCAGCATGCGTCCTTCGGGCTCGCTGGGCATGAGCGGACGTTATACGGGCAGCACAGCCAACCGGCCTTCGCGTTCGTATGGCTCGGGACGCGTATCGGGCACTCCCTCATCGAGTGGCAACTCCCTGCGCAACAACGGCACCTCAACGCGCCCGTCACGTTCGTTTGGCAACTCTAACCGTGAGTCGGGAAACACCTCTAACAGCTATCGTGGCAGCGAAAGCAACCGCAGCAGCCAGCGTTCATCTTCCTTCAGCCAGCCCTCACGCAGCAGCTTTGGCAGTGGAAGCGGATTCAGTGGCGGCGGTTCACGAGGCGGTGGAGGCGGCGGACGCAGCTTTGGCGGCCGCCGGTAGGCTCTGAACTTTTCTAATCAAATACACTTCGACAATGACACGCAAACAGTCACTCATCCTCACAGGCATGGCCCTGTGCGGAGTCCTGCATGCACAGGATATATATAAGGTAGAGATGCTCTCGGGCAGCGACTTGAACGGTACGGCCCGCTATGTGGGCATGGGTGGTGCCATGAATGCACTGGGTGCCGACATTTCGACCATGGGCACCAACCCCGCAGCCATCGGTTTGTATCGCCGCAGCGATGTGGCCTTTACCGTGAGCACCACTGCACAGACCAACGGACGCGAATTTGGCGACATCAATAAGGTGCGTCCTTCGTTCGACCAGGCCGGCTTTGTCTGGGCCGTAGAGATGGACAACGACAACCTACCTTTCCTGAACATCGGTTTTAATTATCAGAAGAAGCGTAACCTCAAGAACTATATCGGTCTTGAAAACATCGCCCTGCGCGACGGGATGTCACAGTCGTGGCAGATGATGGATCTGGCGATGGACCTCAACGGCAACTGGCTCGACCTGTCGCCCGGTTCTGAAGACTACCGCAAGACCACACCGCTGGCTGTCGTGGGCTATGATGCCCAGCTGATAGCTCCCACGTATGACGAAGACGGCCGGCTTACCGGCTACGAACCCAGCTTTGCAGATGCCTATACGTATCGGCGCGCACAGTGGGGTGGGGTACAGCAGTTCGACTTCAATCTCTCCTTCAACTGGCAAGACCAGGTGTATGGCGGTTTGACGGTAGGTGCCTACAATGTGGACATCCACAGCCAGACAGAGTATGCCGAATTGCTGCGCGATGCCAACAATGCCACTGGAGTCTACAACATGTTCAATGCCGAGTCGCTGACCGGTGTGGGTGTAGATGTGAAGCTGGGCGTCATTCTGCGTCCTATAGAGGAGTCTCCCTTCCGTTTGGGCTTTGCTGTCAGCACTCCCACCTTCTTCAACCTGACGCAAAACTCCTATCTCTACATGAACTCTCCTTATGGCTATACGGCTGACAATGGCCAGCAGTATGACCGCACCGAAGCCGATGTGGAGGTTGGCGACTTTGACTATCACATCAATACCCCTTGGAAGTTCAACCTGAGCATGGCCACTACGGTGGGCAGCGTGTTGGCCTTCGATGCCGAATATGAATTTAGCGGCCAGCAGGGAGCGCAGGTGCGTTATCCTGATTTCGACTACGACTACTGGTGGGACAGCTACTATAGCAGTTCGACCAAGGACCGTGCCCTGGCCCGCGAGATCGATGAGTGCATGCAGGCAGTCCATACCTTCCGTGTGGGTGCAGAAGTGAAGTTTGCTCCTGGTCTGTATGGCCGTGTCGGCTACAATTATGTGTCGTCTCCTTTCAAGAAGGATGCCTTCCTGAACCTCTTCACCGAGAGCCCCTCGTATGCCTATAGTACCAACACCGACTATGTCAACTTGGGCGAAATCAACCGCTTCACTGCCGGATTGGGCTTCCGTGGCAAGCGCTTCTATGCCGACTTCGCTTACCAGTACCAGCAGCAGAAAGGCGATGTCTATGCCTTCCACCTGCCCGAAGCACACAGCATGACCAATCGCCTGGAAGCACAGTCGTTTGACCTGAACCGACATAACTTCATGCTCACTCTGGGCTATCGCTTCTGATTGAAAACCAAGTCCTCTAAGCTTTCAAGCCCTCTTGGCTAAGCTCTCTAAACAAAAAGCTCTAAGATTCCTCTATACATGCTAAAAATGAAACATATTCTTCCAGCTGCTATATTGTTGTTGGCCTCGTGTGCCACTTCACAGTCGGCTTACCGCCTTTCGGGCGAGTGGAATGTAGTGAACCTTTGCGGCACAAACATCGTGCCGGCCGATGATACCCCCTTCCTGGGTTTCGATATCAATGAAGGTGTACTGTATGGCTTTACCGGTTGCAACCGTCTGACTGGCCGGCTCGATGCCGCCCAGTTCTTGAAGGGAAAGGCCACTATCGGCCCCTTAGGAATGACCCGTATGCTCTGTCAGGATGCCAAGTACGAAACCCGCTTTGTCGCCACACTCGACAAGGTGGCCGCCTCTGAAATCGACGGCGACACCATGTACCTGAAGGACAGTCAGGGAAATACCCTCATCACCTTGAAGAAAAAACGCTAACAGAGTCCCCTATCATCCCAATTTTATGGCAACAGTCGACGACAAGAAGATCATATTCTCCATGGTCGGTCTTTCAAAGACCATCAAGCAAACCAACAAGCAAGTACTGAAGGACATATACCTCAGCTTTTTCTACGGAGCCAAGATTGGCATCATCGGTCTGAACGGTTCGGGTAAGTCCACGCTCATGAAAATCATTGCCGGACTGGACAATGACTATCAGGGTCAGGTGGTGTTTTCGCCGGGCTACACCGTAGGCTACCTGCCCCAGGACCCCCACCTCGATGACAACAAGACCGTCCGCGAAATCGTGCAGGAAGGCGTACAGCCGGTGGTCGATGCCCTGGCCGAGTACGAAGCGATCAACCAGAAGTTCGGATTGCCCGAATACTATGAGAACGAGGACAAGATGAACGAGCTGTTTGCCCGGCAGGGCGAACTGCAGGATGTGCTCGATGCTACCGATGCCTGGAACCTCGACAGCCGTCTGGAGCGTGCCATGGATGCCTTGCGCCTGCCACCTGCCGACCAGAAGGCCGAACACCTTTCGGGTGGCGAACGCCGTCGTGTGGCTCTTTGCCGGTTGTTGCTTCAAAAGCCCGACGTGTTGTTGCTCGACGAACCGACCAACCATTTGGATGCCGAGAGCATCGATTGGCTGGAGCAACACCTCAACCAGTATGAAGGCACCGTGATTGCAGTCACCCACGACCGCTATTTCCTTGACGATGTGGCCGGCTGGATTCTGGAACTCGACCGCGGTGAAGGCATACCCTGGAAGGGCAACTATTCCTCATGGCTCGACCAGAAAACCAAGCGCATGGAGCAGGAAGAGAAGGTGGCCAGCAAGCGCCGCAAGACACTCCAACGCGAATTGGAGTGGGTGCGCATGGCACCCAAGGCCCGTCAGGCCAAGGGAAAGGCCCGCTTGAACTCCTACGACAAACTCCTCAACGAAGACCAGAAGGAGCGCGAGCAGCATCTTGAAATCTTCATCCCCAACGGTCCCCGTCTGGGTGCCAAGGTGATTGAGGCACAAGGTGTGTCGAAGTCGTTTGGCGACAAGGTGCTCTATACTGACTTGAACTTTACCCTGCCGCCTAATGGCATCATCGGTGTCATTGGTCCGAACGGCGTAGGCAAGACCACCCTGTTCCGTCTGATCATGGGACTCGACCAGCCTGATAGTGGTACCTTCGTATGTGGCGAAACCGTCAAGCTGGCTTATGTCGACCAGCAGCACAAGGACATAGACCCCGAAAAGACTGTCTACCAAGTCATTTCGGGCGGCAGTGAACTCATGCGCATGGGAGGCCGTGACATCAATGCCCGTGCCTATCTGAGCCGCTTCAACTTCTCGGGTGCCGACCAGGAAAAGAAGTGTGGCGTGCTCTCCGGCGGTGAGCGCAACCGTTTGCAGCTGGCTCTTGCGCTGAAGCAAGAGGGCAATGTGCTGTTGCTTGACGAACCTACCAACGACATCGACGTAAACACCCTTCGCGCCTTGGAAGAAGGTCTCGAAGCCTTTGCCGGCTGTGCGGTGGTGATCAGTCACGACCGTTGGTTCCTCGACCGCATCTGTACGCACATTCTGGCCTTTGAGGGCAACGGACAGGTGTACTTCTACGAAGGCTCCTACACCGACTATGAGGCCCATAAAGCCAAGCGTCTGGGCCTCGAAGCCCCACAGCGCATCCGTTATCGGAAACTGGATGAATAAGACAGACCCCAAACCCAGTGCCCCGCAGTTCAGCTGCGGGGCTTTTTTGTCCTGCCAGCAGAGCGAAGCGCGGAGCCCATCCCGTTTCCCGCAGTTCAGCTGCGGGGCTACCAATCCCCCCGACAGCACGCGTCTCAGCCGTTCAAATAAGGCCGTGACACCTTTAATTCCCCAAACATCAGCCCTTTATTTCAATATTTAACAGAGCAATTCATCGAAGCTAACGTAAAAAAGTGTAATTTCGCAGCGCATTTCAAAGCAAACGGTGTGTTTGCCTCGTGTGTCACTTCACAGACAAACCTTGTCGTTCCGTTTTCTGCCCTTCTTGCGTGGCAAACAGGAACATGTTTGCGTTGCTTCAACCTTAAGGGGTGTTCTATAAATTAGGTTTTAAAGAACGCCCCATGAGTGAACTCATT
>CALZRA010000101.1 GCA_945828345.1 uncultured Bacteroidales bacterium
CAATCTTATCCAAAGGTCGCTCTAAAAAACAGCAGGCAGCCGGAATAAATGAGTTAACTTATGGGGCATTCTTTAAAACCTAATTTATAGAACACCCCTCTAATTTATTTGCTGCGAAAATACGTCTTTTTTTGTCAAACTGCCAAGCAGACGGCCACAAAAGCATGATTTTACTGTTTGCCGCCGCCTGTTTGTTGCACAAGCCAGCAGAGAGTGTGCGCAAAACCACCGCAACTGGCTTATCTCTTATACCCTAAATCTCATAACCTAAGAAAGTTCCTCCTCGTCGGCCGCCAGTTCTTCGAGCACCTGCCAGCACTGGAAGAGGCCGCGGGGCACGTGGAAGCAACCCTTCCACTTGCCGCCCTTAAGTGGAAGCAGCACCTCGCCCTGGCGGTTGAGGTAACCGTACCACTCGGGATAGTCGGGGTCGGTAAAATGCGTCCACACATAGTCGTGTACGCGCTCGAACCACTCCAGGCACTTGGCGTTGCCCGTGAGGCGGTATCCCTTGATCATGGTGATGAGCGTTTCGAGGTGCACCCACCACAGCTTCTGATCCCATTCGAGCTGCTGGCAGGGACGGCCCAGACGGTCCATGAAGTAGAAGATGCCGCCATACTGCTTGTCCCAACCGTATTCGGCCTCGTTCAGCGCAATCTGCACCGCCTTGTCGATAAGGTCCTGCCGTCCCAGCCGCTTGCCCAGGTCCATGATGAACCACATGGCCTCGATGGCATGGCCGGGATTGAGTTGGCGGCCTTCGAAGCAGTCCACCAGCTCGCCGTCGGTACCCACATGCTCCACGATCAGGCCGAGTTCGGGCCGGTAGAACACGTCCATCACCTCATGGATGCACGTGTCGATAGTGCGCTGCAGGAAGTCAGGGCTGAGCAGCGGCTCGATTTCGAGGGCCACGTTACAGAGAATCATGGGCAGGGCGAACGACTTGAGCGAGCGTGCGCCGGGAGCCGCCTTGTTCCACCGGCCCTTGGGGTTGTCCACCTTCGAGAGCACGATGTCGAAGGTGCGCTTGGCGATGTCGGCATACTCGGCGTTGCCCGTGGCGATGCTGAGCTGGCCGAAGGCAATGACGGCAAAGGTGTAGGAGAAAATGTTGTAAGGCTCCACCAACGGCCGCCCCTCGCGGTCAAGCGAGAAGTACCAGTTGAGCTGTCCGTCGTGGCCGTAGCGCTTGAGGAACTCCGCGCCCTGCACGGCACAGTCGAGCCACTCCTGCCGCTTCTCGACTTTATTATATAAGGTGGCGAACATCCACACCTCCCGTCCCTGCATCCAGATGAACTTGTCGGTGTCGAACACCTCGCCCGTGCGGTCGAGACAGGTGAAGTAACCGCCCAGCTCCTTGTCCTGCGAGTGGTCGAGCCAGAAGGGGATGACTTTGTCGAGCAACTCATGCTTGTATTGCCCGGCGAGCGTTTTGAAATCTTTCATGTTGCTTATGTCTTTGTATTACTATGTAACTTGGGTTATCTGGTTATAGGGGTTATGAGGTCATAAAGTTACGCCTTGAGTGGCAGCATAGCCATTCGCGCTGACCGTAACTTTATAACCCCACAACCTTCAACTATCCATACTTGCAAAAGTAAGAGGTCTCACCACTGGCGCGTCTGCCACGTGAGCCCTCTCAGGTCCTTCGGCCCGAGCATCACCAAGGAGCACAGCAGGCCGGTGAGCACCGACACGGCCATGCCTATGAAGCCGTAGAGCAGGAAGCTGACGGGCGTGAAATAGCGCACTAAGAACACGGCCGCCACACCGGCCACGAAGCCGCAGAGGGCCGCCCGCCCGCCAATGCGCGGGAAGAAAATGCCCATCAGGAACAGGCCGCCGAGTCCGCTCGAAAGCAGTCCGAGTATCTCCTGGAAGAAGTCGAGCAGTGAGAGTATCTCCCAAGTGGCCATGAGCAGCGCGATGCCCATGCCCAGCGCGCCGGCCACCAGACAGGTCCGGCGCGCCACTCGCAGCGTCTGGCGGTCCGTGGCCAACGGGTGCCAGCGGCGGTAGAAGTCCACACTGAAGGCCGTGGCCACCGAGTTGATGTTCGACGAGATAGTGCTCATCGTGGCAGCGAAGACAGCGGCAATGAGCAGCCCTGCTATCCCCTGCGGCAACTGGCTCATCATGAAGAAGGGGAAGATTGTGTCGGCCTTGGCCATGGTGTAGTCCAATTCGGCGGGATGCGTCTTGAAGAAGGTGTACAGGCCGGCCCCGATGGCAAAGAAGGCTATCGAGACCACCACGCTCATCACCCCGTTCATGAGGATGCTCCGCCGCGCGCTGCGCTCATCGCGGGTCGTGAGGTAACGCTGTATGACGGTCTGGTCGGAGGTGTAGGAGATGAGGTTGTTGGCCATGCCGCCCAGAATGATTACCCAGAAGGTGGCACTGCGATAGTCCCAGCTCCAGTCGAAGAGGCGGAACTTGTCGGCCTGCGTGCCCAGCTCGATGAAGCCGGCCATGCCGCCCTCGGTGCCCACTACCAAGTAGCCCACCGCAAACAGCGCGCCGCCCACCAGAATGATGCCCTGCACCACATCGCCCCACACCACAGCCTCGACACCGCCCATGGTACAGTAGAGAATGGTGACCAAGGCCATGAGCACGATACAGATGTAGAGGTCAATGCCCGTCACGGCCGTCAGGGCCAACGAGGGCAGGTAGAGCACCAAGGCCATGCGTGCCACCATAAACACGATGAAGAGGGCCGAAGCCATGAGGCGCGTCGTGGCGTTGAAGCGGCGTTCGAGATACTCGTAGGCACTCGTCACGTTGAGCCGGCGGAAGAAGGGCAGGTAGTAGCGTATCACTGGGAAGGACACCAACAGGATGGTCACCAGCATGGGATAGTAGGTCCAGTCCGTGGCAAACGCCTTGGCCGGATAGGCCATGTAGGTAATGGCACTGAGCATCGTGGCGTAGATGCTGATGCCTGCCGCCCACCAGGGTATGCGTCCACCGCCCTTGAAGAAGTCATCGGCACCGCCTTCGCGCCGCATGAAGTAGTAGCCCAGAGCCACCATACCCAGCAGGTAGGCCGCCAGCACGGCCCAGTTGAGCCAGCCGAACGAGGGGCGCATCGTCATCCGCAACGCGCTGACGGCAGCCGAACGCACGCCGGGCTTCTCCTCGCCGCATACGACCACCCATTCGCCCGCCATCGGCACCAGAGCGGCTCCCGCACGGGCCAGCAGGGGCGAACTGCTCTCCGTCACCCACGTGTCGGTGACGGTGTGGTAGATGAGCAACTCCGAGTTGAAGCGGTACCACGCCGCAGGGTGGCGCATGTAGTCGCCCAGATCGGGCGTCACCTCGCGGAACGGACGGTTCACAGCGGCCTCAAACACCGCCTTGTTCACACCGCCCACACAGACAATGTGTGCACAACCGCTGCTCACGGCCGCCGCACCCGTCAGGGTCATCCCCTCGGTGCGCCCGTGGGGCACGGCCTCCGCCACGGGCAGCCACTCGCCCCGCCTCGGGTCGTAGGCCCAGCCGTCAGTGTGGGCCGTGCCCACGGTCTCGGCCGTAGCAGGCGTGAAGCCGCCCACAAGGTAGAAGCAAGGCCCGCTGCCACTGTTCTGTACAGCCGCCGCTGGCTGTACGCGGGCCGCTCCGGGCACGTCGGGCAGCCTCTCCCAGCATTTCCCGCCAGGCCAGGCCAACCTGAAGGCAGCCTGCGACGGGCGGCCGCAGCTCTGCCCTGCGGCTATGTAGAGGTAGCCTCCGCCGTAGCCTCCCGCCATGTTGTCGAGCGGCAGGGGCAGGTCGGGCAGCCGGACCGTCTCCACGGCCCCCGTGTGGGTGCGCCGCAGCAGCCATACGGCCGCCTGGCTCTGCCGACCGTCAGTGCCGCCCGCACACACCAATCCCTCGGGCACCCCGATGCCCACGCCGTAGGCCAGCTCTCCGGGCAGCTCCCCCACCCTGTGCCAGGCGGCCTCACCGCCAGCCCCGTCGGGAGCCAGCTCGTAGATGTCCCGGTAATAAACCTTGCTCCCACCGTCGGCCGCCGGCCTGTCGGGGAAATTACACCCGCCGGCCACCCACAGGCGACCGTCCACACAGCCCGCAAAGGGGGCCGACACCCCCTGCGGCGAATGCACCTGCAAGGGCGGGAGCGGACGCAGGGCGACCTGGTTGAAGGCATTGTCGTTTGCCGCCGTCTGTGCCCGCAGGGAGCAGCCACACAGCAGCAGGAGCAGTATCAGACAGTTTCTCATGGTCATCAGCTTATGCGGTTTTTATCGGTTGCAGCGCGCGAAGAAGTCCAGCTCCTCCAGCTCCTGTCTCATCTTCGATTCCTCCTCGTCGGTCATATTCTGGAAGGGTGTGCGGTTCGTTCCCAGGTCGAGTCCGATAAGCTTCATGATTCGCTTACCGCCCACGATATTTCCGCGGTAGCGGCAGATCACGTCGATTACGTCCTGCGCATACTCCTGCAGCGCGCGTGCCGTCTCCAGGTCGCCACGGTTCCAGGCATCGATGATGCCTGTGAGCACCCGTCCGTTGTAGTTGGTCGTGCCGCCGATGCCGCCCTGCGCGCCACCCATGGCCAAACAGGGCAGAATGGTCTCGTCCTGTCCGTGCAGCATGTCATACTTTCCGTTCCCGTAGCGGCGGCAGCGGTTGTACTCATACAGGCTCTCGAAGGTGTACTTGATGCCCGCCAGGTTGGGAATGCGCCCGTCGGCAGCCTTCAGGAAGTCGAGCATCGGCAGGTAGGCATTGTTGAAGGCGGGAATATGGTAATAATAGAAGGGAAGCGAAGGCGCGCCGCAGGCTATTTCTTCGCAATACTTCACAAGCTCTTCCACACGGCCTATGCGGGGAAAGGGGGTAGCCATGGCCCCGATGCCCCACGCTCCGATTTCCTCGGCGTGGCGGGCCAGCCGGTTGCTGCTGCGCACGCAGGTGCTGCCCACATGCACAATCACTTTGAACCCCTCCGGCGCGGCCTTCACCCAAGCCTCGGCCAGCTGCCTGCGTTCTTCTTCGGTGAGCATGTAGCCCTCGCCCGACGAGCCGTTGATGAACACGCCCTTCAGGCCGTTGCGGGCCAACAGGGCAGCATATTCGGGAATGGGGTCCAGATTCACGTTTCCCTGTTCGTCAAAGGGGGTGAAAGGAGCATCGATGAGTCCTAAAATCTTTTCCATACAGTATTCACAGTTTTAAAGTAGTTGTTTTTGGGGAATGGAATTATACAATCGGAGCCGTCCCGTCCTGGGCTGCCACATGGCCGCAGCTGGCGTACGGTGCGACCGCTGCGGGCAAATGTACGGTTTTTTGGCGATTTCCACCCTTTCACCACAAGGTTTTGGCCATAAACTTTTTTCCAGAAGACGGTTTGAAGCCGGGAACCCCGCAACGTATCCCTTCTGTGTGCCCCTCCCCGCAGGCCTTCTCTTCGGCCGAGACAAGAGGAGACGGTGCACTGGGAGGGCGTGGCTCCCAGCCTGCCCCTCCCAACCCATGACAAAAAAAGACACCGCCCGGACGGCCAGCCGGCCAGCCCGAGCGGTATCTCTCCCCCTCTTCCGTCATCTCCCGCGACCAGGAGACCGTCACCCCAGATACTTCATCAGGATGTTGATATTGTCAGCCTCGCGCAGACGTCGCAGCGCTCGCTCCTTGATTTGGCGCACACGCTCGCGCGTCAGGCTCAGCGAGTTGGCCACCTCTTCGGCCGTCATTTCGTTGCGTCCTATGCCGAACAACATCTTCAGCACCTGCCGTTCGCGCTCCGACAGCGTCGTCAGCGCAGCCTCCAAGTCCGACGAGAGCGATTCCTTTTCCATCTGGTTGTCCGTGCCCGGTGCGCTGTCGTCCGTCATGATGTCAATCAGGCAGTTCGAGTCATCGTCCTGGAAGGGCGCGTCGACACTCACCTTCTTGCCGTTCGTCCCCAGCGCCTCCTGCACCTTCGCCACGTCCGTGTCGAGTAGCTCGGCCAGCTCGCCCACCGACGGCCGCCGTTCAAACTCCTGTTCGAAGTTCACGATAGCCTTCGTCAGCTTGCTCTGGAAGCCCACCTGGTTGAGCGGCATCCTCACGATGCGGCTCTGCTCCGAAATGGCCTGTAGGATGCTCTGTCTGATCCACCACACGGCATAGGAGATAAATTTGAATCCGCGCGTCTCGTCAAACTTCTGCGCCGCCTTGATGAGCCCCAGGTTGCCCTCGTCGATCAGGTCGTTGAGCGCCAGCCCCTGGTTCTGGTACTGCTTGGCCACACTGACGACAAATCTCAGGTTGGCCCTTGTCAGTCTGTCCAGCGCCTCCTGGTCACCCTTGTGAATGCGCTGTGCCAGCTCTACCTCCTCATCAGTCGATATGAGCTCCTCTCGTCCAATTTCCACCAGATACTTGTCCAGTGCCGCGCTTGAGCGGTTCGTGATGCTTTTGTTAATCTTCAGTTGTCGCATAGTAGTTTCTGTCAATGTCGTCAGCCCCGCACCAGGCCGCCTCAGAGCGTGCCTCCCAGGCAGTGCCGCGCGCAGCCCTTCCTGTAGCCACACGCCTCGCCCTGCCCCTGCGGGCTGCATCCATAGTTCAAAAGAGCTGCAAAAGTAGGAAGAAAACCAACGCTACGCCACATATTTAAGTTTTATTAGTAGACAGCGGCCCCTCTTCCGCCATTTTCAGCCCCGCTGCGCGCCGTCACCTCCCGTTTTTCGCCTCCCCCGCAGCCTCTCTGCTGGCATCGTCCTCCTGAGAGAGCGTGCTACCGTCCCTGCCGACCGCCGTCTCCGTGGCGGGGTAGAGAGTGAGCAGCAGGGGCAGGTGGTCGCTCCACCCTCCCACATACACCGTACCCCGGTAAGTCGGAGCCGGCCGTCCGCCTGCTGCGCCAGAAGCATCGTCCAACAGGAAGCCGAAGTCCGCGATGCGGCATACCGCCGCCCCGTACAGGCTCCCGCCAACCGCTGCGCCCAGCAGCGCGCCGTTCACTACGAAATGGTCCAGCCGGCACCAGCTGCCGCGGTAGCAATACGTGCCCGCCACGCCGCGAGGCGTGATCAACCCGTGCGACACGACATACATCCCCTCCGCCTCCAGCCTCCGCCCCTCCACCTCCGGCAGCCTTGCGGCCAGATGCCGCGCCAGACAGTCCTCGGGCCAGCCGGCGTTGAAGTCCCCCGTCACCACGACGGCGGGGCGGGCCCTCACGCGCATCAGACTGTCGGCACAAGCCCTCATGCGGCGGCACACCGCGTTGCGGTAGTCCTCTGCCCACCGCGCGCCGCGCCGGCTCGGCAGGTGGCACACCAGCACGTCGAGCGTGTCGCCCCACGTCGTCTCGCCCGCCACGTGCAACACGTCGCGCGTGGGAGGCTGCCCCCGGTGAGGGGGAGCCACGCGCAGCGTGCCGATATGCACCGGTTTGAAACGTGCCGGCTGGTAGAGCAGTGCCACGTTCGCCCCGCGCGGGTCAGCCGAGCAAGTCACGGCATAGTCGTAGCCCGAGCGTGCCAGCCGGGTACGTCGTGCCAGGTCTCGTACCACGGAGTCATTCTCCACCTCCACCAGCGCCACAAGGTCCACGGGCGCAGCCCCTCCCGCCGCGGCGATGGTTCGTGCCAGCCCGCCCAGCTTGCGCCAGTAGCGTCGCGAGTTCCAGTGGTGCGAGCCCTGCGGCGTGAACGCCTCGTCAAGGTGTCCCGGTACGTGCACGGTGTCAAAGAGGTTCTCGACATTGTACTCCAACAACCTGAAACACGAATCACGAGGTACAGGAGGAAGGGACAGGGACAATAACGGGGAGGAAAGGGTGAATAACAGGACGGGGAGTAGGGGAAAAAAGGAATGGCTATTCATGATGATAAGGTTCTCCTTTCAGGATAGTTATGGCTCGGTACAGCTGCTCGACGAAAAGGAGGCGAATGAGCTGGTGGGAAAAGGTCATGGAGGAGAGAGAGAGGCTCTCTCGCGCCACGGAACGCACGGCAGGGCTGAAACCGTAGGGACCGCCCACCAGAAAGACAAGACGGCGGGGCACGCGCTGGAACTTGTCGCCCAACCAGGAGGCAAATGCGACGGAACGGTACTGGCGGCCGCCCTCGTCGAGGAGGACGACGTGGTCGTCGGGACGCAGACGGGACAGCAGCTGCTCGCCCTCGCGCTGGCACTGACGGGCGGCGTCGAGGGGCTTGGTGCCCTTCAGCGCGGGGATGGTCTCGATGGTGAAGGGGACGTAGTGGTGTAGACGGGTGGCGTAGTCGTCGATGAGGGCGGCCAGAGGCGAGCTGACAGTCCGCCCTACAACTAACAGGTGGATCTTCATGGGTAGAGGGTGTATGGGGTTCGTAGAATGGAATGGAAACAAGCGGGGAAGGGGCGGCTAACGCCCCGATGGAACAAAGGACTCGTAGGTGCCGTCGTCGAAGAAAACGCGGATTTCCTTGATGCGTCGCGTAGATTTGTCAACATTTATTACATTCACGGAATAGTCTGCTTGCCGCCTGGATGTGACGGGAATGTCGCGTTGCAGCGCGCCCTGCTGCGGAGGGATGGCGGAGGCCAGAGGGTCGGAGGGAGCGGCGGACGGCCCGGCGAGAAGGCTAACGGACGAGGTGTCGGAGGGGGCTTCACCATCGGGCGCGGATGCGGCAGAGCCACTGGAGGGACATAGCATGTCGCCCTCGCCGAACAGGAGCCAGCTGACGTTGACCTGGGGGAAAGCGCGGTGAACGGCCATGACGTGGTTGTTGGTGGGGTTGGTGCGCCCGGTGAAGATGCTCGACAGGGATGCGGCAGAGATGCCGAGGCGGGCGGCAAAGTCCTGTTGGGACAGCCGCTCATGGTTCATGATACTGCGTATGCGCTCTTTCATGATTCAAAGTGGTTTTGGTTGGTACAATATATAATAGGTGGCCAGCGGGGCGCGGGAGAGGGGCGGCCTTCCCCGCGTGGAGGCCTCTGCCACGGGGGCAAAGGGGCCATCAGACTGTCCTGCGCACGGAACACAGGGCGGTTAGAAGTCGGAAAAACGGGACAACCAAGGTGCTTGTGCTTAGCCCGACTGCGGAGCACCATCCAGCCCGCTGCCCGCGCGCAGAACGGGACTGCTGCAACACGGCACGCACCGCCGCCCAGGGGGATGTCGTACGCGCCCCTGACTGGGGGCGGCGGGCGGAGAGCGGACTTGTGGAGGCAAAATAGGCCGCTACAAAAGTAAATGTTTCGAATGAAAGTACCAACCCATTGCGTTACAAATTGAAATTTTACGTTTACAGAGTTGAGGTTTACAAACGTAATGTAATAATT
>CALZRA010000102.1 GCA_945828345.1 uncultured Bacteroidales bacterium
CCCATTGAGGAACTCACTATCAACGTGCCCGAAGAGTTCGCCTCGAAAATGATCGACATGGTCACGCGCCGAAAGGGTGAGATGACCTCGATGCAGAGTCTGGGCGAGCGTGTCGACATTGAGTTCGACATTCCCTCGCGCGGCATCATCGGCCTGCGCACCAACGTGCTCACTGCCTCGCAGGGCGAAGCCATCATGGCACACCGCTTCAAGAACTACCAGCCCTTCAAGGGCGACATCACGCGCCGGCAGAACGGTTCGATGATTTCGCTCGAAGGCGGCACGGCCTTTGCCTACGCCATCGACCACCTGCAGGACCGCGGACGCTTCTTCATCAACCCGCAGGACGAGGTCTACGCCGGACAGGTGGTGGGCGAGCACGTACACGACAACGACCTCGTGGTCAACGTCACCAAGGCCAAGCAGCTCACCAACATGCGCGCCTCGGGTGCCGACGAGAAGGCCCGCATCATCCCGCCGGTCATCTTCTCGCTCGAAGAGGCGCTGGAGTACATCAAGGCCGACGAGTATGTCGAAGTGACACCCAAGTCCATGCGTATGCGCAAGGTTATTCTCGACCACCTGGCCCGCAAGCGCGCCAACCGCGAATAAGCCGCCGGACGCCAGCCGCACTCACCCCCGTTTTATCCCCAACAAGCAAGCTAACGAATCAATGGAATACAACTTTAGAGACATCGAGAAGAAGTGGCAGACCACCTGGGCCACCGAACAAACCTATCACGTCGAGCCGAATCCCGGCAAGCCCAAATTCTATGTGCTGAACATGTTTCCCTATCCCTCGGGAGCCGGCCTGCACGTAGGCCACCCGCTGGGCTACATCGCCTCCGACATCTATGCGCGCTACAAGCGTTCGCAGGGCTTCAACGTGCTCAACCCCATGGGCTACGATGCCTACGGCCTGCCCGCCGAGCAGTATGCCATACAGACCGGCCAGCATCCCGCCGTGACCACCGAGCAGAACATTGCCCGCTACCGCGAGCAGCTCGACAAGATTGGCTTCTGCTTCGACTGGCAGCGCGAGGTGCGCACCTGCGACCCCAAGTATTACCATTGGACACAGTGGGCCTTCGCCCGCATGTTCAACTCCTTCTACTGCAACCGCTGCCAACAGGCCAAGCCCATCGAGCACCTGGTGAAGCGGCTGTCGGAGCGCGGCACCGAGGGCCTCGACGTGGCCCAGACCGAAGAACTCCACTTCACCGCCGAAGAGTGGAACGCCATGACCGAGGCGGAGCAGCTCCAGGTGCTCATGAACTACCGCATTGCCTATCTGGGCGAAACCATGGTCAACTGGTGTCCGCAGCTCGGCACCGTGCTGGCCAACGATGAGGTGGTCGACGGAGTGAGCGAGCGCGGCGGATTTCCCGTGGTTCAGAAGAAGATGAAACAGTGGTGCCTGCGCGTGTCGGCCTATGCCCAGCGGCTGCTCGACGGGCTCGACACCATCGACTGGACCGACTCCCTCAAAGAGACGCAACGCAACTGGATAGGACGCTCCGAAGGTACCGAAATGCAGTTCTCGGTGAAGGACAGCGATGTCAAGTTCACGATATTCACTACCCGCGCCGACACCATCTTCGGCGTGACCTTCATGGTGCTCGCCCCCGAAAGCGAACTGGTGGCCCAGCTCACCACCGAGGCACAGAAGGCCGAGGTGGAGGCTTACTTGGAGGCCACCAAGAAGCGCACCGAGCGTGAGCGCATTGCCGACCGCAGGGTGACGGGCGTGTTCAGCGGATCGTATGCTATCAATCCCTTCACGGGACAGGAAATCCCCGTGTGGATTTCTGACTACGTGCTGGCCGGCTACGGCACCGGTGCCATCATGGCTGTGCCCGCCCACGACTCGCGCGACTATGCCTTTGCCCGCCACTTCAACCTGCCCGTCATTCCTCTCATCGAGGGTGCCGACGTGAGCGAGGAGAGCTTCGATGCCAAGGAGGGCACGGTGATGAACAGTCCGCGCGAAGGCGTGACCGCCCTCGACGGATTCTGCCTGAACGGCCTGAGCGTCAAGGAGGCCATTGCCGCTACCAAGAAGTTTGTCACCGAGCACAATCTGGGCCGCGTCAAGGTGAACTTCCGCCTGCGCGACGCTATCTTCAGCCGCCAGCGTTATTGGGGCGAACCCTTCCCCGTATATTATAAGGAGGGACAGCCGCACCTCATCCCTGAGGAGTGCCTGCCGCTCGAACTGCCCGAAGTGTCGAAGTTCCTGCCCACCGAAACCGGTGAGCCGCCCTTGGGTAACGCCGCCCGCTGGGCCTGGGACGAGCAGGCGCGCTGCGTCGTCGACAACGCCGCCATCGACCACACCCGCGTGTTCCCCCTCGAACTCTCCACCATGCCGGGATTTGCCGGTTCGAGTGCCTACTACCTGCGCTACATGGACCCGCAAAATGACCAGGCACTGGTCAGCACCGAAGCCGATGCCTACTGGCAGCAGGTGGACCTCTACATCGGTGGTTCGGAGCATGCCACAGGCCACCTCATCTATTCCCGCTTCTGGAACAAATTCTTGTTCGACCTCGGCGTGTCGTGCAAGGAAGAACCCTTTGCCAAGCTCGTCAACCAGGGCATGATTCAGGGACGCTCCAACTTCGTCTACCGCATCAAGAACACCAACACCTTCGTCAGCCTCGGCCTGAAGGACCAGTACGATGTCACTCCGCTGCATGTCGACGTGAACATCGTGCAGAACGACCTGCTCGACCTCGAAGCCTTCAAGGCGTGGCGGCCCGAGTATGCATCGGCCGAGTTCATACTGGAGGACGGCAAGTACGTGTGTGGCTGGGCTGTAGAGAAGATGTCGAAGTCGATGTTCAACGTGGTGAACCCCGACATGATAGTCGAGAAGTACGGTGCCGACACCCTGCGCCTCTACGAAATGTTCCTCGGCCCTATCAACCAGAGCAAGCCTTGGGACAGCAACGGTATCGACGGCTGCTTCCGCTTCCTGCGCAAGGCGTGGGGACTCTTCTACCCCAAGAACGCCGGCTGGGCTGTGACCGACGAGGCTCCCACCCGCGAAAACCTCAAGACGCTCCACAAGCTCATCAAGAAGGTCACCGAGGACATCGAGGAGTTCTCCTACAACACCGCCGTGCCCGCCTTCATGATAGCCGTGGGCGAACTGGCGCAGCAAAAGTGCAGCAGCCGTGCTGTGCTCGAACCCCTGGTCGTGCTGCTCGCTCCCTTCGCCCCCCACATCTGCGAAGAGCTGTGGCACAGCCTCGGCCACGAAGGCACCGTGTGTGATGCCCGCTGGCCCGAGTTCGACGAGCAGTACCTCAAGGAAGACAGCGTCACGCTCTCCGTCAGCTTCAACGGCAAGACGCGCTTCACGCTCGACTTTGCCGCCGATGCCTCGAAGCAGGACATCGAGGCCGCCGCGTTGCAGTCGCCCCAGGCACAGAAGTACCTCGAAGGCAAGCAGGTGGTCAAGGTGATTGTCGTGCCCGGACGCATTGTGAACATCGTTGTCAAGTAGCAACCACTCCTTATTATATATAATGTAGCGCTTTATGGCTTTCAAAGTTTCCATCTTGCAGGACGTGCGCGACTACGTGGTCATCACACTGGGTCTGCTCATGTACGCCGTGGGGTTCTCCTGTTTCCAGCTCCCCTATGAAATCACTACGGGCGGCTTGGCCGGTGCCGGTGCCGTGATTTTCTACGCCACGGGCTTCCCCGTGCAGTACACCTTCTTTCTGGTAAACATCATCCTGCTCGTCATAGCCGTGAGGGTGCTGGGCTGGCGCTTCTGCGTGAAGACCATCTATGCGGTGTTCATGCTCACCTTCCTCCTCGGCGCGGTACAGGAGGTGATGATTTACCTCGCCTCCCACAATCCCGGGATGTTCGTCAATGTCAATCCGCGCAGCGGCCTGCCCCAGGTGGTCACGGACAACATCACGATGTCGTGTATCATCGGTGCTGCCATCGAGGGCCTTGGAATCGGCCTCGTGTTCCTCAGCAACGGCTCCTGCGGCGGCACAGACATCATTGCGGCCATCATCAACAAGTACAAGG
Organism: uncultured Bacteroidales bacterium; assembly: GCA_945828345.1. Taxonomy (GTDB): domain Bacteria; phylum Bacteroidota; class Bacteroidia; order Bacteroidales; family Bacteroidaceae; genus Alloprevotella. The sequence continues at coordinate 4,054 of CALZRA010000102.1, forward strand.
ACGTGACCCTGGGACAAATGATGATGCTCTGCGACCTCATCATCATCAGTTCATCGTTCTTCACCCCCACAGGCAGTGTCGACAAGCTCCTCTACGGCTACACGACGCTCATCATCACCAACCTGTTGCTTGACTACGTGGTCGACCGCGGCCGCCAGTCGGTGCAGTTCCTCATCTTTTCGAGCCGCTACGACGAAATAGCCTCGGCCATCAGCGCCACCCACCGCGGCGTGACCGTGCTCAGCGGCCAGGGATGGTACACCAAGCAGGAACGCAAGGTGCTCGTCGTGCTGGCCAAGAAGCGCGAAAGCACCAACATCTTCCGTATCATCCAGGGCATCGACCCCGCCGCCTTCGTGTCGCAGTCGAAGGTGATCGGCGTATTCGGCGAGGGCTTCGACCGCATCAAGGTCAAGGCCGAAAAGAAGTAAGCTTTTCTTTCATTCTCTTTCGTTCGCTTCATGCTGACCCTCGTTCCCCAAGGCGGCCTGTGCAACCGCTTGCGCCTCCTGTTGTCGGCCATTCAGGCCAAGGCCCAAGGGGTGCAGCCCATTCGCGTAGAGTGGGGGCGTGACCCCGAGTGCAGGGCCTGGTTTGAAGAGCTCTTCGTGCCCATCGACATGGGTGGTTTCCGCGTGGTCCACCGCCACTGGTGGGCTGCGCCGCGCACGCGCCGCAACTTGTGGCTGCCCGCGCTGCTCAGGCTCTTCATGGGCTACCGCGTGCAGCGCGCCAACTACCGGCCCGCCACCGACGGCGATTTCTACCGGCTCGCGCACCGGGGCGGACGCATCTACCTGTCGGGCGGCTATGCCCTCTGCCGCTACTCGCCCGACTGCGTGGCCCGCCTCTGTCCGCGGCCCGAACTCATGCAGCGCATTGAGCACATCAAGGCACGCTTCGGGCGCAATACGGTGGGTGTACACATCCGTCGCACCGACAACACCGTGAGCATGGCCCACAGCACACCCGAGGGATTCCGCCGCGCCATGGACCGCGAGATCAAGCGCGACTTCAACGTGCGCTTCTTTCTCGCCACCGACGATGAAGCGCTCAAGTCCACCCTCATGCAGGAGTACCCCGACCGCATCATCAGCCAGCGCGCACCCCTGCGCCGCGACACCCTGGAGGGTATGGGCGCGGCGGTCGTTGACCTGTGGTGTCTCTCGGCCACACGCAAAATCATCGGCTCCTACTGGAGCTCCTTCACTGACACGGCGGCCGAACTCACGGGCATACCGCTCGAAATCGTGCGCGAATGAGCGCGCACCTGTCCTCCCTCTCAACTCTAACAACCTCTATCCATGCAAATCGTTTTCGCCACCAACAACGCGCACAAGCTCGCTGAAATAAGGGCCATACTGGGCCGCGACATCGAAATCCTCAGCCTGGCCGACATCGGCTGTCACGACGACATTCCCGAAACCGCCGACACCCTCGAAGGCAACGCCCTCATCAAGGCGCGATGGGTGAAGCAGCGCTACGGCCACGACTGCTTTGCCGATGACACGGGGCTGGAGGTGCAGGCACTGGGTGGAGGCCCGGGCGTACACACCGCACGCTATGCCTATCCCGACCGCCACGATCCGGAGGCCAACACGCGCAAGCTGCTGGCCGAGTTGAGCGGCAGCGACAACCGTGCCGCCCGCTTCCGCACCGTCATCGCCCTCATTCAGGGCAACGAGGAGCATCTCTTCGAAGGTATTGTCGAGGGTGAGATAGCCACCGAAGAGCGCGGCACCGAAGGTTTCGGCTATGACCCCGTGTTTGTGCCCGAGCAGCTGGGCCAGACCTTCGCCGAGCTGGGTGTAGAGGTGAAAAACGGCATTTCTCATCGCGCCCGCGCCGTGAGCCGCCTGGCTGCCTATCTGCGCTCTGCTCGCCCCTAAGGCCGCTCCCCCCCCCTTAGTCCCGCTGCCTCTCCGCCGCTGACCACCGTTCCCCGAAGTTCCGCTTCGGGGTTCCAATCCCCCATAACCCCAACCCCATGAAGCTCCTACTTCTCCTGTTTCTTCTGCTCCTGCCCTGTGGCAAGTTGCGCGCGCAAGCCGCCGACCCTTCCCTGTGGTCCATGCACCTGGCCTACCACGATGCCACTGCTGTCGTGTGTCAGGGTTCCACGCTCTATGCCCTCTTCAACGGCAACCTGCTCGCTTACGACACCGCCGACGGCTCCGTCCAGCTGCTCGACAAGACCAGCGGCCTCTCGGACAAGTCCATCTCCTTCATGGCCTGGAGTGAGACGCAGCGTTGCCTCGTGCTGGTCTATGCCAACAACAACATCGACCTGCTCTATGCCAACGGCAACGTGCTCAACATCCCGCAGGTGATGAACTACACCGATGCGACCATAGTAGTCAAAAACCTCTGCGTGTCCGGCGACTGGGCCACCCTCTCCACCTCCCAAGGCGTGGTGCTGCTCAATCTGGCCCGCGCTGAGATCAAAGGTTACTACCAGCTCGGTCAGGCTGTGACCGATGCCGTGGTGCTCGACGACGAAGTGCTCCTTGGCACCTCTGGCGGCATCTTGCAGGGCAAAATCACCGACAACCTCTACGACGTGTCGCAGTGGAAGAAGGCGTTTTCAATCACCGTGAACCGCTTCCTGGCCGCGCCCGACGGCGGAGCCTACCTCCTCGTGCCGGCCAAGGCGGGCGTAAACGACGACTACGCGGGCGTGTCCTATATCGGCACCCCCGCGGCCGACGGAACCCGTCCGCTCAACCGCGTCACCTACGTGGTCATGTCAGGCGGTGCCGTGCAGCACAACCGCATCGCCTTCGTGGGTAGCGGCTACATCGTCACCGTGAACCCCGAGAAGCCTCTGGCCGAGGAATGTCGCGTGAAGACCGACCAGGCCTGTCTCGGCGTAGGCTACACCAACGATGGCACCTTCTGGCTCGTGCGCACCGACAAGAAGCTCGTCAACGCCAAGGTCGACGTGGCCGAAAAGACCTTTACCGAAACCGGCGTGGAAGTAGGCGGTTATGGTCCGCGCCGCGACTATTGCTACAAAATCAACTACGTCGGCAACCGCCTGCTCGTGGCCGGCGGACGCATGGACTACTCAGCCGGCCTGCAGTTTGAGCCTACCGCCATGGCCTATGAAGACGGCGAGTGGACGTTCTTCCAGGAGTCGGGCTTCTCGCTCAACGACAAGGCCCTCTTCCGCAACGTCACCTCCATCGCCCAAGACCCTGCCGACGACAACCACCACTTCGTCTCCTGCACCTCGGGCCTGCTGGAGTTCCGTGACTTTGAATTTGTCAAGCACTACAACGCCTCCAACTCCCCCATCGAGATTGCGCCGGGCGGAAGGAACAATCCCAACTACGCCATCGTCGACGGTCTCGCCTACGACAGCCAGGGAAACCTCTGGATGACAAACTACGAAATGGACAACGTGCTCAAGGTGCTCTGCCACGACGGCGAATGGGGTTCGCTCAACGACCCCGCCTTCTCGGCAGTATCCACTCCCAAACAAGTCTGTATCGACTCCGACGACCGCGTGTGGGTAGGCTCGCTCCGCACCACGGGCGTACACCATTCGGGAGTCTACGCCCTCGACTTCAACGGCACGCCCGCCGACGGCTCCGACGACGAGGCCGCCTACCGCATCTCGGCCATCAACGAAGACGGCACCGTGTGCAGCTTCGAAACAGTCTACGACATTCGCGAGGACCTCAACGGGCAAATCTGGTTCGGCTGCGGCCAGGGCGTGTTCGCCGTCCAGAATCCTGACGACTGGTTCCGTGCCACGGGCTTCAGCATCTACCAGCCCAAGGTGCCCCGCAACGACGGCACCAACTATGCCGACTACCTCCTCACCGGAGTGCCCGTCACAGCCATCGCCATCGACGGCGGCAACCGCAAGTGGCTCGGCACACTCGGCTCGGGAGTCTACCTCGTCAGCCCCGACGGCTCCGAAGTGATTGAGCATTTCCAAACCTCCAACTCGCCCATCCTCTCCGACAACATCTATTCGCTTGCCGTCAACCCCATCACGGGCGAACTCATGATAGGCACCTACCTCGGCCTCTGTTCCTACCGCACAGGCATCGTCCCCGCCCAGCCCCAGCTGAACAAGAGCAACATCAAGGTCTATCCCAATCCCGTGCGGCCAGGCTATAGCGGAAAAGTCACCATAGCCGGACTCACCGAGGGGGCAGAAGTCAAAATCGTCAGCACCGGCTCGCAGCTCGTGGCGCGCGGTGAGGCCGTGGGCGGCACCTTCATCTGGGACGTGTGCAGCCAAGCCACAGGCCGCAGGGTAGCGCCGGGCGTATACTACATTTACGTGGCCAACGCCGACGGCTCCGACAGCATCGCCCTCAAGCTCGTAGTAGTCTGACAGCCGCCCATACGACCCAAAGCACCCTAAAAGCCCGATTCTGAAGCAGAAAAGCAGATTTCGAGGCAATAAAAGCACTTTTTCGGCTATTTTGAGCAAAAAAGAAAGAAAAGGTTTGCGTAACACGTGGGCAACCTCTATATTTGCTGCTGAAAATCATCATAAACCCTCCATAAAATGAACAAGACAGATCTCGTAAATGCCATTGCTGCCGCAGGTGTTAGCAAGGCCGATTCAAAAAAAGCACTCGATGCAGTGCTCGACGCAATCTCTGGCGCACTCAAGGAAGGCGACAAGGTAGCTATCCTCGGTTTCGGAACTTTCGCTGTCAGCGAGCGTCCTGCCCGCACGGGTATCAACCCCGCCACCAAGGAGAAAATCCAAATCGAAGCCAAGAAGGTCATCAAGTTCAAGCCCGGCGCAGAATTGGCAGCATCTGTCAACTAAGCCGTTCGCCGAACCCGTACACAAGCCCGTTGCCACCCCGCAACGGGCTTTTCTGATAATATAAGCACAGCAGCCCCCTGCCCGCTCCCTCCCCCTTTCTTGCCCGCCTTCTCCCTCTTTCTTGCCCGCTCCCTCCCTTTCCTCCGTCCGTTCCCAACAACTCGGCACTTAGGATTTTCTAAGTGCCGAGTTGTTTTTGTTCGCCCGACATGGGCATAATCTAATGGGTGAAAGTCCCGAGCGCGCCC
>CALZRA010000103.1 GCA_945828345.1 uncultured Bacteroidales bacterium
CAATAATTTGTCATTTGAAGAAATTTAGAAAAAAGAAAAAGTCATTATGCGTGATCATTAGTGTCCCTTTTTTAACGGGACACTAATGGTTTGAAGTTAAGAGTTGAAGTTTATTGAGTCTGAGCGGTCGAATCCGCCGAACAAGCTTCATGCTCAGAAAGTCCAAACGCTTAACTTCAAGCTTTCAACTTTAGACTCTCAACTCTCAACCTTCAACCTTCAGCTTTAGACTTTCAACTCTCAACTTTCGACTTTAGACTCCAGTCCTCCTTACCTCTCTGCCACATCGACATAGTCTCTGGGGTCGGCCACACAGCGGTAGGCAGGACGGATGATGCGGCGCCCGTTGAAGCAGAGTTCTTCGTTGCGGTGTGCGCACCATCCCACGATGCGGGCCATGGCAAACAGGGGCGTATAGATTTCTTCAGGCAGTCCGATGAGGTCGTACACAAAACCCGAATAGAAGTCCACATTGGCACAGAGCTTCTTGCCTTCGCCCTTCACGCTGTAGACAGCCTGAATGGCCAGACGCTCTATGCGCTTCATGAACTCAAACTCCTTGACGCGTCCCTTTTCGGCAGCCAGCTTGCCGGCCATTTCACGAAGCAGCACGGCGCGGGGGTCTGACAGCGTATACACCGCATGGCCAATGCCGTAGATGAGGCCGGAACCGTCGTAGGCATCCTTGCGTACCATGCGACACAGATAACGGAACAGTTCGCCCTCGTCTTCCCAGTCGCGCACAGCCTGCTTCAAGTGTTCGATCATGTGGTGTACACGGATGTTGGCGCCGCCATGCTTCGGACCTTTCAGCGAACCGATGCCTGCGGCAATCGAAGAGTAAGTGTCGGTACAGGTCGAGGAGGTCACGCGCACCGTAAAGGTCGAGTTGTTACCGCCGCCATGCTCTGCCTGCAAGATGAGCAGCAGGTCGAGCGTGCGGGCATCGAGCGGCGTGTAGTTGTTGCCCAACAGCATGTACAGGAAGTTCTCAGCCAGCGAATAGTCCTCTTTGGGATGACGGATGTGGAGCGAACGGCCCTGCGTCTTGTGGCGCAACATGTTGTAGGCATAGGCAATGATAGTGGGGAACTTCGAAGTCAGCTCAATGCTCTGTCGCATCAGGTTGTCGCGCGAGATGTCGTCGGGCGTCGGGTCGTAGGTATACAGCTCCAGCACGCTGCGGGCCAGGATGTTCATGATGTCGCTGCCTTCCAGTTCGACAATGCCCACCATGGTCTTGGGCATGAGAGGCATGTTCTCCACCAGCAGGCGGCGGAATTCCTCCAGCTCCTCGGCATCGGGCAGATTGCCCGAGAGCAGCAGATAGGCCACTTCCTCAAAGCCGAAACGTCCTTTTTCTATCAGCGGACGCGTCAGGTCGGCTATCTCATAGCCACGGAAGTAGAGCCGGCCCGGAGTAGGGACCAGTCCGTCGGGGGTACGCTCATAGCCCACCACATTGCCGATGTTGGTCAGCCCTACCAGCACGCCCGTGCCGTCCTCATTGCGCAAGCCGCGCTTCACGTCGAGCTTCCGGAACAGTTCGGCATCAATCTTGATGCAGCCCTTCATGTTGTCGGCCAGCTTGTAAATCAAGTAATCCTTTTTGTCTGTCATGTGCGGTTGTAAGTCTACAGGTTCAGGCGCGTCAAAATGCGCACGGATTCTCTGTATTTGTTGTTATTTTGCGCTGATTCGGCGGCGAAGATACAACAAAATGCTTTCACGACAGTTTTTTTGTGATTAAAAAGCAGGGCGCATCCGAAGTTTTGCCTCAGATGCGCCCCCTATGGCGACGTTTTTGGGTGATTGGTCCGATGGTTAAAATGCCTATTTTCTTAGGCTATGAGGTTTTAGGTTATAAAGTTACAGACTGAGCGGTTGATGCTTCGTCCACTCAAATAGTAATATTATAACCTAATAACCTAATCTCTCATAACCTAAGAAACTAACCTTATCACTCTTTATGAGTTCCACATCTGCCAGGCGGCCTCTGCCTGCAAGTGGAGCATTTCCAGCCCGTTCTTTACGACAGCCCCCTGTTGCTTGCCCAACTCCATGAAGCGGGTTTGGAGCGGATTGTAGACCAAGTCGTAGAGCAGGTGGTGCGGTGTGAGCAGGTGGTAAGGCAGGGAGGGACAGGCATCGGTGTGCGGATACATGCCCACCGGCGAACAGTTGACAATGACCTTGTGGTCTCGGATGACGGCTTCGGTGAGCTGGGCGTACGACAGCCGTCCGGCCCCTTCCGTGCGGCTGACGAGCTGCGGTTGGATGCCTAACTGCTGCAAGCCGTAGACCACGGCTTTCGAGGCTCCGCCCGTGCCGAGCACCAAGGCCCGGGTGTGGAGGCCGCTCTGGAGCAGCGGACGAATGGAACGGCTGAAACCGATGACATCGGAGTTGCAGCCTGTCCAGCGCACACGGCCCGTCGGGTCAGTGCGCACGCACACCACATTGACTGCCCCTATGCGCCGGGCATCTTCGCTCAGCTCGTCCAAATAGGGCATGATGGCCTGCTTGTGGGGTATGGTCACGTTGAAGCCGCGCAGGTTCTTCATGGCGCGCAGGTGGTTTACGGCCTCTTCGATATGTTCGAACTCAAAGTTGTCGTAACGCGCGGCGATGTGTTCGCGCCGGAATTTTTCGGCAAAATAGCCGGCCGAAAAGCTGTGGCCCAACGGGTAGCCCAACAGTCCGTATCGTTCAGGGTTCATAAGTATGGATGTGTGTGGGTAAAGCGAAGGCGGGTGTCACTCTTCGGAGAAATCCTTGATGACCTGGCGGTAGGCTGCCAAGAGGCGGGTGCGCGACACGAAGCCTACGTATTTGTTTTCGGGTGAAAGCACGGGCAACGTGCCGGCTTCGCAGCGCGCAAACTTCTCCATGATGGTCTGCATACTGTCATCGGTGCGCAGCGAAACCTGCGGTTGCTGCATGAGCTGTTCGGCGCGGTACATGCGGTAGAGTTCACTCCGGAAGATGATTTTGCGGATGCTGTTCACGTTGATGACTCCCAGCAGGCCGCCTTCCATTCCTACCACCGCGAAATGCAGTGACTTGCTGGTGCTGATGGCCTGCACAATCTGCCCGAGATACATGTCGGGGCGCAGGCGGGGACGTTCCTTGTCGATGATGGCATCGAGCGACATGAGGGTGAGCACCGACTGGTCCTTGTGGTGGGTGAGCAGTTCGCCCTTGCGGGCCAAGCGCATGGCGTAGATGCTGTGACGCTCAAAGGCGTGGATGGTGAGGTAGGATGCGACCGACACAATCATCAGGGGCAGGAAGAGGTCGTAGCCTCCAGTGAGTTCGGCAATGAGGAACACGCCTGTCAGCGGCGCATGGAACACGCCGCTCATCACGCCTGCCATACCCAGCAGCGCATAGTTGGTTTCGGGCACAGCCACGTCATAGAATCCATAGCTGTTCCACAGCCGGGAGAAGACGAAACCGCCGATACAGCCCAGGAAGAGGCTTGGCGCGAACGTTCCGCCGCAACCGCCGCCGCCGTTGGTGGCCGTCGTGGCAAACACCTTGAACAGCACGATGAGGCAGAGGTAAAGCAGGAGGAAGTCGGAATGGCCGTAGAACAGCGAGTTGTTCAGCACGTTCTCCGCCCCACCCTCGCGGGTGCCGTCGAGCAGGATGGATATGGTGGTGTAGCCTTCGCCATACAGTGGCGGAAAGAAGTAGATGAGCACCGCCAGCACCGCACCGCCCAGCGCGAGCTTGGCATACAGGTTGTGCAGGCGGCCGAACACCTGCTCGAAGGTGTTCATCACGCGGGTAAAGTAGAGGGAAATGAAACCGCAGCACACGCCCAGCATGACGGCGGTGGGCACGCGTTGCACGGTGAACGGCTCGTTCAGCTCAAAGTTGAACATCGGGGCAGTGCCGGTCCAGGCATAGGTGATGCAGGTGGCGGTGAGGCAGCTGACCAACAGGGGGAGCAGCGAGGCCATGGTGAGGTCAACCATGAGCACTTCGAGCGTGAACATCAAACCGGCAATCGGAGCCTTGAAGATGCCGGCCACAGCTCCCGAAGCACCGCATCCGATGAGAAGAATCATGGTCTTGTGGTCGAGCCGGAACATTTGGCCCAAATGGCTTCCGATGGCTGAACCTGTCAGCACGATAGGCGATTCCGCTCCGACCGAACCGCCAAAACCGATGGTCAGGGCTGAGGCTATCACGCTCGACCAGCGGTTGTGGCTGCGTATGTTGCCCTGCTTGCGCGACAGGGCATACAGTATCTTGGTCACACCGTGGCCTATGTCGTCGCGCACGATGTATTTGATGAAGAGGGCGGTCAGGAAGATGCCCACCACGGGATAAACCAGAAACAGCCAGTTGGCATGGGTCACATCGAACTGTGAAGTGAGCAGATGTTCGATTTCATGAATGAGCAGCTTGAGCACCTGGGCCGCCAATGCCGAACCCACACCCACCAATAAGGCGAGGATGAGCAGGAACTGCTTGGGGCTGAGATGCTTTCTGGTCCACACGGAGATGCTGAGCACCATGCGGTCATTCCAGTTTGACTGACGGTTGGAATTTGACATAGAGCGGATGTTGAGTACAGGGGTGCTTTTCTTTCAGGAATGGTCTCTTCTTCAGCGTATCACTTTCACTTCGCCCGACGCGCCGAGCTTGATGATGTTGGAGGCAGGCGGTGTGTGCTTTTCTTCGCGCCGGGATGTACACACGTAGTCTACTGCGGCCAGAATCTCAGGTGATATGTCAGCAAAGCTGCGTGGAGCAGGTTCGCCGCTCACATTGGCCGATGTCGAGACGATGGCGCGCTTGAAGCGCATACACAGGTTGCGGCTAAACTCTTCGTGGGTGACCCGTATGCCGACACTTCCGTCTTCAGCCAGGAGGTTGGGGGCCAGGTTGCGCGCGCCGTCATAGATGATGGTGAGCGGACGGTCGGCCACATCGAGCAGGTCCCAGGCCACTTCTGGCACCTCCTTGACGTAGAACTGCAATTTGGCTTCCGAATCAATCAGGCTGATGAGGGCTTTGGCATCGCTGCGGCGCTTGATTTCGTACACGCGCTTCACAGCCTCGGCATGGGTGGCATCGCAGCCTATTCCCCAAATCGTGTCAGTGGGATAAAGTATGACACCACCGGCATTCAGCACCTCAAGGGCCTGCCTGATGTCGTCGCGGTATTCGCGCAGCCTGCCGCCCTGCACCTCATGGGGCGCAAGGCGGGAATCGGTTGCGGGGTGTGTAGTTTGATACAGTTTCTTGTTTGACATCGTACGTGTGTGATAAATTGGGCTGCGTGCAGGAGCGTGTGCGGCGCGCTTGACGCCTCCATGGGGACAGAACCGCCGGACATGGAGTGACACCCACATTCCCAAGAGATGATTCCCCCTCCTCCAACGAAGTATATCTTCTATCACAGGAGAATATATCTTCTATCGCAGGAGAAGATATCTTCTATTGCAGGAGAAGATATCTTCTATTGCGGTTGAAGTATATCTTCTTGGAGAAGCGATTTTTTAGGTGGCCATGAAGAGGCTCTGCCGTGCGCAGGTGAGGCATACGCCGACAGAGCCTCCCGGTTATTTGTCAATGGCCAGGGCACGGTCAATCATGTCGGCCAGTGCGGCGTAGTGCGCCTGACCCTGGAGAGCCTGGCAGCGCGAACGCAGCCAACGGAGCTGTTGCAGCACGACAGGCCAGGGTTCCCTGTCCTTCTCGGCCTTGAAGTACTCAATGAGTCCAACCACAGCCTTGCGCTGCAGGGCCTGCCGGTAGGGCGAGGGCTGCGGCTTGAAGTCGAAGGTGGCACGGAGCAGGGCCGGCAGGTATTCGCTCGCAGGATAGGTGGCCGTGAGCCGGTTGAGCAGCGCGGGCGAAACCAAGGTTGCCATGAAGCTCACGCCCAGATTGTTGCTCACGCGCTGGGGATTGGGCGTGATGCGGTTCATATAGTCCGGCGCAGTCAGCCACTTGGGTTCTTCGAGGATGTGGCGGGTCACAAAGCGGAAGGCATCAAGCTGCCGCGACTTGGGTTCGTCGGTATAGATGGGACCGGGCTGGTCGACTGTGTGGTAGTCGCAATACACGCCTCCGAGGTTGCGGATCACGTGGTGGCAGTAGCGCACATACTGCGAAATGACCTGGTCGTACATGGACGAGAGGTTGCGGTTGTAGATGTCGGTGTTCTCATAAGTCCACTCCGGCAGCTCCGGCAACATGCGTTGCAGGTTCTTGATGCCATATTCGCCGGCCTTCACGGCATCATCGCCCAGGTCTTCGGTCTGGCAGCGGGCATCGTTGGTACGGTTGGTCTCGCCGTCGCCGAACCACAGTCTCGGGTTGTCCTTCAGTCTCGGCGCGGTGATTTTCTCCAGTTCCCAGTGGTCGCTCATGTCGTCGTGGGCGTTGAGCATGGGCCTGTATCCCCACTCGATGGCCCACTCGTCGTAGTCGTTGATGCGGGGGAAGAGGCAGGTGCGGCTAATGCCGTCTTCGGGTTGGGCCACGTAGTTGAAGCGGGCATAGTCCATGATGCTGGGGGTGTGGCCGTGCTTTTCGAGGAAGGTGCGCGAGCGCAGGCTGTCGACAGGCACGGTGCTCGAAGCCCCGAAGTTGTGGCGCAGGCCCAGCGTGTGGCCCACTTCGTGGGAGGACACGAAACGTATGAGCTGCCCCATCAGTTCGGTGTCGTAGTGCATCTTTTGGGCAGCCTCGTCGAGGTTGCCGGCCTGAATCATGTACCAGTCATGGAGCAGTTTCATCACATTGTGGTACCAGCAGATGTGGCTTTCGAGAATCTCGCCGCTGCGCGGGTCATGTACATGCGGGCCGTAGGCATTTTCGATGGGCGAGGCCAAATAGCGTATGCACGAGTAGCGGGCATCCTCCATCGACATGGTGCTGTCGTTCTCGGGCCACTCCTTGGCCACAATGGCATTCTTGAAGCCAGCCTTCTCAAACGCCTTCTGCCAGTCGTTCACACCCTGTATGAGGTAAGGACGCCACTGTTTGGGCGTAGCGGGGTCGATGTAGTAGACAATGGGCTTTTTCGGCTCAACCAGTTCGCCGCGCTTCATCTTCTCGCAGTCTGCGCTGTCCTTGGGCTCCAGTCTCCAGCGGGTGATGAACCGCTTGGACTCGACACGCTGCTGGTTGTCGGCAAAGAGGTAGAAATCATCGGTGAAGTAACCCACACGGGGGTCAAACAGGCGGCGCATCATGGGCTGCTTGGGGAGCAGTACGAAAGAGACGTTCAAGCCCAATGTGACCTTGCCGGTCAGTGCGGCGGCATGGTTGTTACGGCTGTTTGACGACCAGGTCTTGACGGTACGCACTTCGGTGTTGAGGGGGAAGGTCTTGATGCTCTCAATATAGGAGTGGCTCGACTGCAGCGAACCGAGTCCGAACTTCTGCTTGGCTCCCGAGCTGACTCCAAGGGCGGGATTGTCCTCCAAGAAGAAGCTGCCCACCGAGATCTTGGACGCTTGTCCCTCGCTGCTCTCTATCTTGAACGAGCCGATGATGGGGTCGGCATTGCTGCTGATGACAGCCCGGTTGACGGCCTCGGTCGAGTCGGCTGTGTTGACCAACAGGCGTGAGCGCAGCAGCAGGCGGCCGTCGGGCGACTTCTGGAAGTAAACGGTCTGCTGGTTGGCCAGTTCGCCGCCGTATTGTCCGGTAGCTGCCGGGGTTGCCGTGTATCGCACCGTGACCAGAATCTGACGTTCCAAGAGGCTGTCGGGCACCGTGAAGAACCACTGGGCCGCCCCTTCCTTTTCTTTCTTAGTTACCCGAAAGAGGCCGTCGGCGGTCTGTTCTTTTTCGGCCGGAGCCGCAGCTGCCACTGCCGCAGCGGTGTCTTTCGGTTCGTTCTTCTTTTTCTTGCGGGCCGTAGCAGGCACACAGCAGCACAGGGCTACCAACAATAGCAATAGGTTTCGTTTCATTGTATCGGGTTGTATTAGGAAATGTCTGTTGTCAGGAGATGGTCTTTATGAATACTTCGAAGCCCTGGTCCAATCGGCTCAGCTCATAGGGCTGCAGCTGCAAGGAGAAACTGCCGGGGAGCGCAGGCAGGTCGAAATACTGTCGCACGGCACTGGCCAGCTTGAACGAGAGGGGGTCGCCCTTGCGGATAAGCAGGACGGCATAGTGGCGCAACAGCTCGGGCTCGGCCTCGGCGGTCTTCAGCAGCCTGAACAGCAGGTAATAGGCTACCGGCGTGCCGGCCTTGATGAGATGGGGGGCTGCTATCCGCAACTGGTTGCCGGTGAAGATGCTCACCAAGTTGTGGACTTCATCGACTGACAGCTGTAGGGTGAGAAATGTTTCGAGGGTCTTGTGCACGTCGATTGGCGTTGCCTTTGCGGCAAAGGCTGTGAGTGCCTGCATGTCGAGCTCCAGTTGACGGCGTGCCCGAAGCCGCACGGCAGCCTTGAGGAAGGTGCCGAGATAGGCCTTCGAATGCGCAGGCACGAGGGTCATGAAGAAGTGCCAATAGGACTGCGAGCTGCACTGGGGCAGCAAGTCCTCGGCCAACAGGTAGCCTGCCGTACGAAATTCAGCCACAGTGAGCCCCTGCAGCCGGCTTAGTAGTCCGGCTGCATCATCGGCCTGCACATACTGCCATAGCTGGTTGCGCAGCAAAGGGTTGTGGCGGTGTAGGGGCATGGGAGGGGAATGGTGGATTACTGGGTTATCTGGTTACTGCTTAGGTTATGGGGTTGTTGCTTGGGTTATGGGGGATAAGGTTATGGGGGATAAGGTTATGAGGTTATAAAGTTTGTGTTTGAGGCGTTCAATGCACGCCCCGAAGGGGCAACAAGTGCTTAGCCCAGGGCATCGCTCTGGGTAGGTTGACCGCCGCCAAAGATTGTGCAAGTGAGCGCAGAGCCAAGCTTGCTTGAGCTATGCCGAACGCA
>CALZRA010000104.1 GCA_945828345.1 uncultured Bacteroidales bacterium
AGCTCGCCTGACGGCTCGCTGAACAACTGCAAACTTAAAGCAAGGGCAAAAGCGTCTGTTAGCAACGCTTGTCATCAAACGCTTTTGCCCTTGCAGGGCGCATTGGCGGCGGTTAACCTACCCAGGGCGCTGCCCTGGGCTATGCGCTTGTTGGGCTTTCAGCCCGTGCTTTGAACGCTTGCCACCCCACGGCAACGACCTGCGAAAGTTGAATCAGAGGAAGGCATAAGGAAAGCTCCAAGAAGACCGACACCCTGCCGTGCGGGCGGGACAACGGCTGGACAGAGACCAGCATCGCCTGCATGGCGGTTGCGACACAGCTGCGCACGGACTATCAGGCAAGAAAACCGAAAATATCTGACGAAATGTTTGTCGTTCTGAAATAAAGACTTACTTTTGCTGCCGTAAACCCCTTAACGACAAACCTTATGTTGGCTAACGCATGCTTCTTTTACGGTTTTTACTTTTACTTTGCCGGACAAGCGAAGCGGGATGTCGTATGCCAAACATACTGAACTGAAAATATTGAACGAAATCCCGCTTCCCGACTTAAGGAGGCGGGTTTTCTTTTTAATGTGAAGAATGAAACAGATTGCGATACAAGGCATCCGCGGCTCGTTCCACGACATTGCGGCCCACCAGTACTTCAGCGACGACGAAGTGGAGCTTATCTGCTGCGACACTTTCGAGCAGATATTCCAGGAGATGCGCGACGACTATTCGCGTCTCGGACTGATGGCCATAGAGAACACCATTGCCGGAAGCCTGCTGCACAACTACGACCTGCTGCGCGAGAGCGGCATGACCATTGTGGGTGAACACAAACTGCACATCGAACACAGCATCATGTGTCTGCCCGAAGACGACTGGGACACCCTCACGGAGGTGAACTCACACCCCGTGGCCCTGATGCAGTGCCGCTCCTTTCTCGACAAGCATCCGAACTTGAAGGTGGTGGAAGTGGCCGACACGGCCGGGGCTGCCGAGGAAATCAGCCGCAAACAGCTGCGCGGACATGCCGCTATCTGTCACGCCGGGGCCGCCCCACTCTACGGGCTCAAGGTGCTCGAACAGGGCATTGAGGACAACAAGCACAACTTCACGCGCTTCCTGATGATGTCTGACCCGTGGTCGGCCGACAAGCTGCGAGACCTTCACCGCACCACCAAGAGCAGCATCGTCTTTGCCCTGCCCCACGAGGAAGGCTCGCTGTCGCAGGTGCTCAGCATCTTTTCGTTCTACAAAATCAACCTGACCAAAATACAGTCGCTGCCCATCATCGGGCGCGAATGGGAATACCTCTTCTATGTGGACGTGTCGTATGATGACTACGTGCGCTACCGCCAGAGCATCGATGCCGTGCGTCCGCTGATTCGCGAACTGAAAATACTTGGAGAATATGCAGGAAAATAACCCCACCATACAACCTGCCGACCGCCTGCAGCAGGTACAGGAATACTACTTTTCGCGCAAGGGCAAGGAGGTGGCGCGCATGAATGCCAACGGCATGGACATCATCTCGTTAGCCATCGGGAGCCCCGACATGCCGCCTTCGGCCGAAACGGTACAGACGCTGTGCCGCGAAGCTGCCAAGGACGATGCCCACGGCTACCAGCCCACCGCCGGCATTCCGCAACTGCGTCAGGCCATGGCCCACTTCTACGCCCGGTGGTTTGGGGTGGAGCTGAATCCCGACACCGAAATCCAGCCGCTCATCGGCTCAAAGGAGGGCATACTCCACACGACGCTGGCCTTCGTGAATCCGGGCGACAAGGTGCTCGTGCCCAACCCGGGCTACCCCACCTACACCTCCCTGTCGAAACTGCTGGGCTGCCACATCGTCAACTACAACCTGAGCCCCGACCACGGCTGGCAACCCGACTTCGACGAGCTGGAGGGCCTCGACCTGCAGGGCGTGAAGCTGATGTGGTGTAACTACCCGAACATGCCGACCGGCGCTCCCGCCCGCCGCGAGACCTACGAGAGGTTAGTGGACTTTGCCCGCCGCCACGGTATCGTGGTGGTCAACGACAATCCCTACAGCTTCATTCTCGGCCACGAGCACCTGAGCATCCTGCAGGTGCCGGGCGCGAAGGAGTGCTGCATAGAGTTCAACTCGATGAGCAAGAGCCACAACATGCCGGGCTGGCGTGTGGGTATGCTGGCCTCTAACGCACAGTTCGTGAGCTGGATTCTGAAGGTGAAGAGCAACATTGACTCGGGCACCTTCCGCCCCCTGCAGTTGGCTGCCGCCCAAGCCTACCACAACACCGATGCCTGGCACGAGGAGGCCAACGTAGAGGTCTATGCGCGCCGACGCAAGCTGGCGGGACAAATCATGGATGCCCTGCACTGCACTTACGACCCTGCTCAGGTGGGCATGTTCCTTTGGGGACGCATTCCCGACCGCTATGCCCAGGTGGAGGATCTCACCGAAGCCGTGCTGCACCAGGCACGCGTGTTCCTCACGCCGGGCTTCATCTTCGGCTCCAACGGCGCACGCTACATCCGCATCTCGCTCTGCGCCAAGGAGGAGAAGCTGGCCGAGGCCCTCGACCGCATCCACAAGGCTGCCGACTGTTTCCATTAAACTTGGATGCATCAAAGAGAGAAACAACTCGGCACTTAGTTTTTCCTGAGCGGCACATAGGATTTACAACTCGGCACTTAGGATTTACAACTCGGCACCTTGTTTCGCCCGCCCCGCCGGCCTGCCTCACCGGTCCAGCCGCGCGTCGGGCAAGTCCCATTCACTGACCAAGCATAAATCATAACACCATCTATTATATGGAACTCAATCTTTCCCCCCTGAACCTGCTCGGCGAAGAAGCCGACGCCAAACGTCCCTTAGTGATTGCCGGTCCCTGTTCGGCCGAAACCGAAGAGCAAGTGATGTGTACCGCCACGCAGCTGGCCCGCAAGGGCATCAAGCTGTTCCGCGCCGGCATCTGGAAGCCTCGCACCAAGCCCGGCGGCTTCGAGGGCATCGGCGAAGAGGGCCTGGACTGGCTGAACCGCGTGCAAAAGGAACTGGGCATGAAGGTATGTACCGAAGTGGCCACACACGCCCACGTCGAAGCTGCCCTGAATGCAGGTATCGACCTGCTCTGGATCGGTGCACGCACGGTGGCCAACCCCTTTGCGATGCAGGAAATCGCCGACGCGCTGAAGGGACACGATGTGCCCGTGCTGGTGAAGAACCCCGTGAACCCTGACCTGGAACTGTGGATTGGCGGACTGGAGCGCATCAACCAGGCC
This sequence comes from uncultured Bacteroidales bacterium, assembly GCA_945828345.1. Classification (GTDB taxonomy): domain Bacteria; phylum Bacteroidota; class Bacteroidia; order Bacteroidales; family Bacteroidaceae; genus Alloprevotella. Next base: position 3,259 of record CALZRA010000104.1, read on the forward strand.
GGCATTACCCGTCTGGGCGTCATTCACCGCGGCTTCTCGACCTACGAGAAGAGACTCTACCGCAACCTGCCCATGTGGCACATACCCATCGAGCTTCGCCGCCGCATTCCGGGCCTGCCTATCTTCGGCGACCCGAGCCACATAGGCGGTGCGCGCGAGCTGGTGGCTCCGCTCTGCCAGCAGGCCATGGACCTGGGCTTCGACGGCCTGATCGTGGAGAGCCACTGCAATCCCGACTGTGCCTGGAGCGATGCCAAGCAGCAGGTCACGCCCGACGTGCTCGACTTCATCCTCGACAAGTTGGTCATCCGCAACGTCACGGCCTCGACCGAGAGCCTCGACGCACTGCGCCACCAGATTGACGAAATCGACAACTCGCTCATCGAGCTGTTGGCCAAGCGTATGCGCATCAGCCGCGAGATCGGACAGTACAAGCGCGAACACGACATGACGGTCGTACAGACGGGCCGCTACACCGAAATACTCTACAAGCGCGGTGCGCAGGGCGTGCTCTGCGGCATGTCGGCCGACTTCGTGAAGGACGTGTTCGAAAGCATCCACGAAGAGAGCGTGCGCCAGCAAATCGACGTGATGAACAAAAACTGAGGCTCTGAACTATGCGCATACTGGTTTTGGGAGCAGGCAAGATGGGGGCCTTCTTCGTCGACCTGCTCAGCTTCGACCACGAAACGGCCGTTTACGACATCGACGCGAAGCGACTGCGGTTCATGTACAACACGCAGCGCTTCACGTCGCTCGAAGAGATTGACGACTTCAAGCCCGAACTCGTCATCAACGCGGTGACGCTGAAGTACACGCTCGACGTGTTCCGCACCGTCATCCCCCACCTGCCGCCCGAATGCATCCTGAGCGACATTGCCTCGGTCAAGACGGGCCTGAAGGAGTTCTACGAGGCGCAGGGCATGCGCTACGTGTCGACCCACCCCATGTTCGGACCGACCTTTGCCAACCTCGGCGCACTGAGCAACGAGAACGCCATTGTCATCACCGAAGGCGACTACATGGGGCGCATCTTCTTCCGCGACCTGTACAGCCGGCTGGGACTGCACATCTGCGAATACACCTTCGACGAGCACGACGAAACGGTGGCCTACTCGCTGAGCATTCCCTTTGTCAGCACCTTCGTGTTTGCAGCTGTCATGAAACACCAAGATGCGCCGGGCACCACCTTCAAGCGTCACCTGAAGATAGCCCGGGGTGTGCTGGGCGAGGACGACTGCCTGCTGCGCGAAATCCTGTTCAACCCCCGCACGGGCGGACAGGTGGCGAACATACGCGATGAGCTGAAGCAGCTGCTCGAAATCATCGACAACAAGGACGAAGAGGCACTCAATGCCTACCTGCAGCGCATCCGCCAGAACATCAAGTGACGCGCCGCAGCCCTTGCAGGACACTTATGCAACAGCGCATAGCCCAGGGCTTGCCACAGAATGTTGTTTGGGATGCGGTCAGTTGGCAAGCGTTCAAGACACGTCCCGAAGGGACAACAGCGCATAGCCCAGGGCAACGTCAGGAATGCCGTTTAGGTTGCGGTTGATAAACAAGCGTTCAAGGCACGCCCCGGAGGGGCAACAGCACATAGCCCAGGGCAACGCCCTGGGTAGCAAGAAGCGATGAAGTGCGCCCTGAAAGGGCAAAAGCGTAAGTACATATCGATTGATTCTTAACGCTTTTGCCCTTTCAGGGCGCATTGGCGGCGGTTAACCCACCCAGGGCGTTGCCCTGGGCTATGCGCTGTTGCCCCTCCGGGGCGTACCTTGAACGCTTGTTACAAACCTGGAAGAACTTGTAAAAGTCGAATCATTCATAAAGAGCCATGTATAATGGGGCTTCACCTACTCTCACGTAGGCGAAGCCCCATTGTACATTATTCACGATACATCATACACTAAATGCGCCGCACCATTTCGCGGAAGATGTCGGCCATGAGCGGCTGCACGGCATCGGCTGCGCGCTGCACCTCCTCGTGGCTCACCTCGACTATCTTGCCTTCAACGCCCAAGTCGGTGATGATGCTCACTCCGAACACGCGGATACCACAGTGGTGGGCCACAATGACCTCGGGCACGGTGGACATGCCCACAGCGTCGGCACCGAAGATGTGGTACATCTTGTATTCGGCAGGCGTTTCGAAGGTCGGACCCTGAGTGGCCAAGTAGACACCTTCGACCGTGCGGATGCCCTTTTCGCGGGCAATCTGACGGGCCATGTCGAGGAACTCGCGGTCGTAAGCCTCGTGCATGTCGGGGAAGCGCGGCCCTGTGGGGAAGTTGGGCCCGTGGAGCGGATGCTCGGGCATGAAGTTGATGTGGTCGGTGATGAGCATGAGGTCACCAATCTCGAAGTCGGGATTCATGCCGCCCGCAGCGTTGCTGACAAAGAGGTTCTTGATGCCCAACTCATACATGACACGCACGGGGAAGGTCACCTGCTTCATGTTGTAACCCTCGTAGTAATGGAAGCGGCCTTGCAGGGCCATGACCTCCTTGCCGCCCAGGCGGCCGAAGATGAGTTTGCCCGAGTGTCCCTCGACGGTCGACACGGGGAAGTTGGGTATGTCACTGTAGGGGAAAGCTACTTCCACCTCTATCTCCTGCGCGAGGCGGCCCAGCCCTGTGCCGAGCACAATGGCGGTGAGCGGACGCATGGAGGTGTGCTGCCTAATCCATGCAGCGGTTTCTTGAATGGCTTGCAACATATTGTAGAATCATTTGGTTGAACGTAGGTGAACCGGCGGCTGCCTGCGGCGAAGCCGACAGCTCGACGGTGATGGGCTGCACGTAGAGGCGGGCCAGCAAGGCGGCATCGAGGTGCGGCGCAATGGCTTGCAGGCGCACGGCATCCTTCTGGGTGGTCACGACGCAGGCACCGGGAAGCTGCGCAAAGCTGCGGTTAATGCGTGCGGCATCGCGCCGGTCGAAGGCGTGGTGGTCGGGAAACGACAGACACCGGACCTCGGCTGCACCGCTCTCCAACAGGTGCCTGCGCAGCGGTTCGGGACGGGCGATGCCCGTGAGCAGCAGGACGCGTGCACCACGCATATCCTGCGAAAACCGGCCTGCATCGACGCACCAGCCGAGCAGCGCGCCGTAGGCTATGCGGCTGTAGTAGAGCAGCTGGCCGGGAGCCACCTTCAGGTCTGGCCACTGGCCGGGCCTGCACTTGGTGACTACCACGGCCTGCGCACGGCGTGCTGCCGAAGCCGGTTCGCGCAGCCGTCCCCAAGGGAGCAGGTGGTCGCGGGTGTAGAGGCGCGATGCCTCGGTGAGCAGGACGTTCAGGCCAGCCCGGACGTAGCGGTGCTGGTAGGCATCATCGAGCACGACCACCTGGGGTGCGTCGGGCAGCTGCAAGAGCCGCTTCATGCCCTCGACGCGGCTTTCGCACACGGCTACGGTGGCGAAGGGGCAGTTGCGCATCATCTGGAGCGGCTCATCGCCGATGTGGGCGGCAGTGTGGCCGGGCGCGGCCAGCAGGAAGCCCTTGGTGCGCCGGCCGTAGCCGCGCGAGAGCATGGCCACACGGTAGCCCTCGGCATGGAGCAGGCGCAGCAGGTGCTCCACATGCGGCGTCTTGCCCGTGCCGCCTACTGCCAGGTTGCCCACACAGATAACGGGCAGCGGAAAGGTCCGGGAGGACAACACGCCCCAGTCAAACAGCTTGCCGCGCAGCCAGGCTACCACGGCCCACGGCAGGGACAAGGGAGCCAGCGGGAGACGTAGCAAAGGGTGCATATTACTTCAGGTTGGGCACAAAGAACATGCGTGCCTGCAACATGTCGGTCGGACGCTGCAGGGTCGAGACGAAGCGCAGGGGAGCGTAGTATTCGCCGAGCGTGGCCTGCAGCTTCTGTTCGAGGTAGTCGTCGCCTTCCAGCCGGTTCAGCAGGTTCTCGGCCCACGAGGGCTGCGCTGGATAGGCTGCGGCGGCATAGTCGCTGAGCTTGGCGCGGCGCGCGGCCTCGGCCACGGCGTCGTCGAGCGTGCCGAGCTTGTCGACGAGCTTTATCTTCAGTGCCTGGTTGCCCGTCCACACGCGGCCCTGGGCTATCTGGTCGACCTGTTCGGGCTTCATGTGGCGGCCGTCGGCCACGCGCTTCAGGAAGAGGCTGTAACCGCGGTTCACATAGCCCTGCATGGCTGCTGACTCGGCCACATTGAACGGCCGTCCGGCCGCACCGAAGTCGGAGGCCGCGTTGGTCTTCACCACGTCGAAGTGGAGGCCCAACTTCTCAGTGAGCAGGCCCGAAGCGTCGGGCACCATGCCGAAGATACCGATGCTGCCGGTCAGCGTGGTCGGTTCGGCCACAATGTAGTCGGCACCACAGGCCATGTAGTAGCCACCCGATGCGGCCATACCGCTCATCGACACTACCACGGGCTTCTTCTGCTTGAGCAGCTGCACGGCGCGCCACATCTGCTCGGAGGCGTATGCGCTGCCGCCGCCCGAATTGATGCGGAGGACCACGGCCTTCACGTCATCGTCATCGGCCAGCTTGTCGAGGTCGGCCACTACCTTCTGGCCTACAATCTGCGGACTGCTTTCGCTCCAGAGGCCACTGGCAGCCTGGTCGACAATGTCGCCCTCAGCATAGTAGACAGCCACCTGGTTGCTGCTCTTGGCGGGCTTGTAGAGCTTGGCCAGCTCGGCCGTACCGACGAGCTTCAGCTTGTCCTGTCCCGAGAGGGCGCGGAGCTTGGTGCGCACACCGTCGATGTAGGCCAGCGAGTCGACGAGCTTCATGCCCACATAGTCCTGGGCATCGGCAAAGGTGACGTAGCGGTCGGCATAGGCGTTGAGGCTGTCGGCCTTCACGCCGCGCGAGGCCGACACGTCGCGGAGCAGCTGCTGCCAGATGTCGCCCACAAAGGCCGACACCTGTTCGCGGTTGGCGTCGCTCATCTGCGTCAGTATGTAAGGCTCGACGGCACTCTTGTAGGTGCCGACCTTGAACACCTGCATCTTCACGCCGATCTTTTCGAGCAGTTCGGTGTAGAAAATGGGCTGCGAGGCCACGCCGCGCCAGTCAATCATGCCGCTGGGGTTGAGCAGCACCTTGTCGGCCACGGAGGCTATATAATAGGTGCTCTGCAGGAAGTTGTCGGAATAGGCCACCACGAACTTCTTGCTCTTCTTGAAGTCGAGCAGGGCGGCACGCAGTTCCTGCAGCGAGGCGAAGTCGGCCTCCAGGATGCCGCCCTCGATGTAGATGCCCTTGATGCGGTCGTCGTCCTTGGCCACCTTGATGGCCTTGACCATATCGTCGAGGCCCTGGTTCTCGACCATGTCGTTGCCCATGATTGCGGCCAGAGGATTGTCGGCTGCGCGTTCGTTGAGGGTGCCGGCGAGGGTCAGGTGGAGCACACTGCCCTTCTCAACCACAGGCTCTGCGGAGTCGGAGGCGACGGCTGCGCCCACCATGGCCAGCCCCATGATAAACATAAACACGGCTACACACAGCATTCCGACCACGGTAGCCAACACATACTTGAAGAACTGTTTCATAACAAAGAGGT
>CALZRA010000105.1 GCA_945828345.1 uncultured Bacteroidales bacterium
TTTCGACATGGCTAAAACTATTTGTCGGGAGTATTTCTCCCAATCTTTGACTTCCAGCTCCATATTCACTCGTTGCTCGTTTACGCTGGTTTGAGATAATGTTCTTTTGTCAATCGTTGTGTTCATGAAGATATTCCTGCATCTTATTATATGGGTGCATAATTACACAAAAACAACGAGCAATACAACTTTCTGGTTGTATTTCTGCTGTTTAGCGAAGAAAAACTCGTTTTGTATGTGTTGTTACCTCATTAATCCCATATATCGGAAGCTTATTTTATCGACATACGAACCGTTATTGTGGCTCGTATATCGAACGATTTTCATTAAGCAGGTGTTTGATAGTAATGAACCGCCAAACATTGAAATTAGCACTATTGCCAAACCATTACCCGAAAGAACAGATATACCCAAACTCGCGCATCTTAAATTATCTGCAAAAATTATCGGTTTTTCGGGAAAAACACAAACATTTCGCTGCAAACGTGCGCCTACGGCCTACAAACTCCCTGCCCGAGTAAACCAAACTGCTGAAAATTGCGTAGTTTTGCAGCCGTGCAGCCATACAGACTTACCGCCTACATATTACTTTGCCTCGCCGCAGCCACCTCTCTGACAGCGCGTGCGCAGCAAGACCCCGCCTTTGCCCACTACTGGCAGATAGAGGCGGGCAGCAACCCTGCTGCCGTGGGCCGGCAGCCCGAACTGAACATCACAGGACTCATACAGAGCCACGCGGCCGGCTTCGAAGACGGCGGAAGCACGATTTATGCCGGTGCCGACATGGCCTTCCAACTGGGCAACACCCGCCACGGCGTCGGCGTGCTGTTCCAGAACGATGAGATCGGCCTCTTCTCCCACAAGCAGTTCGCCCTGCAATATGCCTACCACCTCAAGCTCTGGGGAGGGACGCTGAGCATCGGCGTTGAGGCCGACATGCTCAACGAATCGGTGAACGGCTCAAAGGCTGACCTGGGCGATGCCAACGACCCTGCCTTCCCCACCACCGACATTTCGGGTTCGAAGTTCGATGCCTCGGCCGGCCTGTTCTATGCCCGTAAGGCATGGTATGTGGGTGTCGGAGCGAAACACCTCACCGCGCCGACCGTGCTGCTGGGTGAGACCAACGAGCTGAAAGTTAAATCTCTCTACAATTTAACGGCGGGATACAATATACGACTTAAAATTCCGTTTACTTCAATAGTCCCCACCACCATGCTGCGCTTCGACGGCAAGGCTTTCAGGGCCGACCTCACAGCGCGGTTGGAGTATGCCCGCGAGAAAAAACACCTCTACGGCGGTCTGGGCTACAGTCCGCAACACTCGGTCACGGCCTTCGTGGGCGGCATGTTCCACGGCGTAGACCTGAGCTACTCCTACGAGGCCAATACCTCGGGCATGGGACTCGGTGCGGGGCAACATGAGGTGTCGATTGGCTACCGCATGGACCTCAATCTGGGCAAGAAGGGCCGAAACCTGCACCGCAGCGTCAGGTGGCTGTAGGCCATGGCGACAAGACTGCCGGGCCGGACTGCACCCCTCACTGAATAGGCAGTAAAGCCCACCTTTCCACTCGAAACAAACAATCACCAAACCATAAAACTCCCCAACGACAATGAAATATATTTGCTCAGCCCTGCTGCCCCTGCTGGCCGCCTTCGGCCTGCTCACATCGTGCATGGGCAACGGACGGGCCATGATGAACGGAGGCGAAGTGACGGGTGCGCGCGGCACGGCCTTCAACGAACCCGTGCCTTACGGCATGGTCGAGGTGAAACGCGGTTTCCTGAAAACGGGCATCGAAGAGAACGACTCGCTGTGGGGAGCAACGACGCCCAGCAAGGAAATTTCGGTCGACGGCTTCTGGATGGACCAGTCGGAAGTGACCAATGCCATGTACCGGCAATTCGTCGAGTGGGTGCGCGACAGCATCATCCGCGAGCGGCTCGCTGACCCGCAGTATGGCGGCGATGAGACCTATAAGATTGAAGTGGACCGCTACGGCGAACCCGTCACGCCCCACCTGAACTGGACCAAGCCCATTCCCTGGCGCAAGCCCACCGAAGAGCAGGAACGCGCCATCAACAGTGTCTACTATACCCACCCCATCGACGGCACGCGTATGCTCGACGCCAAGCAGCTCATCTACCGCTACGAGGTGTTCGACTACGAGAAGGCCGCCCTGCGCAAATACCGGCTTGACCCCAACGAACGCTCGCTCAACACCGACCGCCCCACTGACCCCAACGAGGTGGTGATGATCTCGAAGGACACGGCCTACGTGAACGATAACGGCGAAATCGTCCGCCAGACCATCGAGCGGCCCCTGAGCAGCCTCTACGACTTTCTCAACACCTACATCGTGCCCGTCTACCCCGACACGACCTGCTGGGTCAACGACTTCCCGAATGCCAACAACGAGCAGTACATGAAGCTCTACTTCTCCTCGGCCACCTACAACGACTACCCCGTGGTGGGTGTCACCTGGGAGCAGGCCGAAGCCTTCTGCGCCTGGCGCACCAACTACCTCATGGCCGGCATGGGCCAGCAGGCACGCTACATCCAGCGTTACCGCCTGCCGACCGAGATAGAGTGGGAGTATGCCGCACGCGGCAAGGAGGGCAACCCCTATCCCTGGGAAGGCATCGAAGCCAAGAGCCAGGAGGGCTGCTTCTATGCCAACTTCAAGCCTGACCGCGGCAACTATACCGACGACGGCAACCTCATCACCTCGCGTGTGGGCATCTACGGGGCCAACTCCAACGGCCTCTTCGACATGGCGGGCAACGTGGCCGAATGGACCAGCACCGTCTACACCGAAGCGGGTGTCGATGCCATGGCCGACCTCAACCCGCAGCTCTCCTACAACGCCGCCAAGGAAGACCCCTACGTGCTGAAGCGCAAGAGCGTGCGCGGAGGCTCCTGGAAGGACCCCATGTCCTACATCCGCTCTGCCTGGCGCACCTGGGAGTACCAGAACCAGCCCCGCTCCTTCATCGGCTTCCGCTGCGTACGCTCCAAGGCGACCTCAACCAGCCAGACCGGAAACAGCAAAAAGAAATAGGCGGCACACGGCTCCCGCCGCACCTCCGCTCATAGAAACAGACAAACACTCAACAAAGCGATGGCCATCAAAATAAACCTCGTTGTCCGCCTCCAGCACTGGATGGACAGTGTGCCCGGACAGACATTCCTCAACTACGCCTACTCCTGGGGTGCCTCAATCGTCATTCTGGGCGCACTCTTCAAGCTCACCCACCTGCCGGGAGGCAATTTCATGCTCTTCATCGGCATGGGCACCGAAGTCGTCGTGTTCTTCCTCTCGGCCTTCGACCGCCCGTTCGACAAGACCGAAATCGGCAAGGAACTGCCCCATGACTACGAAACCGACGAAGAGATTGCCGCCAAGCTGGGATTAGTCGACGAAGACGAATATGCCGACCCCGAAGCCGAAAGCGACATGCCGCAGCAGCCTGCCGCCAGCGTCCATGTGGCTGGTATGGGCCAGGCTGGCCACTCAGGCGGCGTGGTCATTGTGGGCGGACTGAACACGCCCGCCGCCGGAGCCGAAGCACAGCCTGCCGCCGCTTCCTCGCAGCCCGCGCCCGATGTGGTACAAGCCGCCGCCGAGGCCATCGCAGCCCGCACACCGCAGGGCGAACAACCCTTCGAGAACGAGGCACAGCGTCTGGCCGAAATCATCCGCTTGGCCAACGACGAACTCCTGCGCCGCGCACAGGCCGCCCTGTCGCCCGACATGGAGCAGGCCACCGAGGAGTATATCGAAAAGCTGCGCACCCTGGCCGACACCTTCCAGAAGGTCGACGAACAGAGCGCGCGACTGGCCCATGACAGTGAGGAGATGGCCAACCTCAACCGCACCCTCACCGCTATCAACAAGACCTATGAGCTCCACTTCAAGAGCATCAGCCAGCAGGTGGGCACCATCGAGCAAATCAACGAGCAGACCCGTATGCTGGCCAAGCAGATCGAAGAGCTCAACGGCGTGTATGGCCGCATGATCCAGGCCCTCACTGTCAACATGCGCATGCAGCAGCCCGAACCTGCCGCCGGCCCGCAGTAAGACTCTGCACCGCGCCAAACCCGCCGCGACCCAAGCCGCTCTAACCAGAGCTATAGAAAGCTATAGACGGCTATAGAAAGTATAGATAACTATAGGAATCTATGGATAGCTATAGAAGTCCATAGCAACCCGTAGCCCGCTATAGCCAACCCCAACTAAAAGTCCCCTCACCGAGACCCCACGCCCATGTCTTCAGTAAAGAAAAGACCGCTCTCTCCGCGCCAGAAAATGATTAACCTGATGTACATCGTACTGATGGCCATGCTGGCGCTCAACGTGTCGAGCGACGTGCTCAAAGGCTTCACCCTCATCGGCGACAGCCTCAAGCGCACCACCGACAACGCCATGAAGGAGAACCAAACCCTCTATGCCGACTTTGCCGATCAGCTCAAGGCCAACCCCACCAAGGTAAAGCCCTGGTATGACAAGGCCATGCAGCTCAAGGGCATGAGCGACTCGCTCTATAACCTGGCCGGCACCCTGCGCCAGGCCATCGCACGCGAGTGTGACGGCAAGCTGGGCGACCCCGACAACCTGCAGAACAAGGAGGACCTCGAAGCCGCAAGCCGCATCATGCTCGCACCCTCCACCGGCCAGGGACAAAAGCTCTACGAGGCTATCGTGTCATTCCGCCAGCGCATCCTCGCCTATTTCGCTGACCCGCGGCAACAGGCCATTGTGGCCTCTAACCTCACCACCGACGTACCGAAGAACGAGGACAACGTGGGCAAGGACTGGCCCCACTACATGTTTGAAGAGATGCCCTCCATCGCCGCCGTCACCATGCTCGCCAAGCTGCAGAGCGACGTGCGCAAGGCCGAAAACGAGGCCATTCACACCCTCGTCTCCAACATTGACCTCAAGGACATCCGCGTCAACGAGCTGAACGCCTATGTCTCGGCCGAAGCCACCACGCTCTACCCCGGCGAAACCTTCCGCTCCAAGATATTCATGGCTGCCGTCGACACCACCCAGCGGCCCGAAATCTACGTCAACGGACGCCGCATCGCTGATGGCGGCAACTACTCCTTCGCCGTAGGCTCTCCGGGCCAATACAGCTTCTCGGGCTACATCCTCATGCCCAACGCTGCCGGCGAGGTCATCCGCCGCCCCTTCACCCAGAAGTACAACGTCATAGCCCCGCCCCAGGGAGCCACCGTGGCCGCCGACCTCATGAATGTGCTCTATGCCGGCTTCGACAACCCCATTAGCGTCACCGCAGCGGGCATTCCTGCGTCACAGGTGCAGCTCAGCATGACAGGCGGCACGCTCTCCTCTACCGGTCCGGGCAAGTACACCGCGCGTCCCGCGCAGGTCGGCTCCAACGTCACCTTCACCGTGAGCGGCACGGTCAACGGCCGCCCGCAGAACATGGGGGCCTTCACCTTCCAGGTGCGCAAGCTGCCTGACCCCACGGCCTTCATCCAAGTAGGCAGCGACCGCTTCAAGGGCGGACGCATCGCCAAAGGCACCATCCTTGGAGCCACCGGACTTGGAGCTGCTATCGACGACGGACTGCTCAACATACCCTTCAAGGTGCTCAGCTTCGAAACCGTCTTTGCCGACCGCATGGGCAACTTCCGCCCCGAACCCTCAGCCGGAAGCAACTTCACCGAAAACCAGCGCAACCTCATGCGCGAACTGCGCCGCGGCCAACGCTTCTACATCTCCAAGGTGCAGGCCGTAGGACCTGACGGAATCACCCGAACCCTCAACGGCTCGGTCGAAGTAATCATCAACTAACCACCGCTCCACCCGCAAACCCACATCTCTATGAACTTCTACCGCATAGCAACCATCGCGTTGGGCCTCAGTCTGGGCCTGCAGCTCGTGGCACAGCCGCCACGCCGCCGCGCCGAACAACAGCAAAAGGCCGAACAGGAACAGAATGCGCCGCGAGGCTCCTCCTACCGCGAGTTCCCCACCGCGCAGCCCATGCCCGACGATGCGGCATGGCGGCGCGACCTCTACCGCACACTCGACCTCGACAAGGAGGCCAACGCTACCCTCTACTATCCCACCACGCCCCAGGATGGACGCGAAAACCTCTTCACCTACCTCTTCAAGCTCCTGCTGCGCAAGCAAATCAAGGCTTACGACTACAAGCTTGACGGCAATGAGGACTTCTCGGCCAAGAACGAGGTGACGGCCAAGGAACTCATGGACCGCTACAAGATATTCTATGAGGAGAAAAACGACAAGGTGCGTGTCAACGATGCCGACCTGCCCTCAGAGGAGGTGAAGGCATACTTTATCAAGGAGAGCACCTACTACGACCAGCACACGGCCACCTTCCGCAAGCAGGTCACCGCACTCTGCCCCGTGCTGAAGCGCGGCGATGCGGACTTCGGCGGTGAACTGGCGCAGTACCCGATGTTCTGGGTCAAGATGCAGGACGTGGCTCCCTATCTCGGCAAACTCATGCTCATGGGTTCGTCGCTCAACAATGCCGCCATGATGTCGGCAGCCGACTTCTTCACGCTCGGCTGTTACGAAGGCGACATCTACAAGGCCGTCAACCTTCAGGACCGCCTGCTCGCGAACTACTGTCCTGACGATTCGGCCCTGATGAAGGAGCAGCGCCGCATCGAAAAGCAGCTCACCGACGTGCAGGAACACGTCTACGGCCGCGACAGTGCCTACTACGCCCGCCTGCGTGCCGACTCCATAGCCCAGGCGCAGGCCGACTCACTCGCTGCAGCGGGCAAGAGCACGCGCAGCGTCAAACGTACCACCGCCACCCGCCGCACCAGCAGCGTGAGCCGCAGCTCTTCCTCCTCGTCCTCGGGCAGCAAGTCCACCAAGACTACCAAGACCAAGACACCCAAGGCCACCAAACCCAAGAGTTCGGGCGGAAGCAAGAACGGCGGCCTGAGCGTGCGCCGACAGCGGCACTGATTCATCGATTAAACGTGCGCAGCCACTGGAAGAACGCGTTTTCGAACGCTATCTGCCAGTGGCTGCGCACTTTATGCAGGCGGTTGCCCGCCCCATTCAGGTTTGGATTTGACAGCCTGTCGCTTTTAACCATTCAAATATGTAGAAAGACCGCTTCACACAGCAGACTTTCCCATGACCTTGTCCACAATCAGGGCCAGTGCACCGTCGCCTGTGACGTTGCAGGCTGTACCGAAACTGTCCATGGCTATATATAGGGCTATCATCAGGGCCTGGTCGGTTTCGCTGAATCCCAACATCGACGACAACACGCCCAAGGCGGCCATGATAGCACCGCCCGGCACACCCGGAGCCGCCACCATCGTCACGCCGAGCATACAGATAAAGCCCGCCACCTGACCAAAGCTGTAGTCCATGCCCTGCATGGTCATCAGAGCCAGGGCGCAGGCCACAATCTTGAGCGTGCTGCCCGACAAGTGGACGGTGGCACACAGCGGCACGACAAAGCCGGCCACGTCGGGGCGCACGCCGTTCTTCTCCGTCTGGCGCAGCGTCACGGGTATCGTGGCAGCCGACGACTGGGTGCCGAGTGCGGTAAAGTAGGCGGGCAGCATGTTGGCCAACAGCCGCAACGGATTCTTGCGGCTCACAGCTCCGGCCACGGCGTACTGGGCCAGCAGCAGCACGATGTGCATGGCAAAAATGACAACTATGATTTTGGCAAACACCATCAGCACGTGGAACACCTGGCCGCTGTGTGCCATGTTGAAGAAGATGCCAAAGATGTAGACGGGCAGGAGAGGCAGTATCACCACCTGGATGGTGCGCACGATGATGTCGCGAAACTCGCCCGCGGCCCGGCGCAGGGTGTCGCCCTTCACCTGCGTGATGCCCAGTCCCACGGTGAACGAAAGCACCAGGGCGGTCATGATGTTGAGCGGCTCAGGGATGGTGATGGTGAAGAAGGGTTCGGCCGACTGCTGCGACTCGATGCCTTCAATCGCCACACCGCGTTCAATGAGCGAGGGGAAAAGCCACTGACACACGCCGTAGGAGAAGAAGCCGGACAGCAGGGTCGCACCATAGGCCAGCAGGAGGGTGAACAGGAGCATGCGCCCGGCCCGGCTACCGCCGCCCTTGTCGACATCGGCTATGGCGGGAGTAACCAAACCTACTATGATCAACGGCACTAAAAAGCCCAGAAACTGGCTGAACAGCACGTTGAAGGTAACAAACAGACGCACAGGGATGTGGGGCGTGACGATGCCCAGGCCAATGCCCAGAACTATGGCAATGACAATGCGGGGCAATAGCCCGATTTTGAGGTGTTTCATGGAGATAGGAGAATGAAGTTACTTCGTTACTCTGGTTATCAGGTTATGGGGTTTACCTCTTGGGTTATGAGGAATGAGGTTACTTCTTGGGGTATGAGTGATGAGGTTATGGGGTTACTTCTTGGAGTCTGAGTGTGAGGTTAAGAGGTTATGGGGTTAAGGAGATATGGGGTTAAGGGGTTAAGGGGTATGAAGGTATGAGGGTATGAGGGTATGAGGGTATGGGGGTATGAGGGTATGAGGGTATGGGGGTATGAGGGTATGGGGGTTACTATTAGAGCGGTGGATGCTCCCCCCAGTAGACAAGCGTTCAAGGCGCGCCCCGAAGGGGCAATGAGCACGTAG
>CALZRA010000106.1 GCA_945828345.1 uncultured Bacteroidales bacterium
CAAAAGGTCGCTCTAAAAAACAGCAGGCAGCCGGAATAAATGAGTTCACTCATGGGGCGTTCTTTAAAACCTAATTTATAGAACACCCCTTAATAACCTCTACACTATGGCTAACGGCTATCCTGAAAACAAGGAACACAAAGGCATCGTGTTCCCCTCACCCATATTCGGACCCATACGCAGCCGGCGGTTGGGCATCTCCCTGGGCATCAACCTCATGCCCGCGGACGGCAAGCTGTGTACGTTCGACTGTATCTACTGCGAGTGTGGCTTCAACGGCCACCACCGCCCACACCTGAAACGCCCCACGCGTGCCGAAGTGGCAGCTGCACTCGAAGCGCAGCTGCTACACATGCAGGCCGAAGGCGCCATGCCCGACGTACTCACCTTTGCCGGCAACGGGGAGCCTACAGCCCACCCTGACTTTGCCGGTATCATTGACGACACCATCGACTTGCGCAACCGCTATTGCCCCAACGCGCGGGTCACGGTGCTGAGCAACGCCACCCTGTGTGTCAAGCCTGTCGTCCACCGGGCACTGCAACGCGTAGACAACAACATACAGAAGTTAGACACGGTGTCGGCTCGCTACATCCACCTCGTGGACCGGCCTACGGGAGCCTACGACATGGAGGCTGTCATTCGGGCGTTGTGCGACTTCCAGGGCCACGTCACCGTACAGACGCTCTTCATGAAGGGCACGTTTGAAGGGGAAAGTGTGGACAACACGACCGACGACTACGTGCTGCCCTGGATAGAGGTGCTGAAACGCATCCGGCCCGAACGGGTCATGGTGTATACCATTGACCGCGAAACACCTGCACCAGACTTGCTGAAAGCCACGCCCGAAGAGCTGCAACGCATCGGACGGTTGGTTGAAGCTGCCGGCATAACTGTTGACATCGCTTACTGACCCGTGTGGAGAGTTGAACACCAAGAAGTTTATCCCTGAGAGTTTACCATCATGCTCATAGCCCTAAGCGGAGGGGCCGACTCGGTGGCCCTGTTGCTGAAGATGCACGACGAAGGACGCGCCGAAGCCGCCGCACACTGCAACTTCGGCCTGCGCGGAGCCGAAAGCGACCGCGATGAAACCTTTGTGCGGGAGCTCTGCCACAAGCTGGGCATCCGACTGCACGTGGCCCACTTCGACACAAGGAGCGAAGCGGCACGCACGGGCGAAAGCATCGAAATGGCCGCGCGCCGCCTGCGCTACACGTGGTTCGACGCGCTGTGCCAGGAGTTCGGCTACCCGGAAGTGGGTGTCGCACACCACCGCGATGACCAGGCCGAAACGCTGCTGCTGAACTTGGTGCGTGGCAGCGGGCTGCACGGACTGACCGGCATGAGCCCGAAGCGCGGCCGTGTGGTGCGCCCGCTGCTGGACTGGTCGCGCGCCGACATCCTGCAGTTTCTGGCCGAACGGGGACAGGACTACGTGACGGACAGCAGCAACGGCGACACGCACTACAGGCGAAACCTCATTCGCCACGAACTGATGCCCCTGCTCCGACAGCTCAACCCGAACGTGACACAAACGCTCTGTGACACGGCGCACCGGCTGGCCGAGGCCGAAAGCATCTATCGGTTGGGGCTTGACTGCCTGCAAAAGCAGCTGGTAGAGGCCGACCCCGCAAGCCGCACGTGGTGCATAGACTGGACGGGCCTGCATCAGGCTCCCGCACCCGAAACGCTGCTTCACGAATGGCTGGCCGGCTACGGCTTCACACCGACACAGACGGCACAGGCCCTGAACCTGCATACAGGCGGCGTGATCCAGAGCGGCGAATGGCTGCTCACACGTACAAACAGCCACCTGTTGCTGGGTCCCGTGCCGGTCCCGGTAGCTCCAACCGCCGTGCCCTGTGCCGATGGTTGCGTGCAACTTGATGCCAGCCGTTACCTGCACACCGCCTTGCTAACGGCGGAAAGTGGCACTGACCCCACACAGCTCATTCAGCGCACGCCCCAAACGGCCTGTATTGACCTTGCTGCCATACAAGGCAGCCTCACCTTGCGCTCCGCTTCTACGGCCGACCGCTTCCGCCCCTTCGGGCTGAAGGGCAGCCAGCTCGTGAGCGACTATCTCACCAACCGCCACCGTTCGCGCTTGGACAAGATGGCCGCCTTGGTCCTCTGTGACGAGCGCGGCATTCTCTGGTTGGTCGGCGAACGCATTGACCAGCGCGCCGCCGTCACACCGCACACCGGCACCATGCTGTGTCTCACGCTTCACACTTCTTCTTTATGAAACACCTGCTTCACTCCTTCCTCGCCCTTTCCTGTCTCGCCCTGAGTCTCTCATGCGGCGAAGACCGCAGTGGCGAACAGCCTTTTGCCCCCACGGTACAGACGCTCGAAGCCATCCCCTCTGGATGCAGGGCCGAACTGCGCGGTGTGGTACCCTCATCGCCTAACAGCAGCCTCACCGAGTGTGGCTTTCACTACGGCAACGACACCCTGCGCAAGTCGGTCACGGCTGAAGCCACATGGGAGTTTTCGGCGATGACCGACACCTTGCAGCCCGGCCGCTATTTTGTGGCGGCCTATGCTACCAACGGCATGGGCACTACCGACGCCGACACGCTCTATTTCGACATTGTGCCGTAGGCGGAACAGTGCCCGCCACGCCGTTCACCGTTTCTTTACAGAAGAGTAATAGGAGGTTCGTGGTCTTGTAACCTGACGTGCTGACCTTTGCAGCGTCAAACAAAAACAACACCGGCCAGCACTGCTGCGGGCAGGCGTTGAACCACGAAGACACAACCTTTTAATTACTCATTTCACAATGTACAAAACACTTTTCAACAAGCACTGGCCGCTCTGTGCCGCCATCGCCCTCTGCATCTCCTTTGTCACAACATCGTGTTCAGACGATGAAGAGGAGACCGTCACCAACGAACGCCACTGGACTACCGACGGCGGACTCCGGTCTACCGACAACATTCTCTTTGACAACAATACGCTCGGGAACGGCGACAAGGAAATAGTGTTTAACGGCAAACAGACACTGAAGAAAGGCACCTACACGCTCAAGGGCTGGGTCTATGTAGCTGCCGGCGCAGAACTGACCATCGAACCAGGCACCGTCATCAAGGGTGACAAGCTCACCAAGAGTGCCCTGATTGTCGAACGCGGCGGCAAGCTCTTTGCCAAGGGCACGGCTTCGCAGCCTATCGTGTTCACCTCGGGCGAAGCCAAAGGACAACGCAAGCCGGGCGACTGGGGCGGGCTCATCCTGTGTGGACAAGCTCCCAACAATGCCATTGACCAGCAGATTGAAGGTGGTCCGCGCACGCACCACGGCGGTTCGAACGCACAGGACAACAGCGGCATCCTGTCGTATGTACGCATTGAGTTTGCGGGCTATCCTTTCGAGACCGACAAGGAAATCAACGGTCTGACACTGGGCAGCGTGGGCAGTGGCACGCAGATTGACCACGTACAGGTGAGCTATTCGAACGATGACTCCTTCGAATGGTTCGGCGGAACGGTCAACTGCCGCTACTTGGTGGCCTTCAACGGATGGGACGACGACTTCGACACCGACAACGGCTTTAGCGGCAAGGTGCAGTTTGGCCTCGCCGTACGCAACCCGCGCATTGCCGACAAGAGCCAAAGCAACGGCTTCGAGAGCGACAACGATGCCAATGGTTCCACGGCAGCTCCTTACACGTCGGCCACTTTCTCCAACATCACCTTCATCGGTCCCAAGGCCGTGGCCTCAGACTTCGCCAACACCACTGACTACATCAACGCCGGCAGCTATTTCCCCAATAACGGTTCGGGCTTGGGCAAGTTCCAGTCGGCCATGCAGATTCGTCGCGGCAGCCGTCTGAACTGCCTGAACAGTGTGGCTATTGGCTGGCCTGTCGGCCTGATTATCGACGGCGAAAAGGGCGACACGCCCCAGCAGGCCGAGGCCGGCACGCTGAAGCTGCGCAATCTGTGGCTGGCCGACATGGACATTACAGGCAGCGATGCCAACAAGAGTTATGTCGACCAGCAGGCCGACGGCACAGTTCCTTCCAACTCTACCCGCCTGTTCCAGCTTTGGGGCAACCACACGGCCACTGCCGCCGAACTGCTGCTCACGGGCAAGAACAGCCTGACCGGACTTTCGGCCGACTTCATGCCTGCCGCAGGCAGCCCGCTCTGCTCAGGTGCCGACTTCAGTTCGCTCGACAGCTGGTTCACTCCCGTAGCCTGGGCTGGTGCTTTCGGCCCGGCTGACAACTGGCTGACTGGCTGGACGAACTTCGATCCTAACAATGCCGACTACTAATGTAGGTTATCCTACTACCTACCTAAAAACGTACCTTTCGGCGTACAGCCCCAAAGTGTAGGGCGGCCGTCAAGATGAACAGCACCGTCAACAGCAACAAGGTGGGAAGGACTGACGGAGCGTCCCAACGCGGGTAGAGCGACTGTACCGTCGGCACCCACTGTGCGCGCAGCCAGAACATCACGGCCACTGCTATCAAGGCCGAGAGTACGTGCAGTCCCAAGCTCAACACATGGAACGGCAGAGCGACCTGAGCCGGTGCATAGCCCATCAGCAACAGGGTGCGGATGCGCTCCGTGTGCTTCTGCAACAACAGGAAGATGCTGAGCAGCAGCACGTAGAAGGCCAGGGCACAAATGACGATACCCACTCCCATGACCAATGTGGCGGTAAGGCGCAGGAACCAGGCCGCCCGTCCGCCATCAGCTGCCGAAGCTTCTGCCTCCAACCCGTGTTCTTCGAGATAGCGCGCAAAGCGTTCGTCGGCCGGCTGTGCCAGCTCTACGGCCAAGCGCGAAGGGCTGTCGGTGCCCTCGGGACAGAGCTTGGCATTGGCATAGTCCATGAACGACTGCGGCACGAGAATGGTGTTGAGCGTGTTGGAGAATGCCACTACACGGCCCTTCATGCGCATTTGTCCCGCCGTGCCGCCCAACACAAAGTCCACACCTACCAGGCTCACCATCCCTTCGGTCAGTGCCGGCAGTCCGCGTGCCTGTGCAAAACCGAAATTATAGAGATTCAAGTAGCTGCGGGGCAGGATAACTGGCAGGGTATCGCTGCCTGCCGTGTAGTGCCAGCGTGAGAGGTCGGCATCAATATAGCGGTCGGGCAACGACTCCAAGAACATTTCGGTGCCCATGCCCAAGGAGCCGCCCACACGCACCGAAGCATACACCTCGAAGCGGGCTGGCACAAAGGGAGCCACATCGGCCGCAAAGGGCTGACGCGCCAAGTCTTCCACCTGTTTCTTCCCAAAGCCGGCCCGCTGCACGCCCAGAGTATGCAGGGCACTCACGCGACGGGTCACCACGGCCACCTGCTTCTTCATGAAGCTGTCGCCCGCACCGAGTACGGGACGAACGTCGCGGAAAAACTGGAAACCGCACATCACAATGCACAGTCCCAACAGATTGGCCAAGAAGAAGCCGAGCATCTGCCCTACGCTGACTTGGCGATAAAGTAGTTTGAACACTAACTTCATGGATGAGCAAAGTCTTTCGATTATCATAGGATTGGCTGCGTCCTGCCTGAAACATCGGACTCAGGACGCAGCCAAAAACATGCTTGTCTATATGGTGGCGATGCACCCTTGTTTTTGCGTGCCAAAAAGAAGATATACTTCATCGGCGATAGAAGATATACTTCAACTCCAATTGAAGTATATCTTCTACTGCAGTTGAAGATATACTTCTCCCAATGGGGCTATTTTTACCTAATGGGGAACAAGCGTTCCAGTCAAGTCCCGAAGGGGTGTGCCTTGAACGCTTGTTTTTCTATCAGGAATATAGAGAGCTATAGAGAGCTGCAAGCCGATTCGACCAAGAGCTGCAACGGGTTCTGGTCTGCATTGGCCAGCAGCAAGCGCAGCTCTACCTTGTCGCGGTCTACCACTACATAGTCGAGCTTGTCGATTTCCTTCAGCAAAGGAGCTGCCGTGCGCACGCTGCTGTTCGCCTGCATCATGCCTTGCAGCAGCGGATTGGCCATAACACCCTTCACGTTCAGTTCTCCACATACCAGATTGCCCTTGAAACGGGAAGCGTCGGCTGCCTCCTTGGGTTTGGTCATCGACAGCACCGGCTGCTTCGAGCTGGCATAGAACAGGCCGTTCTTTACACCGAGATAGGTATTGCCCCCCATGGAATACTGGCCGGGCTCTACCTCCTCGAGTGCTGCACCGCCCAATTTGGCAACGGCCTCTTTCATCTGCTTTTCGTCGTCGACCTTCGCGATGAGGAACACTTCGGGTCCCTGGCTCAAATCGAACGAATTGACTGACAGCACGGCATCGCCCTTGAGCGATTCCAGCACCTGCTCGGCCAGCTTTTCTTGTTCGCTCGACAGGGAACCCTGCTTCTTCATCACAGGCAGCAACAGTTCCTTCAGTCCGTCACCTTTCAGGTTGGCACTCAGCACAAAGAGGGAAGAGGCAGGTACATAGTCCATCAGGTCACCCTGGATGCTGCCCAGCGCGTCGCCATATTTTTCAACTGCTTTCTGGGCCACATCGGTCAGACAGATGAGCTGGGCCGAAAGCACTAACTGTCCCTTCTCGCTGTTGAGTTCGACCAGCACGCTAAAGTCTTCGGGCTTCATGTCGGCGGGCAATGCTTCCTTAAACTTCTCGGCATCGCCCGAACCGTCTTCGATTACCTGGCCCGAAACCAGCAGCTGCGCATCCGATGTGGCCTTACACATCTGCTTGAAGTCGTCGCGCTCCAACACGCTCTCTCCTTCCTCGGCCAGCAGTCTGCGCTTGGCCTCGGCCATCACATCACCGTGCTTGTTGTTGGCATACACCAACAGCATGTCGTCATTGAAGGCCACTGCCACCTGGTCGTCGATGGCCAGTGTGCGCACATCATCTTCCTGCTTGACGGGGTCCAGTCCGCCCTGCTTGGCCATGGCGTTGCAGAGTTCGGCAAACTTGTCGGCATCGTGCAAGGCAGCCACCATGCCGCCGGTTTCCTTCTTCATGTCATCGACAAACACCAGCACAGGCTTGCGCAGGTCGATGCCGGCTTCGGCAGGGTCGTTCACGATCTCCTTGGCCTTGCTCTGGAGTTCGGCTGAGAATCCTTGCTGCTCCAACTGTTTCAGCAAAGCCTCGTTCACCTTCTGGCCATTGTCGCCCTGGGCCTTTTCGGCCATTTGTTTTACATTAATACTTGCCACCAAATGGGCATCCTTGGCAATCACGCGTGCGTATTTGGGCGTATCGGAACACGACGCCAAACAAGCCAACAGTACAACAGCCACACTGAGGGCCATTTGTCTGAACAGATTCTGCTTCTTCATAAATCACAGTGTTTGTATGGGATAATTAGGTTAGATGTCAAAGCATGGCCCGCCGGTCATTTTGCAAATGTAAGCACTTAATTTGAATACATGGCACTGTTTGAAGCTGAAAAGTTGAAGAGTCTAAAAAGATATTAGCGTTCCACCTCTGAAAGCGCAGTCTTCAATTCCTCAACGCTTCCACTTTTCCACTTAGATGCCGCAGGCTACTCCCCGCGATCTTTTCGCTGCCGGTAAAATTTCGGTGCCATGCCCAAATGCTTCTTCACGTATTTGCCGAAGAAGGATATGGAGGGAAACTCCAGTTCCACGACAATCTGCTTGATACTCTTTTCGGGCCGCATGAGCAGCCGCTTCACGTCTTCCAGTACATAACGGTTGATGAGGTGTGAAGCCGTGCAACCGCAGGTCTGCTTGCACACGGTGCTCAGATACTTGGGCGTGACATGCAGCCTGTCGGCATACCACTTCACGGCGCGTGGACGCGGATAGGACTGTAGGAGCAGATCGGCAAATCGCCTGAAGAGATTATCGGCTGAGGTATAGTGTGGGGCAGCGACCTCCATGTTGTTCGACAGCGTGTCGTGGAACTCATACATGAAAGCCTGGATGAGCAGGGTCGTCACCAGCTGGTGGTGCTTGAGCGGCGAACGGTCAGACAGCTTGGAGCTGATGAGGTCATAGTAATGGCAGAACAGCTCGGTCGATTGGGGCGAGAGATGCAGCACGGGGTTACACTCGATGTAGCTCTGCGAGTTCCACAGCTCCAAGGGGATGGTACTGAGTTCTTCGAAGAACCTGCGCGAGAGGTAGAAGCCTGAAATGGCAAAGTCGGAGGTCGACCGGCGGGATTCGAGCAGCGAACCGGGCATACAGATGAGCAGGTCACCCGGCCCCAAACATGCCTCACGGTTGTTCACGTAGAAGGTGCCTTCGCCTTGTGTACACAAGAACACGCTCACCGCTTCAAGTCTCACCTGTTCGCGTCCGGCCAACCTTATCTTAAGGTCGGTAATGATGTTCAGCCTGTTGTCGAAGAAGGACTGTGCCTCCTTCGAGGCCTGCAAGGGAGTAGTTGACGTATGCGACATGACGGTTGGTTTTTAGGCCAGCAAAATAAGCCAAAACTGACCAATTAAGAACACTCCTTAGCGAAAGATAAGCATTTTGGAATATTTTTAAGGAATAGAGCGATAACATTAAGGGGGAAATAAGGTTGTTGCTGAGGTTATAAGGGATAAGGTTATAAGGTTATAGGGGTGTTCTATAAATTAGGTTTTAAAGAACGCCCCATGAGTGAACTC
>CALZRA010000107.1 GCA_945828345.1 uncultured Bacteroidales bacterium
AGCTCGCCTGACGGCTCGCTGAACAACTGCAAACTTAAAGCAAGGGCAAAAGCGTGTAGAATCATAGCCTTGTTTGCTTACGCTTTTGCCCTTGCAGGGCGCATTTGCGGCGGTCAACCAACCCAGGGCGATGCCCTGGGCTATGCGCTTATGCCCCTTCGGGGCGTGCCTTGAACGCTTGGATGAGGCGCAAACGGCTGGGAGGGCGGGCTTCCAGTGCAGCATCGCTACGGACTGGCATGAGCAGGATAGTGGGTAACAGCGTTCAAGGCACGCAAGGGCAAAAGCGTGTAGATTGAACGCTTGCATTCACACATTTATCCAATACTCATGCACAGGGATTTCGGCTTGAGCCAAACAAAGCCGTCTGGCTCGGAATGGTTTCCGGCCAGACGGCAGACAGGTATTTGTAGTCAACTTGGGTTTAGACGCTGTTATTCAGCCTTCTTGGCAGCAGCCTTTTTGGCCGGAGCCTTCTTGGCAGGTGCTTTCTTGGCGGCACCGTCTTCCTTCTTTTCGAGGCGTGCGAGCATGTTCTGGAGCTTCGAGATTTCCTTGTCCTTGCGCTCCAGTTCGTCACCCTGGTTCTTGATAGTGGTGAGCAGGGAGTTGAGCTCTTCATTGTCAATGTCGAGCGGGTAACGGTCGTTCACGCGGGTAATGAAGTCGCCCAGGATGTTCATGTAGTTGGTGAAGGCATCGTAGGGTGAATCATAGATACCACGATAGCCGCCGTAGCTGTTGGGCTTGGTTGACATGAAGCGCAGGTTGTTGGATGCCTGGAGATAGTCGAAGTCCTGCATGAGGCGACGGTCACGGCAGATGCGTACACGGTCGGCAATAGAGTAGAGCTTCTCAATGGCTTCCTGCTGCATGCAGTTGCCCAACCAGGGCGAAAGGTCGCGTTCTTCGTCTACCCATGAAGTAGGATAGCTGACGGTGAGTTCGCCGGCTGACTTGACCTTGGCACAGATTTCAGACGGTGTGCTGAACGAAATACCGCGTTCCTTGAACTGGGCGGGAAGGGCCTTCATGAACTCCAGAATGTTGGACGACAGTGGCTGGAAGATGCCGAGTGCGCACAGCTCCATGAAGATGTTGATAATCTGCTCCTCTTCGGGGAGGTTGGCAATCCAGTTGGCATAGGTGTCGGCGAAGAGGGGGTATTCGCTCCAGGAAGAATCGTTGAAGCGGAAGGAGATGTCCTCCGACAGCGAGTGGTCGCGCAACAGGAGCTTGAGCTGCGGGTTGCGGTTGCAGTTGTAAACGAAGTGGGGACTCTTCCAGCCCAGCACGTGCTTGGCACCTTCGGCAAGCATACCCTTGAAGCCCATAGAGGCTACGAGTTCGCCGATCTCATCGCTGTAGATGAGGCAGGAGTTGCGGAAGATTTTGGGCTCTTTGCCAAAGAGGTTCTTCACCTTGGTGCAAAGACGCTTCACTTCGTCGCGGAAGGTCTCTTCGTTCTTCAGTGAGGAGAAGCCATGCGAGTAAGGCTCGGCAAGGAACTCGACACAGCCGGTTTCGTTGAGCTGCTGCAACAATTCGATAACCTGGGGAGCGTGGTTCTCAAGCTGTTCGATGGCGCAGCCCGAAAGCGAGAAGGCACACTTGAAATAGCCGGGATTAGCCTTGGCCATTTCAATGAGTGCTTCGATAGCAGGCACGTAGGAACGTTCGGCTGTTTCGGAGATGGAGCGTGCGTTTTCGTAGTCATCGTAGTAGTAGTGGTCGGTGCCGATGTCAAAGAAACGGTAACGCTTCAGGTGGATATTTTGGTGTATCTCGAAATAAAGACAAACTGTTTTCATGATGAATTGGGGTTTTAAGGCTGGCTGTGGCCTGTAAGCCTTTCGGAGGCCAGCGTAAGTAGTGTGAATGTGACTTTTTTACTTTAGCGGGCCTGTGGGTTAGTGGACGAGGCTGCTGTATACATTGTAGATACGCTCGCCTACCTTTTCCCAGGTAATCTGATCAACTTCGTTCTTTCCTTCAACCTTAAGGTATTCGTGGAGCGACTCGTTGGTGCAGAGTGAGTACATGGCGTCGGCCATGGCATAGATGTCCCAATAGTCTGTTTTGATGCACTTGTCAAGAATTTCGGCACAACCGCTCTGCTTGGAGATGATGGAAGGCACACCACACTGCATGGCTTCGAGGGGCGAGATACCGAAAGGTTCACTGACAGAGGGCATGACGTAGACATCGGAGTCGGCAAATGCCTCGTAGACCTGATTGCCGCGCATGAAGCCCGGGAAGTGGAATCGGTCGGCAATGCCACGTGCGGCAGCCATGTTGATCATGTCGTTCATCATGTCGCCGGAGCCTGCCATGCAGAAGCGGATGTTGCGTGTACGCTTCAGTACCAGTGCGGCAGCTTCGACAAAGTATTCGGGACCTTTCTGCATGGTGATGCGTCCGAGGAAGGTGACCACCTTCTCCTTGCGGTTCTCACGTTGCTTGCGGCGTTCGGCCACCATGTCAAGGATGTCCTGCGAGAGCGGATAAACGGCGTTGTGCATGGTGATGCACTTGGCAGGGTCTTGGTGATAGTGGTTGATAACCGTCTGGCGGGTCAGTTCAGACACGCACATGATGCAGTCGGCGTGGTCCATACCGTCCTTCTCAATACCGTAGACCGTGGGGTTGACATGACCGCGTGAACGGTCGAAGTCGGTGGCATGCACATGGATAACCAGAGGCTTGCCGCTCACGTTCTTGGCATGGATGCCGGCAGGATAGGTGAGCCAGTCGTGTGCGTGGATAATGTCGTACTGCTGCTGGCGGGCAATGACGCCGGCCACAATGGAGTAGTTGTTGATTTCGTCCTGCAGGTTTTCGGGATAGCGTCCTGAAAACTCGATGCAGCCCAAGTCGTCGGTGAGGCGGTAGTTGAAGTCGGCATAGATGTGGTCGCGCAGGCTGTAGTAGAGCTGCGGGTCCATTTTGGTGCCGAGGCGTTCCTTTACATAGTCGTAGTTGACATCACGCCACACGATGGGGGTTTCGCTCAGACCAATGATGTTCATGAAGCTCTTGTCCTCGTCGCCCCAAGGTTTGGGCAGACAGAAGGTGATTTGCATATCGGGCTGTGCGGCCAAGCCTTTCGTGATGCCGTAACTGGCAGTTCCAAGTCCACCGAGGATGTGAGGAGGGAACTCCCAACCGAACATTAGCACTTTCATAAGTTTCACATTTTAAGTTGCCTTGCGGGAGAGGCTGCTTCACAAGGTGTGAGCAGCCTTTCCGGCAGTGGCTTATTCCATGGCATTATTGTATTTCTCAAGCAGGCGAAGTGCGCGGAGAATACCGCTCACGTTCATGGCAAAGGACATGGCACCGCGTCCGTGGAAGGGCGGATTACCGTCGAAGAGTTCGGGAATGGTGCCGATGCAGTGGTAGAAGAGTTCTTCTTCGAAGCCGATGAGCTGGCGTTCGATATAGTTGACACCGCTCATGCGGTAAACGCGCAGGTAGGCTTCGAGATAGAAGCCTGTGAGCCACGGCCAGGCGGTTCCCTGATGGTAAGCATAGTCGCGCTGTGTCTGCGGACCGACATACATGGGGGTGTAGCCTCCGCTCTTGGGCGAAAGCGAACGGATTCCCTTGGGTGTGACAAGCTCTTTGGTGCAGATGTCGAGCACAGACTTGCGTTCCTTCATGTCGAGGGGCGAGAAGTCGAGGGCAATGGCGAAGAGCTGGTTGGGGCGTACGCTCCAGTCCATCATCTGGCCGTCGACATAGTCAAGGAGATAGCCGTATTCGTTGAGGAAGACTTCCTTGAACGAATGGCCCACCTTTTCGGCTTCGGCACCAGCTTTCTGAGCAAGGGCTGCATTTTCGGGTGCTTCGTTTTCGCTGAGGATTTGTTCAAAGAACTTGAGTGCGTTGTACCACAAGGCGTTGAACTCAACGATGTAGCCTGAACGGGGTACGATGGGACGGCCGTTAGCCTGCGAGTTCATCCAAGTGATGGCATGGTCGCGGCCATTGGCGTAAAGCAGGCCGTTGTCGTGGATGAACAGGTTGGGATGCTTGCCGCTCCAGATGAAGGCCATGATGTCCTTGAGCAGCTGTCCGTACTTCTCATAGCAAGCTGTGCGCGAAGTGTGCTTGGCATATTGCTGGAGCGTCCATACGGCCCAAAGCAGCGTGTCGGGCTGTTCGGTTTCGTAGATGCCCACCGACATGGGCTCTTTGTTGATGAAGTTGTAGATGGCCTTTGAGGCAGTGCTCATGTAGGCTTCGAAGCGTTCTTCTTCGCCAATGGCCAGCGTAAGGCCGGGCATGGCAATAAAGGTGTCGCGCGCACGAGGCTTGAACCAGGGATAGCCTGCAAGGATGTAGGTTTCGCCATCTTTCTTTACGCGATACTGGTGGGCAGCGTTGACAAGGCAATGATAGAAGCTGTCACGATGGTCGAGACGAGGTATCTCGTTTTCTACAAACTCCTTCATCTGCTTGGGTTCGGTAGCTTCGACACCGGCACTGAAGATGATGCTTTCGCCTTTCTTGATGGGCATTTCGAAGTAACCAGGCACGGCGAGGTCTTCGATGGCATTGTAGCCGCGTTCGCGTTCCTTGGTGTAGTCGATGCCGCGATACCAGTCGGGGCAGTAGTTCCACTCGGCCTTCTTGCTGAGCTGCATGTAAAGGTCGGGATAGCCCTGATAGAGGCACATGCGCACACCGTTCTTCACGTTGTCGTAGCCAAGGTTCGCAACGCCGTTTTCATGGGTCCACTGTCGTACGCTGCGGAAAGCGAGGAAGGGACGGAGGCGGAGCGTGGTGGCAGAGTGAGCTTCGAGCAGGGTGTAGCGGATGTGAATGCGGTGTACATAGCGCTCGAAGATGATTTCCTTCTTGAGCAGTACACCACCCACGCGGTAGGTCCAGGTGGGTACTTGGTCCCATTCGAAGCTGACGATGTACTTGTGTCCCTTGGGACTATAGTTTTCGCCTTGGTACTTGTGAAGGCCCAGATTGAATTCCGCACCATGCTGGATGACGGTCTCGTCGAGCGAAGAAAGCAGAACGTGGTTTTCGTCGTCCAGCTCGGGTATAGGAATTACGAGCAGTCCATCGTACTTTCGGATATTGCACCCTACAAGGGTCGTTGAGCAATACGCACCTGACCGGTTGGTGATGAGCATCTCCTTTTTGAGAGAGTCTTGCAAGTTGGTCATCTGCGCTTTGTCAAATCTTAGATAGCACATGGTTGATTATGATTTAAAGGTTTGTTATAGTAGGCTTGGATAGGCGGTTATGCCGCTTGCAAACCTTCGGCGAAGGTGCTTTGTGGATAGCCGCTTATGCGAATTGTAACATAGACTTTACAGGACGGGCTCCAATTCGGCTCTCAAAAGTAGGCAAAAATTGTTGTGGCCAAAAAGTTTTCTTGAATTATTTTGGCCAAAGCCCCTTTTTTCGTGTTTTCGGGTGCAAAAACGTATACATTTATTTGTGTTGCAGGGCGTTTTTGCTAATTTTGCGGCGATTTATGCCTTGTGTTTTTTCACTCGGCTTTGCAGAATGCGGACTTAATGTGCAGTGCATCTGCCACCGTTCGGTATGTTGCCTAATGGGAGGCGTGTAGTGCAGGCCGCATGGATTTGGACAGACACACGAAACTAAGTTAGCATATGCCTAAAATAGAAAAGTATAGCAAGCCGGCCGCCGCACGCATGATGGGTGAGGTGTGGAATGTGCTGGATGCAGACGAACAGCGTCTGGTGGAAATGGCACTGACGGTGGAGCGTTTCAAAAAGCATGAAATGATTTACCGGGTAGGAGCACGGCCTGAATATTTGTACTTTCTGCTGTCGGGAAGGGTGAAGATATATCGTGACGGACTGGGAGGGAAACGTTTGATAAACCGTGTGTTACGGCCGGGACAGTTTTTCGGTTATCGCGCAGCTATTGCTTATGAGAATTATGTGACCGAAGCGGCAGCCTTCGAAGAGTCGAGCGTGTTGTTGCTGCCGGTGGGCATAGTGATGAACATGATGCGGACCAACGCAGCACTGTGCCGCTTCTTTGTGAAGGCTTTGGCTGTAGACCTTGGAGCGGCGGACAAGCGCATTGTGAGCTTGACGCAGAAACATGTATGCGGAAGGCTGGCCGAAACGCTGCTGGACTTACAGGATATTTATGGTCTGGAGAATGATGGGGAAACGCTCGACTTGCGCATCTCGCGTGAGGACTTGGCTTCCTTGTCGAATATGACAACCAGCAATGCCATTCGCACGCTGTCTATGTTTGCCGACCATGGCCTGCTGGAAGTAAAGGGCCGGAAAATCCGCTTCCTGAATGTCGATGAACTGCGGCGCATTTCGGAAGGGAATGGTTAGGCGGATGAACTCGCTGGACTTAATCTATAGAAGGCTATAGATTCCGATGGTCTCTATAGATTTCTATAGCCTCCTATAGTTTCTCTATGGTATCAGGAAATTGATTTCTTCGGGCAGAATGCCAATCTCGATTTGGTCAACCTGTCTGTGGTACACGCGGCCGTCAATGCTGAGCAGCGCGCGGCTGGTCTGCTGGAACTGGATATGCTTGGTGCGCCACACGCTGATGCCACGGTGCGTCAGGAACCTACCGGTGAAGAGAAGCCACAAGCCTTGAACGATGTGGGTGATTTGCGGCTTTGAAACCAGGGTGATGTCGAGCAGGCCGTTGTAAGGCACAGCACTGGGCGTCTGGCCGTAGCCGTGTGCCGAACCGATGCAGAGGGTCATTGCCTGACTGCATATTTGCTCGCCGCTCATGGAGAACTTGAATTTGAAATTCGTGCGCTGGAATAGCAGCAACAGGGCAGAGATGAAGTAAGAGAGTGTCTTGAGTGTCAGCAGGCTGCTTGTCTTGCGTTTGAGGTTGGTGATGGAGGAGGCTACGCCCAGATTGACGCAGTTCAGGAAATAGAGTTTGTCTGTGCCGTCTTCCTGCGGTATGCTTACAGTGCCTACATCGACCTTGCGCAACCGGCGGAGCAAGAGCGAATTGATGGTAGCCTTATAGTCGTCGGCTGTGAATCCCCAGTATTTTGCAAAGTCATTGCCGAAGCCGTTGGGTATGACTCCCAGTGCCGGGTGATGTCCTCTTGGACTTTGGGAATCCATGATGCCGCAGAGTGCATGGTTGAGCGCAGCGTCGCCGCCCACCACAATGATGGTGTCATAACCGGCACGCGTCATCATGGAAGCCAGTCGTTCTACTGAACCGGCTCCTTCGCTCTGCACATAGTCAAAGGCCACTCCTTGCTGCTCAAGGTAGCGGCGAATTTTGTTCCAGCGTTTGTGGGTGCGTGGTGAACCTTCCTTAGGGCAGTAAATGATGCCCCATGATTTTGATGGCATAGCGGTGATGATTAAGGGATGTTCGGGCGATGGACTTATAAAATGAGCGCAAGCGCTTCGTCGGGTTCCATCCAGTGGATGGGTATACCCCGCTTTTCCATTCCCCTGAACCACGTCATTTGCCGCTTGGCAAACTGGTGGATGGCTATTTCGAGCTGCGTGAACATGTCGTCGTAGCTGATATGGCCTGTGACGTAGAGGGTGAGGTATTTGTACTCAAGGCCGTAGTAGATGAGGTCGTCGGGGGCGATGCCTTCGTCAAGCAGGCGTTTCACCTCATCTACCATGCCATTGGCAAGGCGCTGTTGCAGGCGCGTGGTGATTCGTTGGCGGCGGGTTTCACGGTCTACCTTTATACCTATATTATAAGAGGAGAGGGTCGGGAAGGGACGGTCGTCAACGGGCGTGTGCTCATAGTAGGCCGCTATTTCGATGGCCCGGATGGCCCGCTGTACAGAGTCTACATCGGTAGTATTATGCAGTTTCTTGTAGCGGCTCAATATGTCGGTCAGCTCAGAGAGCGACTTGCCCTTGAGACTTTCGCGCAATCCCGGGTTTTGGGGTACAGGCGAGAGCCGGTAACCGCGTAGCACACTTTCCAGATAAAGGCCGGTGCCGCCACAGAGAATGACACGTTTGTGCCGGGCCGTAATGTCGTTGTAGGCTTCGAGAAAGTCTTTTTGGTATTCAAACAGATTGTACTTGGTGCCCGGTTCGGCAATGTCTATGAGATGGTAGGGAACGGAGTGGCCGTTCACGCAATATTCGTCGAGGTCTTTACCTGTGCCGAGGTTCATGCGTCTGTACACTTGCCGGCTGTCAGCACTGATTATTTCAGCCTGCAGGCGGTCTGCCAGTTGTACGGCAACATGGGTCTTGCCAGAGGCGGTAGGTCCGAGAATCGTGATGAGTTGGTGGTTGAGCGGCATGGTGGGCGCAGAATAGTTTGCCGCAGTATAATGCAGCGGGCGGTTGGCAAAGTGAATGGCTGGAGGATGCTCCTGGGCGTGTCAGCCGGATGGGGCTTGTTCCTCTATAAAGAAAGCCGCTGCAATACCATGAAAGCATTGCAGCGGCAGTTTCATTGTGCGAATTTCGCGCTACACGCAAATTAGGCGTTTACCTTAGCCATGTGGGCGATGAGTTCGAGCACCTTGTTTGAGTAGCCGATTTCGTTGTCATACCAAGAAACAACCTTTACGAAGGTGTCGGTAAGAGCGATACCAG
>CALZRA010000108.1 GCA_945828345.1 uncultured Bacteroidales bacterium
CAGGGCGTTGCCCTGGGCTATGCGCTGATGCCCTTTCAGGGCGTGCCTTGAACGCATGACAATAGGGCGTTGCCCTGGGCTATGCGCTGATGCCCTTTCAGGGCGTGCCTTGAACGCATGACAATAGGGCGTTGCCCTGGGCAATGCGCTGATGCCCTTTCGGGGCGTGCCTTGAACGCATGACAATAGGGCGTTGCCCTGGGCTATGCGCTGTTGCCCCTTCAGGGCGTGCCTTGAACGCATGACAATAGGGGCGTTGACTGCGTCTTCCTCCTCCTCGCTCGGTATAGCTGGAGCAAGCTCCGCTCTACTCTCGCTCCTTCGTCGGTTGCCCTGGGCTATGCGCTGATGCCCCTTCTTCAAGTGCCTTGAACCCTTAAAAAAACAACTCGGCACTTAGGATAAACAAGGGCTGGGTTTGTTTTTCCTAAGTGCCGAGTTGTTTGCACGAAGTGCTGGACGTGCGAGCAAGGGGGGCATATCGCTTTAAGCAGGCTGGGAAGCCTGCTCTCCCGGCAGGCTTCTATTACGCTTCGGTGTCGGGGACTACGGTGACGAATTGGGAGAGGTGTTCGTCTACATAGCAGGCGATGGCCGTGGTGATGGATTCCTCTTCTTCCACGAAGGCATCGTCCAGTTCGTCAAATTCGGGGTTCTGCTCAAACAGGGCCATGAACTCTTCATCGCTGCGTTCGCGCGTCAGCTCCTCCTTGCGTTCGTCGTAGATGCGCTTGGCCTTGTAGAGCAGCTTGCTAAAGTCGTGCAGGCCCCACAGGCGCATGGCCTTGGCAAACGGGTTGTCGAAGAAGAAAGGGCCATAGCCGTTGTAGATGAGCTGTACAAAACCGCCGTCCATCAGTTCGGCGTGGAGAATGGAGTAGCCCCATAGGGTGATTTGGTCGGCATTGAGCTGCTGCATGGCCGCAGCGTTTAGCTCGCCTCCGGCAGATTGGCTAATGGCCTCGGTAATGGTTTGCAGAAAGGTGTCGATGCCTTCGGCTGCTGCCTGACGCAGCTTTTGGTCGGATAGGGTTGGAAGCATATTCGTGTCGTTGTTGTACCTATATATAAGGAGTGGTTTTACATTCGCTGGTGTTTGAAGTTGATAGTCCATCGTTTAAGGCACGCCCAGTTGTCAAGCGTTTAACGCACGTCCCGAAGGGGCAACAGCGCATAGCCCAGGGCAACGCCCTGGGTAGTGTGAGGCGATGAAGGTCGCCCTGTAAGGGCAAAAGCGTATGTTTATAATGATTGTGTTCTAACGCTTTTGCCCTTGCAGGGCGCATTTGCGGCGGTCAACCAACCCAGGGCGCTGCCCTGGGCTATGCGCTGTTGCCCCTTCGGGGCGTGCCTTGAACGCTTGCTTTTCTTTCGGGGTGTGACTTTAAACGTCTGTTGTCCCCCCTTCGGGGCGTGCCTTGAACGATGGCTTTTCTTTCGGGGTGTGGCTTTATGCGCTGTTGCCCCTTCTTTAAGTGCCTTGAACGCTTGTTGCCCAAATGGGACAGACCTTGCAAAAGGCCTTACTCGCCGAGCGGGGCGATGCGTACGTTCGAATAGTAGTGGAGCAGGATGGTGCGGTAGCTGTAGCCCTTGGAGGCCATGACTGCCGCTCCAATCTGGCATAGTCCTACGCCATGTCCCCAGCCGGCACCCGTGAGCGTGAACGAGGCTGGTATGCCCGTGGCAGGGTCCACCTCATTGGCATCGGCTATAAAGGCCGAGCTGAACAGGTGGGAATGGGAGAGCAGGCGGCGGATTTCCAGTTCCTTGCCCACCACCAGTGTGCCTTGCGTGCCCACCAAGCGCAGCCGCGAGAGGCGGCCACTGGTGCCTCGCTCTACAGGTTCGAGGCGCAGAATCTGTCCCAAGTCCTGTCCGGTGCGTTCGCGCACCAGTTTGCTCAGTTCCTCCTGGCCGAGCTGCACCTTCCAGCGGTAGAAGTCGGGCGTGAGGTCCTTGTCGTAGTCGTTGAGCACCTTGGTGAGCAGGCCGGCATCGTCGGTATTGCAGTAGGCCGCCGGCGCAGAGCGGATCCAGCGTTCGGCTTCGGCTTCCTGCGTGAGGTCAGGCAGGCGCACGGGCGCACCCGGTTCAGAGCAGCGCACGGGGGTGTCACAGGCTGGGTGCGGCGCATCGTCCCAGCAGGTGCTCCACTTCTCGCTGATGCCGCCGCAGCACTTCGAGAAGCGCGCGTCGCAGAGCTGGCCGTTCTGGTTGAGCAAGACCAGTCCGCAGGTCGAGCGCACGGCCTCTCGGACATTCGGGTGCGTGGCATGGGTGATGCCCTGATAGCGTTGGCAGTGGTCGTCGGCACACACATCGTAGAGCGTGTGGTCAGTGCGGTCGTACCAGCGGATGATTTCGCCGTCGCGCTTGGAGCCGGTGAAGAAGCCGCCTGCATCGCTGCTGCGGCCCTGCTTGCGCACAGCCATCTGGCTGTAGACCCAGCTGCGCGAAATCACAGCGTGCGCCTTGAGCAGTTCGAGCGGGGCGTCGGCGTTCATCTCGCTCGATATGACGCTGAGGAGATAGTCCTCGACGGGCAGTTCATTGATGATCACCAACTGTTCCTCATAGACCAGCAGGCGCAGCGTGCCGCTGAAAGTCTGCGTCTGCTGCTGCTCCCAGTGGAACTGCTTGCCTATCGTCACACCGGGCAGGGTGAAGGAGCCTTGTTCGTCCTGCGGGGTGAAGGTCAGTTCGCTGTAAAGGTTGTCCTTCCACAAGATGCCGCCCTGGCTGCACTCCACTAACTGTTTGCCGCTGGCAGGTGTGCCCTTGGCCATGAAAGAGCCGTTGAGGGTGAACTCAATGCGCGGTGTGTGCATGATGCCTACCTGTACGCAGCGGTCGGCCAGATTGGCGGCCGAGGCCTCGGCATCGTTGCCCGCAGGGGCCGAACTGCGCGAGGCCGCGGGTTGCAGCTTGCGGCAGAGGGCCGTGAGGTTGGCCGGGGTGAGGCAGACTTCGCGCAGGATGCCTTGGGCCAAAGCGGGTGTGATGCGCTCGAAGTCGTCGGGGCGCGGCGTGATGAGCAGTCCGCCCAGGTCGATAGCCCCCGGGCTGACCAGCAGCTGCGAACGGTCAGTGGCATGGTAGCACGCCGGCCGGTGCTTGCGGCGGGCAAAGACGACGATGACAATCTCGTCGGGGCGCGTCGGTGCGCCGCTCTGCCGCCAGGCGAGGATGTTCACGTCGGGTTCGGCAGTGGGTGTTTCGGTGGGCAGGATGCTCAGGGCCTTCTGCAACAAATGCGGTTCGGCCTCGTCGGGCGTGGTACGTACGACCAAAGCCGGACAGGCATAGCCTTGGAGCAGATGAATGCCGATGGTCGGGCAGTGGGTCACGGGGTAGCCCATAGCCTCCAGTTCGGCCTCGTCGGCCGGTGCTGCGGGATAGACCTTGGTCAGCCTCGGTTCGTAGGTCTTCCAGTCCCTTTCGAGGGGCACAATGCCTCTCAGGCCCGCCTGCAGATGGGCGTGGTCGGGGGCCGAAGCTCCGCAGCGTGCGCCGTTGTAGCAAATCAGGTGGGCCGGCAAGGTGGCAGCCAACGGTACGATCTGATGAGCCAGCAGCTGGAGCGACTGCGGCTTGTGGCGGCGGGTAGGCAGGGTGAGGTGGCCGGGTAGGATGGGGAAGGGGTTGACCAGCACTTCGAGTGTGCCCAGCATGGGAAGCGACCGCTGCGGGGCAGGACGCTGTTCGGGACAGAGGAAGCAGGGCCGCTGCTTGATGGCCTGCTTGTCGATACGTGCGCCGGTGCTTACCATGCGGGCCGGGTTGAACTGCACTTCGAGCACGCCGCCTTGCTGCATGGGCAGCTCGCGGGTCTGGACTTGTCCCTGCAGGTCATCGAACCGCGCGGCCACGTCGGGCCAGCGTTCGAGCTGTCGGGCAAAGAAGTCGCTGACTTCGGTTTCATGCACCTCGCTGTTCCAGGTGCGCACCATGGCCTGGCGGGCATGCAGCTCCAGCGTGCGGAGGTTGTCCTTGTAGAGGTTGTTGCGGTTGAGCTTGTCGAGGCTGAGGGCCGCATCGGAGTTGCCCTCCCAACGGCGGCACAGGTACAGCTCGTCGAATATGCGGGCAATGCGGAAGCGGCGTGAGAAGGCCAGCCCCAGGGCGTAGTCCTCGCCGTAGCTCGTGTTGGGGAAGCCCATTTGGCGCAGCAGGTGGGTGCGGAAGGCGCGTGGCGCGCCCAGACCGTTGATGCGCAGGGCGTTGTTGCGGCCGTTTTCGGCGGTCCATTCCGTGTGGGCAATCAGGCCGGGAGGCAGCGTGTTGAGCTGGAAGTCCACCATGCGGTAGCTGCCGATGACCATGGCCGCCTTCTGGTGTCTGAACGCCTCCAGGATGCGGGCCAGTGTCTGGGGCGAGGAGTAGAGGTCGTCGGAGTCGAGCTGTACGGCAAAGCGTCCGCACTGCGGATGTCTGACGGCGAGATCCCAGCAACCGCCAATGCCCAGGTCATTGCGTTCAGGCACCAGCACAATCACACGGCTGTCGGTGGCAAATTCATGCAGGGCGGCGGCGGTGCCGTCGGTCGAATGGTTGTCGACCACGATGACATTGAACGCGAAGTCGCCTTCCTGGGCGAGCGCACTGCGCACCGCGTCGGCAATGGTGCGCTCGCGGTTGCGTACGGGAATGATCACGCTGCATTCGGCAGGCCAGTTGTCGGGTTCGCCCGCTGTGGCATCGTCCAGCTCGTCGGGTGCCAACCAGGCCCCGACATCCTTGAGGTGTTCGGTGACAGCCCGTTCCATTTCCAGCTGCACATCGCGGTTGGCGGGGTTCACATAGTCAAACTGCTTCTCGCCCGATGCGCGGAGGTCGGTCTCGGTTTCGGTGTAGAGCGGTTCGCGCAGGTGTACGACGCGCTGGGGAGTCTGTCCCACAAAGAGGCGCAGGGCATAGAAGGCGGCATATTTGAGGCGTATGCCGGCGCGGTTGTTCAGGAAAGCCTGGAAGGTAGCCGTGCTGAACAGCTGCAGGCTGCCAAAGTCAAAGTCGTCGCGCAACGAACCTTCCTGGTAGTCAATGACCGGATGCAGCCCCTGCTCGTCATAGCGGTCGCAGTAGAGCATGAGCGGCTCGTCGGCCCGGGCACCACAGCTCTCGGCCGCCTGCACCATGCGTTCCAGGGCGCGGTAGCCCAGTTGCAGCCGGTGGGGCGACAGATATAATAAGGTGTATTTGGCTTGGAGCTTCGGGGTGATGAAGCGCAGGAACTTCGTGCTGAACAGCTGTTCGTGGGCACATACCGTCACGCGCGGGTCGTCGGCAAAGGCTTGGCCCACCTGTTCGGCATGGCTGCCAGTGAGGAAGAGTCGGTTCAGGCTGTCACAGTGCAACACACTGCGCAGGGTTTGCGTTTGTTCGGGACTGACGGGCTGGCAGGCCCAGATGAAATCTATGTTGGGAATCATGTCGGAATGATGTTTGTGTGGGGATTGTCGGGTTAGGGGATTATAGGGTTATGAGGTTATAAAGTCACCAGCGAGCCCAAGGTCAGGTGGTGACGTTATCACCTCATCGCCTCATCCCTCACAACCTGCTCCCGAGGGTCATGCCTGCAAAATTAAGGCGTTTTTGGCAACGCCGTGCCTGTTTGGGTGGAAAAAGCGGTACAAATTGACCCTTGTCATGCCGGGCGAAACCTTCTGCACCCTCGGCGCGACAGTAAACCTTGAAGAGGAGCGGCAAAATAACCACAGTTAGGTATTGTGTGCTACGGGTGAAGCAGTTAATTTTGCACACTGGTTGACCGGGCAGGCAAGGCGCGGCATGGTGCTTTCACACGGCACAGGCCATGGGCCGCAGCTCCCGCAGAACAACCAGTAAAACAATTTGGCACTATGCAACTTTCAGACTTAAAGACAGGCCAGTGTGGCGTAATCGTGAAGGTGGCCGGCCACGGCGGCTTTCGCAAGCGCATTGTGGAAATGGGTTTTGTGAAAGGCAAGACGGTGAAGGTCGTGCTCAACGCCCCCCTGCGCGACCCCATAGAATACGAAATACTCGGCTACAAAATATCGCTGCGGCGCGAAGAAGCCCGCTTGGTGGAGGTAATCAGCGAAAGCGAAGCCCGCAACGACGTGCGGCTGCATGCCCCGAAAGCCCTGCAGGGACTGCCCGCAGCATCCGACGAGACCGAAGAGATGCGCCTGCAGTGGCAGGCACGTATGCGCTCGATGGCAGCCATGAAGCGCCGCACCGTGCGCGTGGCATTGGTGGGCAACCCCAACAGTGGCAAGACCTCGCTGTTCAATGCCGCCTCGGGCGGCCACGAACATGTGGGCAACTACAGCGGTGTGACTGTCGATGCGAAGACAGGACACTTTGACCTGACGGTGCGCGCCGCAGGCTGTCCCACGTCATGCAGCGGTTCCTGTGCCGGCTGTACCTCCTCGCAGGCAGAGGGAGAAAAGGTATACCACTTCGAACTGGTTGACCTGCCCGGCACCTATTCGCTGACGGCATTCTCGCCCGAAGAGCTCTACGTGCGCCGCCACCTGATTGACGAGATGCCCGATGTGGTCATCAATGTGGTGGATGCCACCAACTTGGAGCGCAACCTTTACCTTACCACCCAGCTCATCGACATGAACCAGCGCATGGTTGTGGCCCTGAACATGTATGACGAGCTGGAAAAGGCAGGCGACAAACTTGACCACGGTCAGCTCTCCGCCCTGTTTGGCGTGCCCATGGTACCCACTTCGTCGCGTTCGGGCTACGGCCTGCGCCAGCTGTTCGAAACGGTGATTGCTGTCTATGAAAGCCAGGGTCGCGACGAGACACTGGCCCGCCACATCCACATCAACCACGGTGCGGAGCTGGAGCAGAGTATTGACCGCATCAAGCGTGTGTTCCAACAGAACCAGTCGCTGCGCTCGCGCTACTCCACCCGCTGGTTAGCCATCAAGTTTCTGGAAGGCGACTCCGAGGCAGGCAAGTTGGTGGAACAGCTGCCGCAGCACGATGAGCTGGTGGCTGTGCGCTTTGAAGAGACCAAGCGGCTGACGCAGGAACTGCACGAAACGCCCGAAAGCGCGCTGACCGATGCCAAATACGGCTTTGTCCAAGGTGCGCTGCGCGAAACCTACAAGCCGCAGGCCGCCCGGCCCGGACGTACGCTGACCGAGCGCATAGACCGTATCGTGACCCACCGCCTGCTGGGCTTCCCACTGTTTTTTGTTACGCTCTTTGTCGTGTTCTACGCCACCTTCCAGTTGGGAGCTTACCCCATGGAGTGGATCGAATGGTTGGTCGAGAAGCTGTCGGAGTTTGCTACGATGAGCCTGCCCGAAGGCATGTGGCGCGACATGTTGGTAGACGGTGCGCTGGGCGGTGTAGGTGCTGTGATCGTGTTCTTGCCCAATATTCTCATTCTCTATCTTTTCATCTCGTTGCTCGAAGATTCCGGCTACATGGCCCGTGCCGCCTTTATCATGGACAGGCCCATGCACCGCATCGGGTTGCACGGCAAGTCGTTCATACCTATGGTCATGGGCTTTGGCTGCAATGTGCCTGCGGTCATGGCCACCCGCACGATAGAGAACCCGCGCAGCCGCTTGGTGACTATGCTGGTCGTGCCTTTCATGTCGTGTTCGGCCCGCATCCCCGTGTATGTCGTGCTGGTGTCGGCCTTCTTCCCGGCCTATGGGGCATGGGTGATGCTGGCCCTCTATGCCCTGGGCATTCTGGTGGCCATGCTGATGGCCCGCATCTGGGGGCGCGTGCTGTCGGGCAACATGCCCGACCTGCCCTTTGTGATGGAGCTGCCTCCCTACCGCCTGCCCTCATCGAAGTCGGTGGTGCGCCATACCTGGGAGAAAGGACGGCAGTATCTGCGCAAGATGGGTGGCATCATTCTCCTTTTCTCCATTATTATATGGGCACTGAGCTACTTCCCCCGTGGTGCGGCCGACACGGAAGCAGCGCAACCCGTAGCTCATGAACAAGTGGCCGAAACTACCCCCGAAGGCTCTTGGATGGAACGCATGGGCCGTGCCGTCTCGCCTGTGTTTGCGCCCATGCATTTCGATTGGCGCATGAGTGTGGGCATCCTGTCGGGCGTCGGAGCCAAGGAGCTGGTGGTCAGCACGCTGGCCGTGATGTATGCCACTCCCGATTCGGAAGACGAAGAAGTGGCCGAAGCCGGCTTGGTCGAAGCCGTGCGAAGCCATACAGAGCCGGCGGCAGCATTGGCCTACTTGGTGTTCGTGCTGCTCTACTTCCCCTGTATCGCTACCTTGGTAGCTATCAAGAATGAGGGTGGAGGCTGGCGTTGGGCCATTCTGGCAGCCTGCTACACGACGGCCGTGGGTTATTTGGCCGCCTGGCTGACCTACCTGATTTTCGCCTGAAGCGGGGCTATGGCTCTCAAGATACGCCCCTAATTGGTTGAAGACAAGGATTCAAGGCACGCCCCGAAGGGCCAAACAAGCGTTTAACGGCACACCCCGAAGGGGATAAACAAGCGTTTAAGGCACGCCCCGCTTCCTATGGTTTTGAGCAAGCGAATTTTGTTAATGATTCTT
>CALZRA010000109.1 GCA_945828345.1 uncultured Bacteroidales bacterium
AACCCATAGCAGGAACTAACGCAAAAAACGGTCAACCAAAATCAGGAAAAGTCAGTCGATGTGCCGTTATCGCCGGGGTCTTTTGTTCTTGCCCTCCTTGCGCATGTGTGGGGCAGGCTGTGGGGCAGGATAGAGCTTGGCGATGAGGTCCGGGCGACACATACGACGGAGCTCGCTGATAATCTGCTGCCGCTGCTCGGGCTTGTACCAGAAGAAGAACATGCGCTGGCGCAACTTCTCCTGAGGCGTACGGGCTGAGAAAACCGGCTGGAGCGTGTAGGGATGGAATCCCGAGTACCATGTTTCGGTCGAAACCGTCATGGGGGTAGGCGTGAAGTCCTGCACCTGTTCGAGCTTGAAGTCCAACGCCCTGGTCTCGGCTGCCAGACAGGCCATGTCTTCGGCCGTACAGCCAGGATGGGAGGAGATGAAGTAAGGAATAATCTGCTGGTTCAGCCCCTCCTCGCGGTTGATGCGGTTGAAGATGTTCCGAAACTCGTGGAACAGCCTGAACGAAGGTTTGCGCATGAGCCGCAGCACTGCGTCGGAGGTATGTTCGGGAGCGACCTTGAGGCGGCCCGACACATGGTTGACAATCAGTTCGCGGGTGTACTGGCGGGCCGCCTGGTTCAGGGCCTCGTCCTGATAGGTGTGCAGGAGCAGGTCGTAGCGCACGCCACTGCCAATGAAGCTCTTCTTGACACCTGGCAGTGCATCGACGGCACGATAGATGTCGAGCAGGGGCCGGTGGTCGGCATTGAGGTTGGGGCATACGGCGGGATGGATACACGAGGGACGCTTGCAGCGCTCACACAGGCTCCGGTCACGGCCGCTCATGCCATACATGTTGGCCGACGGACCGCCCAGGTCTGACAGGTAGCCCTTGAAGTCCGGCATTGCTGTGATTTGCCTGACTTCCTGCATGATGCTCTGCTTGGAACGACTCATGATGAACTTGCCTTGGTGGGCAGAGATGGTACAGAACGCACAACCGCCAAAGCATCCTCGGTGGATATTGACCGAGAACTTGATCATTTCGTAGGCCGGAATGCGCTTGCCCTTGTATTTAGGATGCGGCAGACGGGTATAGGCAAAGCTGAACGAACGGTCTATCTGTTCGGTCGTCATGGGAGGGTAGGGCGGATTCACCACGATGTATTCCCTGCCCACCTGCTGGATGATGCGTTGCGGGTGCAGTCTGTTGCTTTCCTCTTCGATGTGCCTGAAGT
Organism: uncultured Bacteroidales bacterium; assembly: GCA_945828345.1. Taxonomy (GTDB): domain Bacteria; phylum Bacteroidota; class Bacteroidia; order Bacteroidales; family Bacteroidaceae; genus Alloprevotella. The sequence goes on from CALZRA010000109.1 coordinate 1,230, forward strand.
TCTCGGCATAGGCCCTTCGGTCGGCCAGACATGCCTCGTGGCTGTGCAGTACGATGTCGTCGGGCGTGATGCCCTGCGGAATGTCCTCAAGCCTTTCGATGGTCACCGTCTGAGGCACGGGATGCTTGCGCACAATGGCACGGAAGTCACTGGCAGAGCAGCAGACGTCATCGTCTCCGTACGTCAGGCAGTTGTCGAGCGTGTGGCAGAGTTCGGTAAGGGGCAGTTCGCCCATGCCGTAAATGACCAGGTCAGCACCACTGTCCTTGAGGATGGAAGGTTTCAGCCGTTCCTGCCAGTAGTCATAGTGTGTGACGCGCCGCAGTGATGCCTCGATGCCGCCCAACACCACGGGCACATCGGGAAAGAGCTGTTTCAGGATGTGTGTGTAGACAATGGTCGGGTATTCAGGACGCATGTCGTGCCGGCCGTCGGGACTGTAGGCATCCTCCGAGCGCAGCCGTCGGTTTGCCGTATACTTGTTTACCATCGAATCCATACAGCCGGGAGCGATGGCAAAGAAGAGGCGCGGCCTTCCGAGCTTTTTGAAGTCCCGGAAGTCGCCGTGCCAGTCAGGTTGTGGGACAATGCATACGCGGTAGCCCTCGGCTTCGAGCAGGCGTCCGATAACAGCTGCTCCGAATGCGGGGTGGTCTACGTAGGCATCGCCCGAAAAGAGTATCACGTCGGCCGCCTCCCAGCCCCGCAGGTCCATTTCCTTGCGTGTGGTGGGCAGCCAGTCGGTCAGTTGCTTTGCGTTCATGGTGCTTAGGCACAGGGCCGTATGGTTATTCCGCGGCAGTGTTGTTGTTCCACTCCTCGTAGGCGGCAATGAGGTTCTTCAGTCCGAAGGCCTTCATCTTGTCGTGGTATATCACATCGATGCACAGGTCGAGCAAGTCCTTGGTGTCCTCATGGCATGATGCGATGAGGGCGCGTATGCTCAGCTTCAGCTTGTCGAGCTCATTTTCGGTGATATAGCCCGTTGAGTTGGCCAGTCCGTTGAAGAGGTTGTACTTCCGTATGGTTTCCAGATTCTCGCGTGTCACGTTCATGTGGCGCGTGCCGCTTTCGTTGAGTTGTATGTCGTACATAGGATGATAGTATTAGTCGGATAGTTGGTGAGGGCGGGCTCAGCCGCTAACGTATTCCAGGCTTCTCTGTGGCCGCAGCGTATGCTTTCTCCCAATCGGTGTTGAGACAGAAAGGTGTGATGCCGCCCTCCTTGTTCATATAGGCCATGGTGGTCGATGTGTCGGGGTCGTCAACCAGCGTATACATCAGTGATGCTTGGGTGAAGAGTTGCTTGCGCTTTTCCCATTTGTCTTCGTCCAGCCGCTTCGTCTTGACAGCTCCCTTGAAGAAGAGGGTGAGAAATTCCGAAAGGAAGTAAGCCTGTGTGTCAAGGAACTGTCCTGTGGGTGTTCCATTTGCCTCAACGGCCTTTTTTCGCAGGTAGAGCAGTGCGTCGCGCTTGAAAAGTGCTATCTGTACCTGGGTGAACGGGCTTGAGGGCGAGTTCAGCACATGAAGGGCATTGTCCATAACCGTGTTGTACACCTTCTGCGCTTGTGCGGGTACGACAAGGGCAATCAAGAAAAACGACAAAGCGTATAGAAGCTTCATAACGGTTGGGCTTGTGGGGTCTATGGAAATTGGGAAAAACTACAGGTTCGCAGTCAGCGGCAGGTTGACAGGGGTCGGGGTGCTTGAATGCGCAGAGCCAAGCTGCGTCATTTAGCGCAGAGCTGAGCTGCGCCATAGAGCGCAGAGCCAAGCTTGCTTGAGCTATGCCGCAGCCAATCTGATGCGCAAAAAGCGTTAAGAACAAATGCTTTTGCCCTTTCAGGGCGCACTTTATCGCCTCATTCCACCCAGGGCGTTGCCCTGGGCTATGTGCTTGTTGCCCCTTCGGGGCGTGCCTTGAACCTTTGTTGTCTTTTTAGGGCGGGGCGGGCCTTGAACGCTTGTGTCCTTTTAGGGCGGGGCGGGCCTTGAACGCTTGTTGTCCTTTAAGGGCGGGGCGGGCCTTGAACGCTTGTTGTCCTTTTAGGGCGCGGCGGGCCTTGAACGCTTGTTCAGTGAACCCTGTCGGCATGTTGCTTGACAAAGGCTGCCCAGGAGTGGGGTGCTCCCGTGGTTTCGGCCGGCCTTCCGCTCTGCAGGTAGTGACAGTAAGCAGCAGCCAGCGCATCGGTGGCATCCAGATAGGGCAGCACGCTTTCGGCAGGGATGTGCAGCAGGCGTTGGAGCATGGCCGAAACCTGCTCCTTACTGGCCTGTCCGTTGCCTGTTATGGCCTGTTTGATTTTGAGTGGAGCATATTCATGAATGGGCACTTCCCGGCATATGGCTGCGGCAATGGCCACACCCTGTGCGCGTCCCAGCTTGAGCATACTCTGTACATTCTTGCCGAAGAAAGGCGACTCGATGGCCAGTTCATCGGGACAGAACGCATCGATAATGCCAATCACCCTTTCGTAGATACGACCCAGCTTCAGGTATACATCGGTACACTTGCGCAGGTCAATCACGCCCATCGCCTCCATGCTGGCCTTGCGGCCCTGCACTTTGAGCACACCATAGCCCAGCACATTGGTGCCAGGGTCAATGCCTAAGATGATTTTTTCGGGTGGTGTCATACTGCAAAAGTAGACAAACCTCACGGAAAACAGCATTTGTATCTGCAAAATTTTCTTGTTTGCTGATAATCTCGTACTTTTGTGCCGATAACCGTCTGGGAAAATCAGCGGTTTCGGGTAGAAGAACAACCTAAGGCAAACGGCTCGCTTACACGCCGGCGCAGTGCTCTCTCGCCGGTACAGCCAACTGCCTTGAACGTTTCTTCATCTTTACCTCGAAAGTAAATCCAATGTCTGACAAAGCAAATGGATAGAACCTATATGAACAGGAATATGAAACGATTATTGTCTATGGCAGCCATGTGCATGCTCGGCGCGACGGCATTTGCCCAAGCTGTCATCAAGTTTGAGCAAACGACCATCGATTTGGGCAAATTTGCCGAAAAGAAAGTACAGAGCTGCGAGTTTGTATTTACCAATACGGGTACAGAGCCTTTGGTCATACAGCAGGCATACGGCGCGTGTGGCTGCACGGTTCCCACTGCCTCCAAGGCACCTGTCAATCCGGGTGAGAAGGGCGTGATCAAGGTGACGTACAACGGGAAAGGCAAATTTCCAGGTTTCTTCAAGAAGCCCATCACGGTACGTTCGAATGCCTCGAACGCTATCGTGCGCATATACATACAGGGAACCATGCTGGTAGACGAGAAATAGACTGACAAAACGATGAAGAACAATTACCTTGTAATCATGGCCGGAGGCTCAGGAAGCCGGTTCTGGCCAGTGAGCAGCGAAGAGTTGCCCAAGCAGTTTTTAGACATTCTGGGCTGTGGACGTACGCTGATCCAGCTCACAGCAGACCGCTTCAAGGGTCTGGTGCCCGCCGAAAATGTGTGGGTCGTCACCTCGGCCAGCTATGCCCAGACAGTCAAGGAGCAGTTGCCCGAAGTGCCCGAGGAGAACATCCTGTGCGAGCCTTGCCGCCGCAATACAGCCCCCTGCATCTGTTATGTGAGCTGGAAAATCAAGAAGCGCAACCCCAAGGCCAACGTGGTGGTTTCGCCTGCCGACCATGCCGTGCTCGACACCGCAGCGTTCCAGGAGGTCATCTCCGGCGCCCTGGCTTTTGCGGCCGAAACCGACGCCATGGTCACGCTGGGCATCAAGCCCACACGGCCCGAAACGGGTTACGGCTACATCAAGGCCGACCTGTCCTATTCCTCGTCACGCCGCCAGAACATATACCGGGTGGATGAGTTTAAGGAGAAGCCCTCGCTCGAAGTGGCCGGGGAGTATATCAAACAGCCCAACTATCTGTGGAATGCAGGCATATTTATATGGAGCGTGAGCACCATTGTCAATGCCTTCCGCGTGTACCAGCCGGCCACTTCGGCCATCTTCGAAGCCCTGCTGCCTTATTACGACACCCCGAACGAGCAGCCGATGATTGACGCCGAGTTTCCCAAGTGCGAAAACATCTCTATCGACTATGCCGTCATGGAAAAGGCTGAAGAGATCTTTGTCTGTCCCGCCAACTTCGCCTGGAGCGACCTGGGCAATTGGAGTTCGCTGCGTGAGCGGCTCGACCAAGACCCGTATGGCAATGTGACTGTGGGCGACAACATCCACCTCTTCGACACCCACCACAGCATAGTCCACACCTGCGGCAAGAAGCGTGTGGTCGTACAGGGGCTGGACGGCTACGTGGTGGCCGAAAACAACGGTGAGCTGCTGATTTGCAAACTGTCGGAGGAGCAGCGCATCAAGCTCTTCCATTGACCAAGCCGGCTTGCGGCTGGCAGCCGGCCTTCCAACCAACCCTCCCATGACCTTTGCCGAAACCATCTTGCAGTGGTATGCCGCCCATCGGCGTGACTTGCCTTGGCGGGGCATCACCGACCCTTACCGCATCTGGGTGTCCGAAATCATCCTCCAGCAAACCCGCGTGGCGCAGGGCTACGATTACTATCTGCGGTTTGTCGAGGCTTTTCCCGATGTCGCTGCGCTGGCCCGTGCCGATGAGGACGAGGTGCTGCGCCTGTGGCAGGGGCTGGGCTACTACAGCCGGGCCCGTAACCTCCATGCTGCCGCCAAGCAGGTGTGCGGGCTGGGGCACTTTCCGACCGACTATGACGGCGTACGCGCCCTGAAGGGCGTGGGCGACTATACGGCGGCCGCCATCTGCTCTTTTGCCTACGGCCTGCCCTGCGCGGTGGTCGACGGAAACGTCTACCGGGTGTTGAGCCGCTATTTCGGCCTGTCCACACCCATCGACACCTCTCAGGGCAAAAGGGAATTTGCCGCCTTGGCCGCCGAACTGCTGCCTGCCCGCCAGGGGGCCGACTACAACCAGGGGTTGATGGACTTCGGCTCCCTGCAGTGTCTGCCGGCTTCGCCGCGTTGCACCGACTGCCCCTTGTCGGGCAGTTGCCAGGCATGGGCCACGAAGACGGTCGAACAATTGCCGGTCAAGTCGCATCGCACGAAGACGGCAGAACGCTTCCTTATATATATAGGAGTACAGACTCCCGAGGGCGTATGGCTTCACCGGCGCGGACCGGGCGACATCTGGCAGGGACTTTATGAGTTGCCACTCATCGAATCGCCCCATGCCCTGACCCAGCAGGAAGTACTGCGCCACGAGTGGGTAAGCCGCTGGCTGCCTCCGGGCGGCACCTGGCGCGTGGTGGCACAACGCTGCAAGCACGTGCTCACCCATCGCACCCTGTGGGCCGACTGCTACTGGCTGACCTACAGCCATGCCGTGACCGTGCCTCCCGGCTATAAGGCGGTGCCGTGGGCCGATGTGTCGCGCCATGCCATGCCGCGCTTGTTGCTGCGGTTGATGGATTGTCTGTGATTCCACGAAACACGCCCCAATCATCTGCGACCTCCGTGCTCTCCGTGGAAGACATCATTCAAAAAACAACTACTATAATCCTAACGATATGGCCCGTAAGAAAAAGCCTCTCCCCTTGCTCGAAAACATCACCATCACCGGCGTTGCCGCCGAAGGCAAGGCCATTGCCAAGGTCGACAACCTGGTCGTGTTTGTGCCTTATGCCGTGCCGGGCGATGTGGTTGACCTCCAGGTGCGCCGCAAGAAGCACAGCTACGCCGAGGCCGAAGTGGTCAGGTTCCACCATTATTCCGAAAACCGCGCCGAACCCTTTTGTCCCCATTTCGGCGTGTGTGGCGGCTGCAAGTGGCAGTGCCTGCCTTATGCCGAGCAGTTGCGCTACAAGCAGCAGCAGGTGGCAGACAACCTCACGCGCATCGGCAAGGTGGAGCTTCCTGAGGTGAGTCCCATTCTGGGCAGCAAACACGTGCAGGGCTACCGCAACAAGTTGGAATTTGGCTTTTCCAACAAGAAGTGGCTCACCTTCGAACAGGTCGCCTCCGGCCAGAAGTTTGAAGTGATGGATGCCGTGGGTTTCCACATCCCCGGCGCATTCGACAAGATACTCGACATCGAAACCTGCTACCTGATGGACGGCATCAACAACCGTGTGCGCAACGGCATCCGCGCTTATGCCCTCTCACACGGACTGTCCTTCTTCGACCTGCGCGCCCAGACCGGCCTGTTGCGCAACATGATGCTGCGCACCTCCGACACGGGCGAAGTGATGTTGTTGTTGCAGTTCTGCATCCGAAACGATGCCGAGCAGGCACAGGCCGAAGCACTCATGGAACACCTGCACAAGGAGTTTCCCGAAATCAGTTCCATGCTGTGGGTGAACAACCTCAAGTGTAACGACACCATCGGCGACCTGCCGATACACCGCTACGCCGGTTCTGAGTTCATCTTCGAAGTCATGGAGAACCTGCGCTTCAAGGTTGGCCCCAAGAGTTTCTACCAGACCAACTCGGAGCAGGCCTACGAGTTGTACAAGGTGGCCCGCCAGTTTGCCGGGCTTACCGGCCAAGAGCTAGTCTACGACCTCTATACCGGCACCGGCACGATAGCCAACTTCGTGGCCCGCCAGGCCCGTCAGGTGATAGGCATCGAATATGTGCCGGAGGCCATCGAGGACGCCAAGGAAAATTCCCGGCTGAACAACATCGGCAACACCCTCTTCTATGCCGGCGACATGAAGGACATTCTCAACCGTGACTTTATCGACAGGCATGGCCGCCCGGATGTCATCATCACTGACCCGCCGCGTGCCGGTATGCACGGCGATGTGGTCGACACCATCCTCTTTGCCGCTCCCCGCCGCATTGTCTATGTCAGTTGCAACCCCGCCACACAGGCCCGCGACCTCTCCCTGCTTGACTGCGACTACCGCGTGACTGCGGTGCAGCCCGTCGACATGTTCCCACAAACACACCATGTGGAGAATGTCGTGTTGCTGGAACGCAGGGGGTAGAATGGCAGAGTTGACAGTTTAAGGTTATAAGTTTAAGTTAGGTTATGAGGGATAAGGTTATGAGGAATTAGGTTATGAGGAATTAGGTTATGAGGTTATAAAGTTTGTGTTTGAAGCGTTTAAGGCACGCCCCGAAGGGGGAACGAGCGCATAGCCCAGGGCAACGCCCTGGGTAGGTTGACCGCCGCCAAAGATTGTGCAAGTGAGCGCAGAGCCAAGCTTG
>CALZRA010000110.1 GCA_945828345.1 uncultured Bacteroidales bacterium
ACCAATCTTTACTAACCTTAAATCTAATACCATGAAAAACAATGCAAATGTACAGCTACCGCTCTCTCTATCCAAACATTCTGCGCATAAAACCACGGATTTTCATATTTTTTTGACAGTGATGTTTCGTTTTGCAATCTCGCTTTGACAACACAAACGCTCTGTCGCGTGATACCGTAGCTCTATCCCACGCAACTACGCGTTCTGCTGAAACCGCCTTATTACCCAAAACTGCGCATTTTGTGCAGTTTTTTTTCGTGCAGTGCGTGAAAAACTGTACTTTTGCACCGCTTTAAGAGAAGTGTGCAACTTATCAGCATAATAGAAACTGTATATAATATGGACCAAACAATTTCTGATTCACAGTTGACGGCCAACGAACAGGCCGAACGCATCCCAACCGCTCCCCAACCGAAAAAAAGCCACAAGACACTGATTATCGTGCTGTGTATCATTGCTCTTCTGGCCATTGGCGCCACCGTAGCCGTCATCACGCTTAACCGCTCTTCAAGCGAAGAGCAGCTGGCCTATGAAGTGCTGGAAAACAATGACAATCCACAAGACTACAAGGACTTTCTCGAAAAGTACCCGAACAGTGACCGCGCCAAGGAGGTTCGCGAACGGCTGCAAATACTGGAAAACATGTTGCGCAAGTGGGAAAGCATTGCCCTGTCAGGCCGCGTGCGTGACTTCGAGGACTTCAAGCAAACCTACAGCAACGCCCACTTGCTTCATCTGTGTGACCTGAAGATAGACTCGCTCGACTTCATCAAGGCACAACAAGAAGGCACTCAGGAAGCCTTTGGTGAATACCTTCGCAAGCATCCCGACGGACAATATGCCTCAGAGGCGTCTATTGCACAGGGTAACCTGCGCGACATGGAGGTGACTGATGACGAACGTGAACGCGTGGCATCTGTGCTGGTTGATTTCTTCCATGGTTTTGAATCGCAGGACGAAACCGCCATCTGCTCCAACATCACAGCGACCATGACAACCTTCCTCCACCAAAAGGCTGCCACGAAGGCTACCGTGATTTCGACCATTAAAAACATGTTTCACGAGCACATCCTCAGCTGCCAGTTCAACGTGAACCGCGACATGGAGATCAGCCGAAAGTCAAGCCGCACGGGCGGATTCACCGTGACCTTCACACTCGACCAACACATCGAACGCGACAACGAAGGCAAAACCTTCGGCTCTTACCGCTGTGTGGCTGAACTCACCCCGCAGCTGCTGATCGAGTCGCTCACTATGGAAGAGATTTCGAAGAACTGATGACCGCTTGACTCTTGGGTCATACGGTTAAGTCGCTTTGCGATGGGGGTTACGTAGACAAACGCTTTTGCCCCTTCTTTAAGCACTTACAACGGTTAGCCTACCCGAGGCGTTACCATGGCCGTAGGCCAATTATACATTGTACATTATACATTACACATCAAAGAAATATGCTTACAATCAATTCTTACGAGGAATTTGCCCAGTACGAAGGCCAGCAGCTTGGCATCTCCGACTGGCTCGAAGTGGACCAGCAGCGCATCAATGCTTTTGCCGATGCCACACTCGACCACCAATGGATTCACGTGGACACCGAACGTGCCAAGGAAGGACCCTTCGGCCAGACCATCGTACACGGCTATCTCACCCTCTCGTTGCTGCCCTACCTGTGGCAGGAGATCATTCAGGTGAACAACCTGAAGATGATGGTAAACTACGGCATGGACAACATGAAGTTCGGCCAGGCTGTGCTGAGCGGCCAGAGCATCCGCTTGGTTGCATCGTTACAGAGCATTGCCAACCTGCGCGGTATCTGCAAGACCGAAATCAAGTTCAGCATTGAGATCAAGGATCAGCGCAAGCCCGCACTGACCGGCGTGGCCACCTTCCTTTACCATTTCAACCAATAAGGGAGACAGGTTGCAACCCCCTTTTCAGAGAAGATATACTTACTTTTAAAAGAAGATATACTTCATCGGCCGATGAAGTATATCTTCGATGGCCGATGAAGTATATCTTCTCTAAAACGTAGGTTGTACAGCATGAGCACGCATGGTTTATGACGCGCAGACATGCACACCAACAGGCGAAAGTCTGCCGGACCAATTTCCCGAAACAGACCATAAGCCTGCCACTAAAGCATTCACCTTATGAGCGATACCTATCTCACTCTGAAAGATTCAGCGGAAGCGCAACTCACCGAGAAGCGCTCCCGCTTTTTGGCTTTTGCCCTGCATGTTGATGACGAAACGCAGGCCAAGGAGGTCGCGGCACAATACAAGAAGAAATTCTACGATGCCCGCCACGTGTGCTATGCCTATGTGCTGGGCAATCCGCAGAACCAGACCACGCGCGCACAGGATGACGGCGAACCCTCGGGCACTGCCGGACGGCCTATACTTGGACAGATCATTTCGCGCCAGCTCACCTATACCATGGTCGTGGTGGTACGCTATTTCGGCGGCGTGAAGTTAGGCACCGGCCCGCTGGGCGTGGCCTACAAGACCGTGGCCGGCGAAGCCCTCGATGTGGCCGAGAAGCAGACCTGCATCCTGCGCGCCAGCTTCCGCATTACCGCCCCCTGGGCCGATGCCGACGTGGCCATGCGCTTTGTGCGCGAAGCGGGAGCCGAAATCACTGCCCGCGACTATACCGCCACCCACACGGTGATGACCGTCAGTGTGCGGCTCGATGATGAAGAGGCCCTGCGCCAACGGCTATCCCAAATCCTCACCTTGCAGTTTCCCAAAGAATGAACACTACACTTCCCCACCCCGACAAGCTGACCCTGTGCCCCATCCAGTCCCAACACCTCGCGGCTGCCACTACCTTATATGAAGAGGCTTTTCCTGAACTGGAAAGGCGGCCCACCAAGGCCTGGCATGAGCTGATGCGGAATGAAAAGGACTTTCAGGCCTATGCTATCTGCATAAACGACGAATTTGCCGGCTTCATTACTTCCTGGCAGCCCGCCGACTTTGTCTATGTCGAGCACTTTGCCATTGCGCCCCACAGGCGTAACGGCGGCTGGGGCGGCAAGGCCCTCCAGGCTTTCCTGACGCAAAATGACCAGTTGCCGGTCGTGTTGGAGGTTGAAGAGCCAAACACTTCCATGGCTCAGCGCCGCATTGCCTTCTATGAGCGTCACGGCTTCGGAATGCTTCACAACCCCTACTTGCAGCCTCCCTATCGCGAAGGCGACGAGATGCTCCCCCTACGTCTGATGACCACGCATCCAGACTGGGGTGACGCCCACTTCGATTTCATTACAAACAGCATACACCGCACTGTCTACAACTGGCCGCGACAGGTATAGCGCACTGTGTGCATCCGAGACTGCCACCGTCAGCAAGATCAAGCAAAGGGTCAGGAGGAACAACCATTTCCTCCTGACCCTTTCGCTATACAGCTCATGCTGCGGAAACAGCCTGCACGGTCTCACTTGACTTGGAACGTGAACGACTTGTCCCACTCTCTGAGAATGTGCATCGTCACACGTTTCTGGCTGAGATTATAGATTTCCGACCACTGCGTAAATCCTGTGGACCCCTGGTCCCCATCAGGTCCTTGTGCCACAGTCTTCAGCAGGTCCAAGCCTTGCGAAGGAGTCACGTTGTAGCTATGTTCCAGCAGGCCCTTCCGCAAGTTGTTGTAACGGTCTCTCCCATGATAGGACTGGCCGCCATTGGCCGAATACAGCATGTTGGGCGACACATAGAAGTTGGTGACGCAGCGCAGGGTGTCGTGACCCCTCAGCACCTCCATCTGGGTAGGATGTGCTTCGGGCGTAGCCGGGGTGTACTCCACGATAGCATAGTCGCCCTTGGCATCAGCCATGAAGAAGTGGTAGCTGGCCGTGCTGTCCTGGTCCATACACATGTTGTACTGGCCCAGCATCTCAATGGCTTCATTGACCGTACTGGCCCTGTCGAGCAGCAAGCGCATGGCAACGGTGGTGAATATCTTCTTCTGGCCGGCTTTCTTCTGGAGCGTCTGCTTGCCGTCAAGTTTCAGAACACTTATGGCAAAGCCGTCCTCGTTGACACCGTCGAGCATCAGGTAAGGCAATGCCATCAGCATCGAAAGGTCCGATTTGCCGTCGGTGTAGAATCCGCTCTTATAGTCGATGAACTGTCCGTCGACGAATGACACAGACTTCTTACCGCCCTTGGGGGCCGTATGAACCGCAATGAGCGGAATCATCACGCGGTTCTTGTCCTTGTCCCAGTGGTTGAAGTCGAAGTTACGGCCCATGAGGTAATCACCGGACTTTTTGTCGGGAGCAGCAAAGGCACTGCATCCGGCATCGTATGAAAGGGCCACGCTCTTGCTCTGCGGAATGGTGTCCATGAGATAGAGTGCCACGAACTGTTTCAGCCGCACCGTTCCGTCGATTTCGAACTTCAGGGCCTCGTCGAGCATGTAATCTACATTGTAATTTATCTCATAGATGCGGCCTCTGTTGCTCTCAAGGTCAACCATCGAATAAATCATGTCGCGCTTGTCCTTATCCAGAATCATCACCGCATGGTTCTCGGTGGGCGTAGGCGTAGGGACAGGCGCATCATCATCGCTACATGACGCAAAGGCGAAGGTCGACAGCAGACCACATGCCAGCACAGTGTGCATGGATCTGAAGAATTTCATTGTTTCCATAATTGTTACGCTTGTTAGAAGGGTTAGGTGCTTAGACTTGTTGCTTTCTCCTATCGTTTTTCTCTATGCAAGTATAGCAAAATCGACTGAATGCTGCAAATGAAAAATGCCGCTTCTCCCACTTTTTGAAGAAACGGCATTTGTTATTGTTGTTTAGGCAAGAATTACTGATTTTCTCCTCGTCAATTTGTCGTTTGGGTCTATGGCGTTACGAATGTCACAAGCCATTCCGCCACCGGGCCGGAGAACAGCCTTCTTTGATGCCAAACGTCCGGCTGAAGTGGCTCAGAGAGAGGAAGCCGGAAGCCTCTGAGATGTCATGAATCTTCAGTTGCGGCTGCTGCTTCATCAAACGTTTGGCATACTCGATGCGCAAATCGGTTATCCAGTCGCGAAAGCTCATCTGGTGTACACTGTTGATGTATTCCGAGAGATAAGTACGGTTGGTACACAGTTGTGCCGACAGTTCGTTCAGGGTGATTCCCGGTTTCAGATAGCCTTCGCTTTCAGTCCATTCCTTGATGCGCTTAGCGATGTCCGGGTGATAGGCCGGAGTTTCAGGCACATCGGCAACAGTCTCTGCTGTGACCGGCTCCACCTCCTGCATACTATAATCTTCCTGAAAGGCTTTTTCAACTTTCTCATAGAAGAGGATATAGTTCTGATAGCTGCAATAGAGATAGATGTAGAACGGTATGGACGAGAGTATCCACAGGAACACATATTCGTCGGGCAGAAAGGTGAGCAGGGCGCAGCTCACGCCATAGCCTACCGCCCAATAGGTAAATATGGAGAGCCAGCGTATGTAGGACCCGATGTCGTCGGAATGTGTGTTTTCGAACATTCTGATAGCCCTGTTATAGGTGCGGAGCAGACGCACGGAGAGGAACAGGCCATAGGCAGCCAACCAGGCAGCAAGGGCTATGGTCCCCCACGATTGAATGGCAGAACCGTCAAGAGTCTGTGACAAGGCATAGCTCAATGTCGAATAAGCCAGCCACATAGCTCCGTGCTTCGCCACTAACCGCTTTGTGATGTAGCGGTTGTCGAGCAGAGTCATCATGGCTGAACTGAAGAGCCAATAGCAGAGGAAGTAGGTGGAGAGGTTCATCAATATGGTGGCATTCACGTCCCTCAGCCTGATAGTACAGAACAGGTGTACCGCATAGTTGGCGGCAAGGATAAGCAGGGCCGTGCCCATCAGTCTGCGCGACAGCAGGAAGTTGGCAAACACCTTCTTTTCGGGTGTACGGCCCAGGAGCATGTGGAAGCCGAAGAACAGCATCAACGGCAGGGAAGCATACAGGGAGTAGCTATATAGCGATTGGTCCATAAGGTTAACGCTCTGATGTTTTTCTTGGGTGCAAAGGTAGTGCAAGGCGAGCGCAATGCAAAAGAAAAAGCCAGAGGTTTTTTCTTTTTTACTGCTGGCATGAAGCGCAGGCCCGGCAGCCAAACTGCCGGGAACGGTGGTCAACGGACGATAAAAACCACACTTAGGAAAAACAAAGCGGCACTTAGGAAAAACAAAGCGGCACTTAGGGAAGACTAAGCGGCACTTAGGAAAAACCAAGCGGCACTTAGGGAAGACCAAGCGGCACTTAGGAAAAACAAAGCGGCACTTAGGAAAAACTGGCTGGCAGGGCTTTCTGCACAGCCTGAGTCTGGTCTTGTAGATGCGCCCATAACTGACGCGCAGCACAAAAAAAGAAGATTTTAGGCCGGGCATTCGAAAAAAGTCAAACAATATTCGTACTTTCGCACACCCATATTGACAAACAAACTGTAGTCGCCGCTATGTGCTGCACAAGTACCGTTCGAAACCGGGCGCAGTGGCATGGGTCCGGCCGACTCAAAACAAGCAATGACCACTATGTACAGATCGAAAACCTGTGGTGAACTTCGCATATCGAATGCGGGCGAACAAGTGACGCTGGCCGGATGGGTACAGCGCAGCCGCAAAATGGGCGGCATGACTTTCATCGACCTGCGCGACCGCTATGGAATCACGCAGCTGGTGTTTAACGAAGAACAGGATGCCGCACTCTGCGCCCAAGCCAACAAGCTGGGCCGAGAATATGTGTTGCAGGTGAAGGGCACTGTCAGCGAACGCTATGCCAAGAACGACAAAATGCCAACGGGCGACATTGAAATCCTGGTCAGCGAGCTGAATGTGCTCAATGCCTCGCTCACCCCTCCCTTCACCATTGAGGAGCATACCGACGGCGGCGACGACCTTCGCATGAAATACCGCTATCTGGACATCCGCCGCGAGAATGTGCGTGCCAATCTCGAACTGCGCCACAAGTTCTGCATCGCCGTGCGCAACTTCCTCGACTCCAAGGGCTTCTTGGAAATCGAAACCCCTGTGCTCATCGGCTCAACGCCTGAAGGAGCGCGCGACTTCATTGTGCCCTCGCGCATGAATCCGGGCCAGTTCTACGCCCTGCCGCAAAGTCCGCAGACGCTGAAGCAGCTACTCATGGTGGCCGGCATCGACCGCTACTTCCAGATTGCCAAGTGCTTCCGCGACGAAGACCTGCGCGCTGACCGCCAGCCCGAATTTACGCAGATAGACTGCGAAATGTCGTTTGTCACACAAGACGACATCATCTCCACCTTCGAAGAAATGGCCAAATACCTGTTTAAGGAAGTGCGTGGCTACGACTTGGGCGAACAGCCTTTCCTGCGCCTTTCCTGGCATGAGGCCATGCGCCGTTTCGGCTCGGACAAGCCCGACATGCGCTTCGGCATGGAGTTTGTCGAACTGATGGACGTGCTCAAAGGCAGCGGCAGCTTCGCCGTATTCAACGATGCGGCCTACATTGGCGGCATCTGTGCCGAAGGCTGTGCCCACTACACCCGAAAGCAGCTGGACCAGCTCACCGACTTTGTCAAGTCGCCGCAGATTGGTGCCAAGGGTCTGGTCTACGCCAGAGTAGCCGAAGACGGTTCGGTGAAAAGCTCGGTCGACAAGTTCTATACGCCCGAGGTGCTCAGTCAGCTGCGCGATGCCATGCAGGCAAAGCCCGGCGACCTCATCCTCATCCTTTCGGGTGCCGATGCCATGAAGACCCGCAAGCAGTTGTGCGAACTGCGTCTCGAAATGGGACAGCGCCTGGGCCTGCGCGACAAGAACAAGTTCTCGCTGCTGTGGGTGGTAGACTTCCCCATGTTTGAATGGAGCGAAGAGGAAGGCCGCTTGTTAGCCATGCACCACCCCTTCACGGCTCCCCGTCCGCAGGACATTCCCATGCTCGACACGGACCCCGCTTCGGTGTTGGCCGATGCCTACGACATGGTGTGCAACGGCGTAGAAGTGGGCGGCGGTTCTATCCGTATTCACGATGCCGAACTGCAGGCCAAGATCTTCAAAGTGTTGGGCTTCACTCCCGAACGCGCCCAAGAGCAGTTCGGCTTCCTGATGAACGCCTTTAAATATGGTGCTCCACCCCACGGCGGCCTGGCCTATGGTCTCGACCGCTGGGTTTCGCTCTTTGCCGGACTCGACAGCATCCGCGACTGCATCGCATTCCCCAAGAACAACTCGGGCCGTGACGTGATGCTCGACGCACCTTCGGCTGTCGACTCCAAGCAGCTCGACGAACTGAAGATCTCACTCGCTGCCGACAACGAATAAAGACTCAAGTTTCGCAAGTTCAATCAGGGCGCATATGTAAGCGTTCAAGGCACGCCCCGAAGGGGCAACGAGCACATAGCCCAGGGCATCGCC
>CALZRA010000111.1 GCA_945828345.1 uncultured Bacteroidales bacterium
TACAAATCGCTGATTAGCAAGAAAAACGAGAATAAAACGTAAAAGTTGGGTCAAACAAGGCGATGGCATTGGGGTGCATATCGATACGCAACCGATAGGAAACAGAATGCCCGATTAGGGTTGAAACGAACAAAGCGTAAGGAGAACTTCCCTACGCTTTGTTTGTAGATGATGCAGTTTCCTGCAATTACATTTACTTTGTGAGGCGCGTCATAATGCACCTTCCTGCAATAGCATTTACTTTGTGAGGCGCGACATGATGCGTTGCAGGGTGTTGCGATAATCCTCCACTGTCATATGCTTTGCGATAGCTTTCAGTTGTTTGGCAATAGCAGCCTTCTCTTTGTCGTTGGCCACCCGCTCTATTCTCACTAATTGCTCCAAGGCATACATGCGTTCTTTCTCATCGGGCAGTTCCTTCTCAATACGTTTCAGCGTCCCGATAATCTCTTTCACGTCTTCGTGCTGTTTCTTGTCGATAATCTGCCGGAAACGCATTGCATAGCGCAATTGCAAGGTGCTTTTATAGCCTTCCTGTTCCAAGGTTTGAAGGGCTGTTATGCGTTTGTCCCAATCTAACCCCATACGTTTGTACACACGGAACTCCTCAAAATAGCGTTGCAAAATGAATTGCTCCACCTTTTGTGCCCCCAGAATAGCTGCAAATTCCTTCCGTTCGGAAAGGAGTCGCTGGAACAGTTTGCTGTCTGTAGACTTTACTTCCTCCGAGAAGATGCTCCAAGCCTCGGGTTGGCACAATTGAGCTACCGTCATCGGGCACAAATACTCCTCTACCACCTTTGGCAACCGTGTGGAGGGGCTTTTTTGCAGTTGCCGGATGTAGGCCAACAAGAACTCAGAACTTCGTTCCCCTTTGTCGTAACGCGCATCGAGCGATACCTGTTCAATAGCCTTGGTTACCCTGTCGATAAAATCCTTGGCCGTTTTCGTGGCCCCTGTGCTTGAACAGAGCAATGTACCGTCGGGATTGATAAAAAGGTAAGTGGGGTATACACGCACGTTGTATTTCTTGGCAATCTCCACCCCTTCTCCAGCCTCCATGTCATGTGCCAATGATATAAATCGAGGGTTGAAATAATCTCCACATTCCTTCAGGGGAAATATGTCGCGTGCCATCCGCTTGCAGGGCGCACATGTCTGTGTAAAACAGTCAATAAATACCAGTTTCCCTTCAGCGCGTGCTTTGTCTAAAGCCTGCCGGAAGGGAATGGTTTCAAAACGAATACCCTCTTGTGCCTTACAGGGGAGGCCGAGCAGGCACAGGAGGATGATAGCATATAGATATCTCATAGATAGCTACTCTTTATTCTTTACTAGCAGGACCCTTGGCAATGCCCTCCAGGTCTATACCGTAGGTATTCTTCATATATGAGAGCATAAATTCATATTTCTCGCTGATGAGCGGATACTTATCCTTGGGATAGTATGCATAGAACTGATCTCTTGTATAGAACATCGCCATGCGCAAATAGTTGAGGAAGAAGTCTTTTACTGTCGATGCAGTACTATTCTCATCCCAATATTTCGGAGCGTTGTATACATCCTTATATTTGTAGAATGCCATATTCTCTCTACCAGCCGGCACCTCATCAGGAGCATAGCAATAGTAGATAAAGCCTCGTTTCAGACGATGGTTCTCATTCTCCATATTGGCGGTATTGTCGGCAACGAATTTGGTTTCCCAGTCTATCCCTTCTTTCCATTCTGCGGGAACAGCGATTGAACCCTTCTCTTTGGCTTTCTTGATGATGGCATAGAGTATAGAGCAACGCTTGAGCTTCATTTCAGGACTATCGGGTTTTAAGTTAGCAATTTCCGAATTCTTGAAACTGATGGCCCAGAAATCGAAACCATTCAAATAGTAGGGGATAAAGCCTTTGACAACATCGTCAACAACAGTTCCGCCAGTACCTGTTCCGCCAGTACCTGTTCCAGTACCTGTTCCAGTGCCTGTACCTGTTCCTGTACCCGTTCCAGTGCCTGTTCCTCCAGTACCAGTGCCTGTTCCAGTACCAGTTCCTCCAGTACCTGTGCCAGTACCAGTACCCGTACCAGTTCCTGTACCTGTACCAGTTCCTGTACCTGTATCAGTTCCTGTACCTGTACCTGTTCCAGTACCCGTACCAACGTCAGCCCGTGTAACTAAAGCATAAGAAGTTGCGGTTGCGGTTCCAGTACCTGTACCAGTTCCAGTACCCGTTCCAGTACCCGTTCCTGTGCCAGTGCCAGTACCCGTTCCTGTGCCAGTACCAGTTCCCGTTCCTGTGCCAGTACCAGTTCCTGTTCCTGTGCCACCTGTTCCTGTACCAGTACCAGTTCCTGTTCCTGTGCCACCCGTTCCAGTACCTGTGCCAGTACCAGTTCCTGTACCTGTGCCACCTGTACCTGTGCCACCTGTACCTGTGCCACCTGTACCTGTGCCACCTGTTCCACCAGTACCACCAGTACCACCAGTACCACCAGTTCCACCAGTACCACCGGTACCACCTTCATCTTCGTTTCCGAAGTTACGTTCAACACCCTGGAAGTTCTTCATCATATAAATCTTTACAGGGAATCCGGAACGTGTCATCTCCGGGGTAAGGTTGGGGAATATTTGTTGCTTGAAGAAATCAACATAGAAGGGAACATCCGAATCGGGCAGGTCTAATCCTCTATAGATAAGACCCGTACCCTGTGATACCCATGTTCTGTTGAGGTCCTCCTCTGTAATCTCTTTATAAAGCAGGTACACACCATATTGGTCGTGAATGGCTTTGATTTCCTGATCGAAGTCATTATCACCTTGTGGGAACTTCATTCTCAACACCGAGTAATTCCCGGAAGGCGTAAGCGCATCCTCTTCTGTACTACAACTTACGAGTGCGGTACAAAGGCCCAAACCGGCCCAAAATATCAATCTTTTCATTGTTGTTCTATTTCATCATCGGGTATTACAATATCCTTATATTCGCCCACACGTTTGGCAGGCAACTCATTCTGCTCAAGTTTCGCATTCTTGTCCAAAGAGTTCTTTGGCAAGGGAACTGTATAGAGCAGGTCGTTGGCATTGAGCGTATACTCAATCAATTTGTCACTGCTCGGATACCATACGTGCTTAATTTCCTTCATGCCCCAGCGACGCAAATCATACCAGCGATGCTCCTCGAAGCAGAGTTCGCGACGACGTTCCTCGCGCACCTTCTCAACCAAATCATCAGCATTGTCGGCAGTGAGTGCAGTGTATTCATTCGGATCAAAGCGCTTTGTGCGCAACGTGTTGATGGCATCGAGTGCGTTGGTGCCCGCCACATTGTCGCCAATCTTCTGGTAGAGCATGGCCTCAGCTTCCGCATAGTTAAGATAAGCCTCCGACAGGCGCAAACTTCTTCCGAATGTTATCTGTGCAGAGATAGGCTTCATGGTGGTTGTCGACACACGCATCTTGCCATAAGTGAGCGGCATCATGTCGTTCTGACCCGCTGTGGGATAATCTTGCGTTCTACGATGCACGATGTAACGCTCTTTACGCAAGTCACCCTCCTTGAATGAGTTGATGAGTTCGTCAGAAGCCCTGAAGTAAGCATGGATCGGGTTCTGGTTTTGGTCACGCTCCGGATAGTCGCGTCCCCATCCTGCCATATCCGCAGGATTGCCGTAAGGCCAAATTGTTTCAGGAGACTCTGCATACGAGTTATAGTCATGATAGTACTGTACCGTGATGTATTGCTCCTCATCAAACTTGGTCGTAGGAATGGTGTTGAGGTCGAGCAGCTTGAAACGACTGTCCTCCATTACCGCCTTGGCATAGGCAGCAGCCTTCTCCCAGTTTTCCATATACAAGTAAACGCGTGAGAGCAGTAACTGCACCATAGGCAGACTGGTACGGTAGTCAGCTTTCCATTGCTTTTCGCTTGGCAGTTCCTTATACAACTCCTCAGCCATGAGCAAATCTTCCAATACCTGTGCATACACCTCACCCACGGTATTCCTTTTCAGTGCATCTTCGTCATCCTCAATGCCACTTGTCAGTTTCAAAGGCACACCGGGCGACTCCGGTGCCACATTATAAGGCTTTCCGAAGATGTTCACCAAACGGAAATACATAAAGGCCCGCAACGTATAAGCCTGTGCCTTGACATAGTTGATTTCCTCTTTCTGTGTTGCCGGAGCATCGTCAACATAATCGAGCACGGCATTGCAGCCCATGATAAACTCATAGTGCGTCATGTACATATCGCTACGGCTGTAGGCAAGGCCTGCCTCGTCCATCATCTCATACATATCCGGTTGCCAGGTGTAAGCCGCCAGATATTTGTCAGCGGTAAATCCCTCGTGCGGCACCTGGAAAGGAGCAGCCGTTACATCATCGCTCATCAAATCGAGGAAGATGTTCAAATTCGATTTGTCATATCGCGGATAAGCCTCACCGAGCAGCAATTCGTTAAAAGAGGAGGCATCCTTGGGAACGAACTCACTCTGTGAGTCGGGTTCAAGGAAGTCGCCACAGCCGGTGAGCATCATCAGTGCCATAGCGGCACACATATATTTTTTCATTTTTTTCATCTTTGTCATATACTAACCATTACGTTTTATTTAGAAGCCCACGCTCAAGCCGAAAGAGAAGATTCTCGGCTGTGTGCTGTTGCCCAGCTCAGGGTCGTAACCGTTCCATCGTCCGCTGGCAATAACAAACAGGTTGTTGGTGCTGGCGTTGATAGACAGACTGGTTGCATGGAATTTCGCACAGATAGACTGTGGCAGGTTGTAAGAAAGTTGCAGCTGTGTGCAACGCAAGAAAGAACCGCTCACCACCATAGCATCCGACATGCCCCACATATTATATAAGGTGTCGTTCAAACCATTTGGCAGGTCAACGTGCCACAAATCAACGATAGAGGTATAGAGAGCAGGAATAAAGGTAGTGGCCTCATCGCCGGGTTTCTTCCATCGGTTGTTGAGCATTTTCGAGATGTTGCTCAGCGGGCTCGGCATCTTACCGTTGGTGAAGGTGCCATAGGGGTTCGGCAAGCGCTTCTTTGAACCCAACAGCAAAGCGAAGTCAGCACCTATGGTGAAATCTTTCCAGCGCAGGCGCGTATTGAAACCACCCGTGAAGTAAGGCTCTGATTCACCTGAATACACCAAGAAGGTTGTAGGATCTACCGAAGCGTTGCCCGGACCATCCGTATCCAGATAGTTGAACATAGGATAACCGTTCTCGGGGTTCAGTCCGGCGAAGGAATACGACCAGAAAGAGTAGAGCGAATAACCTTTCTTCAGCGGTCGACTGCTGTTGCCGGCAAGGAAGTCGCTATGCGTCAACTCATCGGCACGTGCCGTGCGGTCGTCGGTTTCCGTCTTGTTCCAGTTCTTTGACGCATTCAATCCCACGGTCCATACCAAGTCCTTGCTGCGGAATGGTGTGAAGTTCATCTGTACCTCCAAACCATGGTTGTAGATGATACCACCATTGAGCTGCATAGAGGCAAAACCATATTCCGTGGCAATATCCTGACGGATGATGGCGTTTGATCTACGGCCATAATATTCCACGTTCATCGTAACGGCACGGAACAGCTGCATGTCGAGACCCAGGTTCCATGTGCGTGTGCGCTCCCACTTCAGGTTGCGGTTAGGCAAGCTTGAGATGCCTAAGGTGTACTGGCCGTAACCATTCAAAATGCCCTGATAGTAAGCAATCAGGTCAGGGCTCAGCGATGTTACCACATTACCTTGAATACCATAGGTACCTCTCAGGTTCAGCTGGTTAACCCAAGGCAGGTTGTCCTTGATGAATTTCTCTTCTGCCATGCGCCAAGAGAAACCCATAGAGTAAGTGGGGTCGAACTGCTTGTTCACATCCTGTCCGAAGCGGTTAGAGGCATCCGAACGAACGTTGAAGTTCAGCACATAACGATCCTTCATCGAGTAGGCCAGTGTAGCGAAGAACGACATGTAGTTTGTTGTGCCCGAAGTCTTCTTCCAACCACCCTGATACAGCTGGTCGAGTGCACCCCAACCCACTTCCTGTTCCATACCCATCGGAACCAAGTCTTCCGGCCGTGTGGGCGAAACCAAAATCTCACCACGTTCAGGCACATAACCCCAAACCGTGTTACCCACACTGTTGGTTTTGCTGGAACGCATCTCCATACCCATCATGGCATTCACACGATGTGCCTCGTTAAAGGTCTTGGAGAACATCAGTTTGTGCTGCATGTTCATGGAGGTCATCATACTGTTGTTGGTAGTCAGCTGGCCACCGAAGGGCAACATGGCAGCCTTGAATTTTGCAGAACCTGACTCCTCGCTCCCGTAAGCATAACCACGGTAGTGACGCTCGATGTAGGAAGAACGTTCCCCGGCATACGCCTCTGAGTCGTTGCCGCTACGTGCGATGCCTCCCACAGCCTGATAGGTGAGCCAGTCCAGAATCTTGTAGCTGATGTTCAACGAAGCGTTAAACGATGTGCTCTTGTTCTTGGAACCACTGTTGGCCATTTCGTTCAAGATATTATAGCCATACTTGTTGTAAGCACCGTCGATGGCGTTGAAACGGTAGGTATAATAGTTCTGGTAATAAGCCAAGCTACCATCCTCCTCATAACAAGGCACCGAGCGACTCGTGTTCATCGCGTAAGAATAGGGGCTCACGCCTGCACCATAACCTTTGGCATCGCGCATGGTACCGTTCAGGTTCAGCGAAACAGACAGTCTGCGTGTGAGCTGTGCGTTGATGGCCAAGCGCGAAGAGAACATATTGTTGTCGTTGCCAATCTCCGTACCCTTGTTTCCCTGGTAGCCCAATGAGGCGTTGTAGGTGAATTTCTTTGTACCACCCGAAACGCTCACGGTATGGCTGTGACTGAGAGAGTTGCGTGTAAGGATGTCAAACCAGTTGGTATTCACGGTTTCCAAGCGTTGCATTTGGTAGGCAAACTCTTCCTCCGTAATCATACGGTTGTTGAACATGGCCATCAAACCCTCGTAAGTATATTTTTGCGGCAGAGGCTCGTCAGAATAGCGCACACCGGCATCATACGCTTCCTTGCTGAACTGGATGCGCTCCCTTGAGTTCATGAAGTCGAAATTGTCGTAGGTAGGACGCATACGCACCGAGAAGTTGTTGGTATAGCGTATGCTCGTACGCTCGGCACTACCCCTCTTTGTGGTGATGACAATCACACCGTTGGAAGCCTTCGAACCATAGATGGCAGTAGCAGAAGCATCTTTCAGTACCGTAATGGTTTCAATGTCCTGCGGGTTCAACCAAGCCACCTGGTTGCCAATCAACTCCTTCATATCCGTTGTCATCGACGAACTGACATCGATAGAGATGGGATCTTCCTGAATAATACCATCCACCACCCACAGCGGTGACGTATTACCGAGGATGGTAGAAGTACCGCGAATTGTGATTTTTGGAGAAGCACCCACACGAGCCGATGAGTTCACGACCACCATTCCCGACACTTTACCTTGCAACATCTGGTCGATGCTGGAATAGGCAGGCATCAGGATGTCCTCGGCCTTGATGGTGGTAAACGCACCCACCATATCCTTTCGGGGCAGACTGTTGTAACCATTCTCCACAATGGCCACCTCTTCCATCAGCACAGCATCGGCATCCATCACAATGTGCATGGGGCGGCTGTCGCGACAACGCACCTCTTTCTTTTCCATACCGATGAAGGTAATCACCAGCACATTGTCTTTGCCGTTGGGTGGGGTAGGGAGCTTGATGGTAAACTCACCATCCACATTGGTGGTTGCACCCAATGCCGTGCCTTTCACCCGCACAGAGGCACCCGTAAGGGGCAGTCCCTCCTGGTCAACAACTTTTCCTCGAGCCACAGTAGGTTTGCCTTTTTGTTGGGCAGCCTGTTTGTTCTGTTGTGTACTCGCGTTTACATCATACTTCACATCATTTCCCGATTGTTCGCGGAAATCATTCGTCTCCTCAACCATTGAGACGGTTTTGTTTCGTTTGTCAGCTTTCCCTTCCCGGCCATAGCCTGTGTGGGCTACACCAAACAACATGGCAAGCATCATCAAGCGAATCAAAACGGTTGTAGGTTTCTTGATAAAACTCATGCTTATACAAAATTACAAAATTATAAAATTCTATGTTCCCTATTTGTACTATAGTCCGCAAAATTACAATTTATTTGTCAACCCCCCAAAACTTTTAACATAAAAAGCAGGCTTTTGCTACTTATTTTAGCAAAATGTTGGTAAAAAAGTAGGGTGTCCAGTTAACGGTTCCAAATTCAGATTGCTTTTCTGAATATCTTGGTTCGTTCTGTAACCCAGTTTGTGGACATGTTCTTGG
>CALZRA010000112.1 GCA_945828345.1 uncultured Bacteroidales bacterium
CATCTCTAAAAATCCAGCATCCAGCTCGGCCTAATTTATAGAACACCCCTATAAGGAGGGTTTACCCACACAGTGCGGGTAAACCCTCCGGGCTTTACAGCAGTATGAAAGAAGTGTAATTAAATGGTGCTTGTGTATGAGGTGGAGACTAAAGTCTGGTCACCTTGGGTCGTCCCTTCCAGTGGACTGTACCGCCTGACGACTGGCCAATAGTCAGTTCGTCGGTGAGGGGCGAGTTGATTTCGCCGCCGGACGAGGCTGCAGCCTGCACCTTGCGGGCCTTCATGTCGGCCAGGTTCAGCTCAGCACCGCTCGTTGCCACGAGGTTGGCCTTTGTGCAGCTGCCCTTCAGCCTGACGGCTGCCCCGCTGCTGGCCGCCACCTGCAGGTCGGTACATGCGCGCAGCTTTCCCCGCATGAAGGCTCCGCTCGATGCGGCGCAGTTCACGGTGTGGCCGTCAAAGTCATCGACCTGCCACAGCGCGCCGCTGCTCAGCGCAATGTTGGCTTCGCGCTGGAGGGTCAGTGTGCCCTTGCAGTGGAGCGAGGCTCCCGAGGAGAGCGAAAGGTTGAAGGGCTGGTCGCACGAGGCACTTTGCGGCACGGAGATTTTCACGCCCGACGAGCCCGACACGTTACAGGGCAGGGCGGTGTGGAGGGTGACGTGGGTGTTGAGTGCCTGTTCGAGGCTGGCGCGCGAGGTGAAGGTGCGGCCGCCCAGTTCGAACTTGGTGGCGCCAGAGTTGCTGCCCAACACCTTCAGTCCTTCATATTCGACACAGATCATCTGGTTCTCGACCTGCACTTTGAGGTAGGGCAGGAGTTCGGCGGGTGCTGACACGCTCACCCGCTGTCCCTCGGCAGTGGCGGGCAGGCATTCGACATGGATGGCTCCGTCGGCTTGCAGTCCCGTGAATGCCGGCACGGAGTAGTCGCGCACGGCGGCGGGAGCGCCGGCAGCCAGTGTGGTGGCCTCCTTGTCGGTCGTTGAACTCAGGTTGACGCTGCAAGCCGTCAGGGCGGCGCAGCAGCAGAACAGTAGCAGGTGTTTGGCTGTCATGGTCGGAGGTGTTTGGGGGTTCTGTATATATGACGCACGTCCCCCGTTATTTGCAACAAGGGGGACGGACTTTTTTTCAAAGAAAATGGGTGCTACCCGGCATAGAGAGCAAAAATGGTGGGCGTCTTGCCCAGATCGGGCGGCGGTGTCTGTCGCCACTGCTTCACGGTGCAGGTGCGCAGGTACTCGCTCTCGGTGGTCAGCCCCGAGGCGATGCAGAGGCGGGTGCGCGGGTTGAGGTTGGCCAGCAAGTCGGCCACCATCTTGGCATTGCGGTAGGGGGTCTCGATGAACAGCTGCGTTTGGTGTTCGGCCTGCGAGCGGGCTTCGAGTTGCTTGATGCGCTTGGCGCGGTCGGCGGGGTGGATGGGGAGGTAGCCGTTGAAGGCAAAGCTCTGGCCGTTGAAGCCCGATCCCATCACGGCCAGCAGGATAGACGATGGGCCGACTAACGGCACGACCTGCATGCCTTCGCGTTGGGCAATGGCCACGACATCGGCACCGGGGTCAGCCACAGCCGGACAGCCGGCCTCGCTGACCACGCCTATCGACTCGCCCTGACGCAGGGGGGCCAGATAGCGGCTGAAGAGGGCGGCATCGGCATGTTTTCCCATGGGGTAGAAGTGCAGGCTGTCGATGTCGATGTCGCGGTCCACCTGCTTCAGGAAGCGGCGGGCCGTGCGCACCTCTTCGACAATGAAGTGGCGCAGCGAGCAGATGATGTGCTTGTTGTAGTCGGGCAGCACGCGCTCGTGGGGCGTTTCGCCCAGTGTGACAGGGATGAGGTATAGGCAGGGCACTTTTCTTAGGTTTTAAGGATTAGGTTTTGGTGATGAAGTTGCTACTTACTCGGCAAATCCGAAAAACGCTTGTGGCCGCGTGCATAGTATTGCCAAAGCAGGCAGAAGGGCAGGCGTTCGGCCACGTGGCCGCCGTGGAGTGCCCGGCTCAGGTTTTCGGCGCGATCAGCTTCGAACTGCGGCCGCATACGCTTGAACTCACGCCGCGCACGCAGTACGGCGCGGAAGTTGGCCACATCGAGCTTGAGCAGGAACTGCAGAGCGGCCACCCAGTCGAGCCAGCCGCGCAGGCGCATCACGGGGCGCAGCTCGTCGGCCGGCAGGTTCTTGTAGAGCATGAGCAGGTTGTTGCGGAAGTTGAGGAACGTCTTGCGCGGGTTGCCGGCATCGAGTGTGCCGCCGCCCACGTGGTAGGCCACGCTTTGGGACACGCACACGATGCCCCGGCCGCGAGTGCGCAGCCGCCAGCACAGGTCTATCTCCTCCATGTGTGCAAAGAAGCGGCCGTCCAGCCCTCCGCTCTGCTGCCAGTCCGTGCGGCGAATCAGCAGCGCCGCCCCCGTGGCCCACAGCAGCGGCACCGTGTGGTCGTATTGGCCTTGGTCGCGTTCGAGCGTGCCGAACACGCGGCCGCGGCAGAATGGGTAGCCCAGGCGGTCGATGAAGCCGCCGGCACCGCCTGCATACTCAAATTCCTCCTTGCGCGCCTGGCACAGCAGTTTGGGCTGACACACGGCCGTTTCGGGATGTTGCTCCATGTAGGCCAGCAGGGGGGTGAGCCAGCCTGCGGGCACCTCTACGTCGGAGTTGAGCAGCAGGTAGTAGGGGGCTTCAATCTGCTTCAGGGCTTGGTTGTAGCCTTCGGCAAAACCGTAGTTCTGAGGCAGGGGCAGCTGCACCACGTCGGGAAACTCGCTGGCGAGCATGGACAGCGAGCCGTCGGTCGACCCGTTGTCGGCCACTATCACCAGTCCTTCGGGCTGCGAATGCTGCACGACCGAAGGCAGGAAGCGGCGCATCATGTCGCGCCCGTTCCAGTTCAGGATGACTACGGCAATTTTGTCGGTTTGAATCATGACGTAAAAGCGTTGTGTTTGGGTCTGTCAAAAAAAAGCGAACACTCCTCTACAGACAAGCCGCCAGGGCCTGCGTGTCGGGAGTGAAGCCGCCCAGCCTGACGGAGGTGAGCGTGTTGTCGGCCACGGTGGCATCGGGGTGTTGCACCACACGTATATAATTGTCCGTAAAACCCTGCATCGGTTCGCCCTCCCGCGCGTGTTCCCACAGCACGGTGCGCTTGGTGCCGGCAAAGCGGGTATAGTGCGCCTTGCGCTTCTCTTCCGACAGTTCTATCAGCCGCTGGCTGCGGGCGTGCTTCACGGCCGGTGTCACCGTGTGCGGAATGAGCAATGCCTTGGTGCCAGGCCGTTCGCTGTAGCTGAACACATGGAGCTGCGAAACATCGAGCGAGCGGATAAAACGGTAGCTCTCCTCGAAGCAAGTGTCGGTTTCGCCCCTCATGCCCACAATCACGTCCACCCCGATAAAGGCGTGCGGAATGGCCTGCCTGATGCGGGCAATCTTCTGCGCGAAGAGTGCGGTGTCGTAGTGCCGGTGCATCAGTTTCAGCACCTCATCGCTGCCGCTTTGCAGGGGAATGTGGAAGTGGGGCATGAAAGCCCGCGAGTGGGCGCAGAAGTCTATAATCTCGTCGGTGAGCAGGTTCGGCTCGATGCTCGATATACGGTAGCGCGCAATGCCCTCCACGCTGTCGAGCGCGCGGATAAGGTCGATGAACGTTTCGCCCGTCGTGCGTCCGAAGTCTCCCGTGTTGACTCCCGTGATGACGATTTCCTTTCCTCCCTGCTCGGCCACCTGTTCGGCCTGTCTCACGAGCGAGTCGATTGAGCCATTGCGCGAGCGGCCGCGGGCAATGGGAATGGTGCAGTAGGTACAGTAGTAGTTGCAGCCGTCCTGTACCTTCAAGAAGTAGCGCGTGCGGTCGCCGCGTGAGCATGAGGGTACGAAGGTGCGTATGTCGCGTGTGGGCACACTGATAGCTTCATGACAGGCCTCGCCGCCTCCCAACGCCCGCTTTTGCGCCATGCGTTCGCCGATGTATCGCAGGGCGTCGCCCTTCTGTTCCATGCCCAGCACGAGGTCCACGCCGTCGAAGGCAGCGATGCTGTAGGGGTTGAGTTGGGCATAACATCCCATCACCACGACGAAGGCACCGGGGTGTTCGCGCGTAAAGCGGCGGATAGCCTGCCGGCACTTTTGGTCAGCCACGTCAGTCACCGAGCAGGTGTTGACAATACAGATGTCTGCCTTCTCGCCTTTGTCGGCCGTACGCACGCCAGCGCGTTCCATTTGGTCGCGCAGCGAGGACGTTTCGGCAAAATTCAGTTTGCAGCCCAGCGTACAGAAGGCTGCCTTCAAGTTGTTCAGAACCATGTCCTTCGTTTTTGGGGGACAAAGATAGTGCAAGTGAGAGCAAAGCAAAAGAAAACTCCGCAGGATTTGCTTTTGCTTTGCCGAGCGCAGCCTATCTTATAGAAAGAAAGTGCAAGTGAGAGCAAAGAGCCAAGCTCGCTTGAGCTTTTTGCCGAGCGCAGCCTATCTTATGGAAAGATAGTGCAAGTGAGAACAAAGAGCCAAGCTCGCTTGAGCTTTTTGCCGAGCGCAGCCAATCTTATGCAATGCGCCCTGCAAGGTCAAAAGCGTCTGTCTGCAACGCTTGTTATCTAACTCTCAATTCTCACTATTCCTATAAATTTCCAACTCAACTTTGCCCTCCAAGCTCCTCATACCGGGGAATGTCCTGTAGAAAGTCCACCTTCATCAGCCGGTAGTCCACCCGGCAGCAAAAGTGTGTGAGCCCGTTGCTCACCATGAGGTAGTCGGCGCGCAGCACGCTGTTGTAGGCATATATCTGTTGGAACACCGCCTGCGTGATGGCCACGTGTGGTGCCTTGTATTCCACGATAACCCGAGGCCGTCCGCCTTTTGGGTGATAGAGCACACTGTCGCAACGGCGGGCCACGCCACATACGTCCACAGTCACCTCATTGGCCAGCAGGGCGGCAGGGTAGTGCTTGTGGTGCACCAGAAAGTGCGTGAAGTGCTGGCGCACCCATTCCTCGGGGGTGAGCCGTACGTGTCGGCGGCGCAGGAAGTCGTATATGTACGTCTGACCGTCCCGTTGCTGCGTGCGCAAGGCGCAGGAGGGTAGGTTGAGTGGCTGCATGGCGGGGAGTTGGTGTGACATAGGACATTCTTTAAAGGGGTGTTCTATAAATTAGGCCGGAATAAATGAGTTCACTCATGGGGCGTTCTTTAAAGCCTAATTTATAGAACACCCCTAAACCTAATTGACAGGCTACGCCTTAAAACAATGCGTTTTCCTTCATTGTTTCGCGGAGTTGCACTATCTTCGCCCGACAAAAGTAGTATTTTATGACGACTAAAGAAAGCATTACTGGCAATTGGCTGGTGCGCTACACACAAATGCCCTTGGAGGAGTTCGGCGACTACGTGCTCCTTACCAACTTCAACAACTACGTGGACCTCTTCTGCGAGCAGTGCGGCGTGCCGCCTGTGGGCTTTGGAGCCAACATGCGGGCAGCCACCGCCTGCGGCATCACGATGATCAACTTCGGCATGGGCAGCCCCAACGCCGCGTTGGTCATGGACCTCCTGGGAGCAGTCCGCCCCAAGGCCTGCCTCTTTCTGGGCAAGTGCGGCGGTATCTCCGACAAGACGCAGCTCGGCGACTACATCCTCCCCCTGGCTGGCATCCGCGGCGAAGGCACGTCCAACGACTATTTCCCGCCCGAGGTGCCTGCCCTGCCGGCCTTCATGCTACAGCGGGCCGTGTCGACAGCCCTGCGTGACAACGGACGCGACTACTGGACCGGCACCGTCTACACCACCAACCGTCGCGTGTGGGAACACGACGAACGCTTCAAGGACTATCTGCGTGAAACGCGCGCCATGGCCGTCGACATGGAGACCGCCACACTCTTCTCCTGCGGATTCTTTAATCACATTCCTACCGGCGCCCTGCTCTTGGTGTCCGACAATCCCATGACCCCCGAGGGCGTAAAGACCGACGCCAGCGACCGCAAGGTGACAAGTCGCCATGCCGCCACCCACGTGCGGATGGGTATAGAGAGCATGAAGCTGATTGTCGGTGAACGGAAAACCGTGCGCCACCTCAAATACGAATGGTAATATGGCAACAACCACGACCCTCTCCCGCCGCCGTACAGCCGGACCATCTTACGAGGACATTGTGCGCTCCGTCCGCGCCGGCGACATCAAGCCCGTCTACTACCTTATGGGCGATGAAGCTTACTACATCGACCGCGTGGCTGGCTTTATCGTCGACACCCTCCTGCCGCCCGAAGAGCGCGACTACAACCTCATCACCTGTTTCGGGCCTGATACCGACATCGACTCTCTGATGGCTGCCGCCAAACGCTATCCCATGGGCGGGCGGTGGCTGGTCATCGTCGTCAAGGAGGCCCAGCACCTCAGACAGATCGACCGGCTCGACCGCTATCTGCAGCAGCCCCAGCCCAGCACCGTCCTCGTCATGTGCCACAAGAATGGCACCCTCGACCGCCGCCTCAAGGTTTCGGCCCTCATCGCCCGCACCGGCGTGCTCTTTGAGTCCAGACGGCTCTACGACAGCCAGTTGCCTGCCTTCGTGCGTGACTACTTGAAGCGCCGCCGCGTGGCGGCTGCCCCTGGTGCTGCCGAGCTCGTGGCCGACTTTGTCGGCTCCGACCTCAACCGCCTTGCTTCCGAGCTCGACAAGGTGCTGCTCGCCCTGCCCCAAGGCGAACACACGCTCTCCGTCGACCTCGTCAGGCACCACATCGGGCAGTCCAAAAACTACAGCGTCTTCGAACTGCTCGACGCATTGGGTGAAAAGAATGTAGCCAAAGTCAACCAGATTGCGAAATATTTTGACAGCAATCCAAAGGAAAACCCCATCCAGAAAGTGCTCCCCGCCCTCTTCCGCTACTTCGCCAACCTCATGCTGGCCCACTACGCGCCCGACCGCTCCGAGGCCGCCTTGGCCGCCTGGCTCGACCAGAGCGAGTGGCAGGTGCGCAAGAACGTCCTTCCCGCTCTGTCGCGCTACAGCGGCGTGAAGGTTATGCGGGTCCTCTCCGAGTTGCGCCGGGCTGATGCCCGATCGAAGGGTGTGGCCAATCCCTCCACCCAGGACGGCGAACTGCTCAGGGAACTTCTCTTCTTCATACTCCACTGACCGCGCTGGGGCGCAGCCCCCGCGGCCGGCCTCCATGACTGGAGGGCGCAGGCGCAAGGGAACTCGCCCCCGCGCATCTTTCTCACTCATCCCACGCACATACACGAGGCGGGGCAAGCTTAGTGGCCGGCAGTCCGGCGGAGCTTGCCCCGTCTCGTTTTTTTTTGTCGTCACAGCGCGTGGAGCAGTGGGCGGCGGCGGAGCCCCGATTTTCTGGTTCCACACCTATCGGATTGTTCGATTTTTCCATTTGGGGTGTAAACCTCCCCGTCCGTTCCCAGTGCTGGGATGGCGGGCACTGGCCCGCCTGCCGGTCGGCGCGCATCCTCCTCGTTCGTCCTGCCGCGTCCCGAGGCAGCCACCTCGTGCCCTGCTCAGGCTGCTCCGACCGCCCTGTGCACGCCCCTCCACGATGAAAAGCGGGACTGCGCGCGCCTTTCCGGGCGGTCCTCATCCCGTGACAGCTCTTGTTTTGCAAACAATAAGTGTCAAAATTCAACCTTCTTCATCTCCCGCCCGATTTTTCCTGTCGTGTGGAGTGTTGCCTCCTGAATGCCTCAAATGCGCTGTAAATCAGTACTTTACGCCTGTTTTATCCCCGCCGTGGCTGCGCCGTGCCCGCCGCAGCGTGCCTCTGGTCTGCGCTACGCAAATCGTGCCCGCCGCGCCTTTTTTCCGTCCTTCCAGGTTTACATATAGGATTTGTTAGCATTTTCTTTTGTTGAATGGCAAACCTAAATCAACAATTTGTAAATCAACATATCTAAATCTTTCGTCCTGCTCATTCATTGCTTCCCACAAGCGTAAATTGCCTAAAATCAACAAATCCAAATTCATCAATGTAGTTCATTGTTGCATATTCAAGTTTATGCAGTCTACTAAATGCAGTCTGAATCTCCTGAAAACCATCTGTAAAGTGCGCTATTGAGCGGCAAGGCTACACGAAAAAACCTCTCTGAGCTGCATAAACCTCCTGCTGTCGGTCTATCACCCCTTTTCTGCTATCCAAAATGCCTTGGAAATCAACATTTACTCCTTTTTTTGTTCGAGCGGTTTATATAGGTGAATGACAACCCCTTTACTTTTGTAGATGTAAATACGCGTTTGGGCTATTTATAACCATAAATTATTACATTAC
>CALZRA010000113.1 GCA_945828345.1 uncultured Bacteroidales bacterium
CTTTTGCTTCTTCATTCGTCAGATAATCGAAAGATGCATCGATTATTATCAATAATTTAATACGTAGTCGAGCCTTAAAAGCTTCGCTCACACGCACATATGCATGTATTACATGTGCAAACAGAGCATCTCCACTCTGTCATGAGCCTCATGATAGCCCACCTAATAAGGCACAAAAGAAGCCTCATGGCTCTTTTGAGGTTAAAAGCGGCAGCTGCGAGCATGACGTTGACCGAGTCTCCGAAAAGACCCTTGTAGAAGTTCCGTCCCAAACGGTGGTCGCTCTTGCAGTGCCCGATAACCGGCTCTATTCCCGCCCGCTTCCTGAACAGCTTGTGCTTCCTGGCTTTCATGTAGGCGGAGTCTGAAGCTTTTGGAACGTCTGGTATCATGATTTTCGTGTCTCCAGACATTTTCACTCCCCTGTATCCTCTGTCTCCAGCCAAAATACGGATTGTCCTTCCGTACAGACGGTGTGCCTGCTCCCTCGCCCTGTCAATCGTGTGGCCGTCATACTCATTCCTGAATGACATGGCTCCGATGATGATGCCGTTCCACAGACGGATGATGGAGACCTTGTTGCCGAACTCGTATTTCTTGTGCTCCTTGCCCTTGCAGATGCACAGGACGTCGGGCTCATGGAGCGAGTATATCTTGTGACCGTCCAGAAGCTCTCCGTTTACAAACCTCAGGCAAAAGTTCAAGTAGTACTTACTTTCCATTAGAAGATATCTGAAACTGCAGTAGAAGATATCTTCTACTAAAAAGAGACTGGCAGCTTTCCCGCTGAGAATGGATAGCCATGCTCCGACAAGCAGTCTGAAGGCTTGTTGCTTGCCCTTTGAGGTGGTTTGAGGTGGCGGATGCAGGCCCCGTCTGAGATGTTGTTTCCCGGGAATGTATGGGGTTGGGCCATGCCTCGTATGCTGATGGAAGTCCGTCTGAAGACAGGTTGCAGGCCGGTAGCAAACCCACTTCTTTTGCTTTCTTCCCCCACCTTGAAGTGAAAATAATTTTAGGCAAAAACAGTCGATGAAACCGTGGTTTTTACTGATTCATCACAGATTCACAGCGCGCGGTAAAGAAAAAAAGTAGTAGTGAAGTGGGGAAATGTGGGGAATAATCTCTACTTTTGCGGTCTATGAGATTTACGGGTACACAAGAAGCCAAGTTAGACGCGAAGGGCCGTGTGTTCTTCCCGTCCGATTTTCGTCGTCAGCTGCAGGCCGACGACACCCGCTTGGTGCTGAAACGCGATGTGTTTCAGCCCTGCTTGGTGTTGTACCCTTATGCAGCCTGGTTGGCCGAAGTGGATGCAGTCAAGTCAAGGCTGAACCGCTGGGACCCGGTGCAGGCCATGTTGTTCAGGCAGTTTATGGCCGAAGTGGAGGTTCTGAACCTCGATGCGGCAGGCCGTCTGCTCCTGTCGAAACGTTGGTTGCAGCAGGCGGGGCTGAGCGGCAAGGTGCGCTTTGTGGGTGCTGACGACCGGGTAGAACTCTGGAGCGCAGAGGCAGCAGAGCAGTGCTTCCTGCGGCCCGAAGAGTTTGCCCTGGCCATGCAACGGGCCATGAACGGCGGCGCGGCCGAAGCGCACACCTCATAAGTACGGCAACGAACAAGCTTCAAGGGGAAAGTTTGGCAAATAAGGCTGCATGGGCGGACATGATGACCGTATCGGGGCCTCCCAAGCCAGCCGAATTTAACAGACACCCCATCATTCATCAGCATAGAGAATCATGTACCACATTCCCGTGTTGTTGCAGCCGACTGTCGACGGCTTGGCCGTCCGTCCGTCGGGCACTTATGTCGACGTGACCTTTGGTGGCGGCGGACACAGCCGTGAGATATTGCGCAGGCTGGGTGAAGACGGCCACCTGTATAGCTTTGACCAGGATGCCGATGCCGAAGGCAACGTGCCGGAAGGCGATGCCCGCTTTACCTTTGTGCGCAGCAACTTCCGCTATCTGCGCAACTGGATGCGCTATTACGGAGTCGAGGCAGTCGATGGCATAGTAGCCGACTTGGGCGTTTCGAGCCACCATTTCGATGAGCGTGAGCGCGGTTTCTCGTTCCGTTTCGACGCTCCGCTTGATATGCGCATGAACGGACGTGCCGGCATGACCGCGGCCGATGTGGTGAACCGTTACGGCGAGGAGCAGCTTGCCGACCTGTTGTGGCTGTATGGCGAACTGAAAAACAGCCGTCGGCTGGCAGCAGCCATCGTGAAGGCCCGCTCGGTGCAGCCGTTGTTGTTGACGGGCGACCTGATGCACACCGTGCAGCCCTTGTTGCCCCGCGAGCGCGAAAAGAAGGACCTGGCCCGTGTGTTTCAGGCACTGCGCATGGAAGTCAACCACGAAATGGATGCCCTGCGGGAAATGTTGCTGGCCACCTTACAGGTGTTGCGTCCCGGCGGCAGGCTTGCAGTGCTGACCTACCATTCACTCGAAGACCGCATGGTGAAGAACTTTATGCGGGCCGGGAGGATGGACGGCAAGGTGGAACAAGATTTTTACGGACGCCGACTGACCCCTTGGCGGTCCGTGACGGGACGGGCTGTGCAGCCTTCGGCAGAAGAGCAGCAGGAAAATCCGCGAAGCCGTTCGGCCAAGCTGCGAGTGGCTGAGAAGGTTCAATAGTGACAATGACAAATATGGCGAAGACAGATAAAAACAACGGTGAAAACGGGGAAAATCAGCAACCCGTCACTGAACAGAATCCTCCCGGGCAGACGGCTGCGACCGAACGCGAGAAGGCGATAAAGGCATTCAAGGAACTGACAGCCGAAGAAGACAATGCGCCCGACACGCACAGCCGCATGACCTTGGCTTCGATACTGGGCGGCGACATACTGGGCGGACGCTGGTTCCGCCGCCAGTTTTGGTATATGGTGATGATAGTGGGTATGCTCATTATCTATGTGAGCAACCGCTATTCGTGCCAGCAAGAGATGATACGCACCAAGGTGCTGAGTGACACCCTGATCGACCGGCGGTACAAAGCACTGACCCGTTCCAGCCAGCTGAAAGAGCGGATGAGGCGCAGCAATATCGAAGAGGCACTGACCGACACCACCTTGCAAACAGCCAATACCCCCTCGTTCAACTTAAAAGTGGGACGTTGAGATATGGGCGTGTGACAGGTCAGGAATGAGCCAAGTTGATAAGGACACTGCTTTGCGGGGAACAGACATATCGTCCGTTCAGGAAGCATCCTTCAGAACAACCAAGGGCTTCAGCTACTCGACAACTTAAGAAAACAGAACTATAAACAATTAAACATTCACTAAGACAATGGACTTTCCTGCCAAACAAGTAGCCAAACGATATGCCTTCGTGGCTTCGGTGCTGGTGCTGGCCGGCTTTGCCATATTGGGCAAGGCCATGTACACGATGACAGTAAAAAAGGATTATTGGCTGGCCGTCGGCGACCGTTTTGTAAAAGAAAATGACACAGTGCCTCCTACGCGCGGCAACATTCTGGCCGACAACGGCGAAGTGCTGGCAGCCTCACTGCCAGAGTATAAGCTCTTTATGGACTATATGTCGTGGGAGAAGGACAGCGTACGCAGGGAGAAGGAGCAAGCCAAGCGCGACAGCCTGCTGACCGCAAAGGCAGACTCGATCAGCGAGGGAATGCACCGCATATTCCCGGACATAGACCCCGTGGCGTTCAAACAACATCTGCTCGAAGGAAGGGAAAAGAAAAGCCACCACTGGCCGCTCTACAAGAAACGCGTGACCTACATACAGTACAGGCAGTGCAAGGAACTGCCCCTGTTCAAGCTCTCGCCCAACACGGGAGGCTTCCATGTGGAGGAAATCAAGACACGCAAGAATCCCTATGGCCGTCTGGCTATCCGTACCATCGGCGACCTGTATAAGGGAAAGGATTCGGCCCGTACAGGCTTGGAACTCAGTTTCGACTCGGTGCTGAGAGGCAAGCCCGGCATTGCCCATCGCCAGAAGGTGTTGAACCGCTACCTGACCATTATCGACAAGCCTGCCGAAGACGGCTGCGACATCATGACCACCCTCAATGTGGGTATGCAGGACATCTGCGAAAAAGCTCTGGGCGACAAGCTGCGCGAGATAGAGGCCCAAAGTGGCGTGTGCATCCTGATGGAAGTAGGTACGGGCGACATCAAGGCTATGACCAGCCTGCAGCGCATGGCTGACGGCACCTATGCCGAAGTCAATCCCGATGCCGTGAAGAACCTGTACGAACCGGGTTCTGTGTTCAAGCCCATGTCATTCTTAGTGGGCATGGACGACGGTTTCATCAAGATGACCGATGTGGTCGACGTGGGTTGCGGTATCAAGGAAATGTACGGCCGCAAGATGCGCGATGCCAACTGGCGTTCGGGCGGCAGCGGTGTGGTCACTGTGCCGCAGATCCTGCAAAAGTCGCTCAATGTCGGTGTGAGCACACTCATTGACCGGTATTACCACAACGACCCGCGCAAGTTTGTCGAGGGCATTTACCGCATCGGCGTGGCCGAAGACCTGCAGATACCCATACCCGGCTATGCCAAGCCCCGTATACGCATGCCCAAGGAAGACGGTTCGAACTGGTCGAAGACCGCATTGCCCTGGATGAGCATCGGTTATGAAACGCAGATACCGCCTATCACAACCGTCACCTTCTACAACGGTATAGCCAACAACGGCAAGCTGGTGCGTCCCAGACTGGTGAAGGCCATTCTGAAGGGCGGTGAAGTGGTGAAGGAATTCCCCGTAGTGGTCCTGCGCGAACAGATGGCACGCCCTGAGGCGGTGAAGAACATTCAGGACTGTCTGGAATCAGTGGTAAGTGTGGGGTTGGGCAAGAAAGCCGGGTCGAAGTACTTCCACACTTCGGGCAAGACCGGTACGGCCCAAATCTGGACCAAAAACGGCTTCTGCTCGGAATACCTGATTTCGTTTGCCGGATATTTCCCCTCTGAGAATCCGCTCTATTCCTGCATCGTGTGCATCAGAAAGGGAGCCCCCGCCTCGGGCGGCGGCATGTGTGCGCCCGTGTTCAGACGCGTGGCTGAGACAGTCATGGCCCAGCGCCGCAGCAGTGATTATTCGACAGCGCGCGACACGCTGAACTGCATGCAGCCTGTGGTATGTGCCGGCAACCTGCAGGCAGCTGAAACCGTGCTCGACGAGCTGCGCATAGCGCGTAACGGAGACTTGCCCGAACAGGAGGGCGCACTGCCATGGGGGGTGTGCCAGACACGTCAGGACGGACTGACGCTGTCAACTGTGACCGGCGAGGAATCCCACACCGTGCCCGACGTGAAGGGCTACGGATTGCGCGACGCCATGTTCCGATTAGAGAAAGCCGGATTGAGGGTGAAGGTGAAAGGCGTGGGACGCGTGAGCGCACAAAGCCTGAAACCAGGCACAACCATCGAAGCCGGACAGGAAATAGAACTGGTGCTGGGCAACCCCGATGACATACCCAAGGCAGAGCGTGCCGACACCCTGCAGCGCGATACGGTTCGGACGGCGCATGAAGAAGTCGTGGTAGACCACGAATTGAATCCCAACGCACCGGCTGCAGGCGGTCAGGAAACGCCTTCTCCCACGCAGCCTGCGAAGAACAGCAGGCTGGAAGCCTGCCCTCCCAGTGGGCCGCAGAACGAGGCGGCACGGAAGGGCAGGGCCGACAACAAGAAACGTACGGACTCGCTCAGATAACGGGGCGGGTGTTCCACACACACGCGCGGAACAAGCTTTCGCACCGTGCAACCCGTTCCCCAGAGTAGAGGCCCGTTCATCATACAGAGTCATACATAAGGGGTGTTCTATAAATTAGGTTTTAAAGAACGCCCCATGAGTGAACTCATTTATTCCGGCTGCCTGCTGTTTTTTAGAGCGACCTTTTGCAAGTCTCGTCAGTCGCATAGCCCGCTATGCTCCTTCCTCCACTTACAAAATGTCATCTCTAAAAATCCAGCATCCAGCTCGGCCTAATTTATAGAACACCCCTTAAAAAACTACGGCAATGAATTTGTCAGACATATTGAAGAAAGTGGCGGTGCTGGAGTCGCAGGGCGACCTGAACCGCGAAATAACCGGCGTAAACATAGACTCACGCATCGTGGAAAGCAACGACCTGTTTGTGGCGGTA
Source organism: uncultured Bacteroidales bacterium (assembly GCA_945828345.1). Taxonomy (GTDB): domain Bacteria; phylum Bacteroidota; class Bacteroidia; order Bacteroidales; family Bacteroidaceae; genus Alloprevotella. Next base: position 6,127 of record CALZRA010000113.1, read on the forward strand.
AAAGGCACACAAACCGATGGCCACGCCTATATAGACAAGGCCATCGAAAAGGGAGCCAAAGCCGTGCTGATGAGTAACCCGCTGCCCGCCGAACCTGTGCCCGGCGTGAGCTATGTGCGGGTGGCCGACACGGAAGATGCGGTAGGCAAGGTGGCCACGCAGTTCTTCGGCGACCCCACGAGCAAGCTGAAACTGGTGGGCGTGACAGGTACGAACGGCAAGACAACCATTGCCACGGTGCTCTACAACCTGTTCCGCTCCTTCGGCTACAAGTGCGGCCTGTGCTCGACAGTGTGCAACTTCATTGACGGCAGGGCCATAGAGGCCGACCACACCACGCCCGACCCCATCACGCTGAACAGGTTGCTCGCACAGATGGCTGAAGAGGGATGCGAATATGCCTTCATGGAATGCTCGTCACATGCCATACACCAGAAGCGCATCGGCGGACTGCGCTTTGCCGGAGGTATCTTTACCAACCTGACGCGAGACCACCTCGACTACCACAAGACCTTCGAGAACTACCGCGATGCCAAGAAAGCCTTCTTCGACCAGCTTCCGCGCGGTTCCTTTGCCATTACGAATGCCGATGACCGCAACGGCATGGTCATGGTGCAGAACACCGCAGCTACCGTGCGCACCTATTCAACCCGCACGGCGGCCGACTTTAAGGGACGCATCTTGGAGGAGAGCATTGAAGGCATGTTGCTCGACATGGACGGACGCGAAGTGAGCGTACGCTTTGTGGGACGCTTCAACGTGTCGAACCTGCTGGCAGTGTATGGAGCCGCCCAAATGTTGGGACAGCGCGCCGAGGATGTGCTGCGTGTGCTTTCGGCCCAACACCCTGTCAACGGACGCTTCGAGGCCATCCGCTCGCCCAAGGGCTTCAGTGCGGTGGTTGACTATGCCCATACCCCCGACGCGTTAGAGAATGTGCTGACCGCCATCAACGAAATCGTGAAGGGCAAAGGGCAGGTCATCACGGTCTGTGGAGCGGGAGGCAACCGCGACAAAGGCAAACGTCCCCTGATGGCCCAAGAAGCAGCCAAGCGTTCGGACCGTGTAATCATCACGAGCGACAATCCCCGCTTCGAGGAACCGCAGGACATTATCAACGACATGCTGGCCGGACTGGACGAGGAACAGATGCAGAAGACAATCAGCATTTGTGACCGTCGCGAAGCCATACGTGCCGCAGCCATGATGGCAAGGCCGGGCGATGTGATACTCGTGGCAGGCAAAGGACACGAACCTTATCAGGACGTAAAGGGCGTGAAGCACCACTTTGACGACCATGAAGAAATCCGCAAGGCATTCGGACTGGAAAAATAAGAATCCCCACTGTAAGTAGACACTAAGAAATATGCTGTACTATCTTTTCCGCTTTTTGGAGCAGTTCGGCGTGCCCGGATCGGCCATGTGGGGTTACATCTCCTTCCGTTCGCTGCTGGCCCTGATACTGGCTTTAGTGATTTCGGCCTGGTTTGGCGAGTATTTCATCAAATGGATGAAACGCCACCGCATCAGTGAAACACAACGCGATGCCAGCATCGATCCCTTCGGCGTGCAAAAGCTCAACGTGCCTTCGATGGGCGGCATCATCATTCTGGTAGCAGTGCTGGTGCCCTGCCTGTTGCTGGGCCGCTTGCGCAACATCTACATGATACTGATGCTCGTCACCACCGTCTGGTTAGGCCTGCTGGGCTTCCTGGATGACTACATCAAGATATTCAAGAAGAACAAGGACGGACTGCCCGGCCGCTATAAAATAGTCGGACAAGTCGTGCTGGGCCTGTTTGTGGGCCTGACACTCTATCTGAGTCCCGATGCCACTATCCGCGAGAACATCGAAACCCAACGGCGGGGTGCAGTGACAGAGATTGTACACAAGAGCGAGGCCGTGAAGAGCACCAAGACCACCATTCCCTTTGTGAAGAACAACAATTTCGACTATGCCGAGCTGGTGGGCTTTCTGGGCAAACACAAGACACAAGCCGGCTGGGTGGTGTTTGTGCTGATGACCATCATTGTGATTACGGCCGTGTCGAACGGTGCCAACCTGAATGACGGCATGGACGGCATGGCAGCGGGCAACTCGGCCATCATATTCATAGCCTTGGGCATACTGGCCTACGT
>CALZRA010000114.1 GCA_945828345.1 uncultured Bacteroidales bacterium
ACCCTGGACCCACTGATTAAGAGTCAGTTGCTCTACCAACTGAGCTAAGAGTGCATGTCGCTTTGCCAAGCAAACAACTGATGAATGAAAGTGTACACTCTCAGGGGTTCGAACCCTGGACCCACTGATTAAGAGTCAGTTGCTCTACCAACTGAGCTAAGAGTGCGTGCCTGTCATTTCGTTTTTGCGGGTGCAAAGGTAGGTGTTTTGTCGGTTGCAGCCAAATGTTTTCCGCTTTTTTTTGACTAATGGGGAGCGAATGGGGGCCTGCTCAGTTGATTTTATAAGAGAACCCCTCGTTTTCGTCCAGGAAATTGATGAGGTCCGTGTTGACTGTCAGGCGGCAGTCGTGGCTTTGCAGCATGATGGGATTTGGGATGCTGTAGTCGTGGAGACACACGAATACATCGGTGGGCCCTTCATTGCGCTTCAGAATTTCACTCAGTTCAGCGGCACTTTGTTCGGTCAATGAGTTGACCTGTACGTTAATGGTGATGGACTTGATTTTCTGGTCTTTCACGTCAGACAGAAATTCAACGCGGCCAATGGTGAGGTCATACAGCCCTTCCTTCCAGCGCCGCTGTTCGGCACGCGCTGTGATGAAAAGGGAATAGCCTTCCTTGAAGTAGCCGCGCAGACGAGCCCAGTCATCGCCGAAGATCGCTATTTCGCCTGCTCCGCTATAGTCTTCGAGCTTCACGAATCCGCAGGGCTTTCCGGTGCGCGTCTGCGTGTCGCGCACATTGGTCACTATACCGCCCAGTGTGAGGTCACGCCCTGCGAGCGGGGCGAGGTCATCCAGTTCGGTCATGCGCGTATTGCATACGTTCTCGATGATGATGCGGTAGCTGTCGAGCGGATGACCTGAGATATAGATGCCGATGAGGTCGCGTTCGCGGTTCAGCCGTTTCAGGTCACTCCAGGGCACAATGTCCTTGGGTGGTTCAGGCTTAGCCACTTCGACGATTTCTGACGGGCCGAACAGCGACATCTTGTTTTCCATCTGGTCGGTCTGGTAACGGTTGCCGTAGCGTATGAGCTGGTCCAAGAAGACGGTGCCATGGCAGTCTGGCTCGACGAAGGCTTCGCGTGGAATCTTGTCGCAGCTGTCAAAGGCACCGGCCAAGGCCAGGCTTTCGAGCGATTTCTTGTTGCAGGTGTTCAGGTTGATGCGTTCGACGACGTTGAACACAGAAGTAAACGGGCCGTTAGCCTCCCGTTCGCGGATGATTTCGAGCACGGCAGCTTCGCCCACCCCCTTCACTGCTCCCATGCCGAAGCGGATATGTCCGTTGTGTGTGACACTGAACTTGAGATAACTCTCGTTGATGTCTGGGCCCAGGGTCTTGATGCCCATGCTCTTGCATTCATCCATCAGTTTGGCCACCGTACCAATGTCTGCCAGGCTTCGGCTCATGACACCGGCCATATACTGAGAAGGATAGTTGGCCTTGAGGTAAGCCGTCTGGTAGGCCACCCAAGAGTAGCAGGTCGCATGGCTCTTGTTGAAGGCATAGGAGGCGAAGGCACGCCAGTCGTTCCAAATCTTTTCGAGAACCTTGGGGTCATGCCCGTTGGCCTTACCGCCCTCGATGAATTTGGGGTACATGTGGTTCAGCTTGTCGATGAGCTTCTTGCCCATGGCCTTACGCAAGGCATCGCTCTCGCCGCGCGTGAAGTTGGCGATGACGCGCGACAGGAGCATCACCTGCTCCTGATAGACGGTGATGCCGTAGGTGTCCTTCAGGTATTTCTCCATGCAGGGCAGGTCGTAGGTGATGGGTTCGTCACCGTGCTTGCGGGCAATGAACGAAGGGATGTACTGCATGGGGCCCGGACGGTAGAGGGCGTTCATGGCTATGAGGTCCTCAAAGGTAGACGGCTGCAGTTCGCGAAGATACTTCTGCATCCCCGTCGATTCAAACTGGAACGTGCCGACAGTGCGTCCGTCACAATAAAGCTGGTAGGTGGCAGGGTCGTCGATAGGCACTTCATCGATGTTGATGTCGATGCCCAGCGACTGCTTGATGTTGTAGACCGCCTCTTTGATGATGGAGAGGGTCTTCAGTCCGAGGAAGTCCATCTTGATGAGGCCCGTCTCTTCAATGACCTTTCCTTCGAATTGCGTGCAGTGGAGTTCTTCGCCGGTTTCCTTGTCGCGGGCGGTTGAAACCGGTACCCAGTCAGAGATGTTGTCGCGGCAGATGATGAAGCCACAGGCATGTACGCCCGTGTTGCGCACATTGCCCTCCAGCATCTTGGCATAACGTATGGTGTCGCGCAGCAGCGGGTCAGAAGAGGTTTCGGCCTCCCGCAGTTCGGGAATGGCGGCAATGGCATTGGGCAGGTTCATCTTGGGCACCTTGCCGTCAGCCCCTTCAGGCAACTTGTCAGGGATGAGCTTGCAGAGGTTGTTGGAAATGCTGAGGGGCAGTTTCTGTACGCGGGCCACATCCTTCAAGGCCAGTTTGGTGGCCATGGTGCCGTAGGTGATGATGTGGGCCACGTTGTCGGCCCCGTATTTTTGTGTCACCCAGTTGAGCACCCTGCCGCGTCCGTCGTCGTCGAAGTCGACATCGATATCGGGTAGGGAGATACGGTCAGGATTGAGGAAACGCTCGAACAGCAGGTCGTATTTGATGGGGTCAATCTGGGTAATGCCCAAGCAGTAGGCTACGGCACTTCCGGCCGCCGAACCACGGCCGGGGCCAACGCTGACATCCAGCTCTTCGCGGGCGGCCCGGATGTAGTCCTGCACAATCAGGAAGTAGCCCGGGAAACCCATCGTCTTCATGATGTGCAGTTCGAACTTGATGCGTTCGTTGGTCTCATCGTCCAAGGGGTCTCCATACCGCTTCTTGGCCCCTTCATAGGCCAGCTTGGCCAGGTAGTCAGCCTCCAGCTTGATGCGGTAGAGCTTGTCGAAGCCGCCGAGCTTCTTGATTTTTTTCATCCCGTCTTCTTCGCTCATGACCACCTTCCCATTCTCGTCGCGGGTAAATTCGTCGAACAGGTCCTGCTCGGTGAACCGCTGCCGGTACTGCTCCTCTGTGCCAAACGATTCTGGGATGGCAAAGTTGGGCATGATGGGTGCATGGTCGATGCAGTAGGTCTCCACCTTGTCGCAGATTTCACAGGTGTTGGCCAGGGCTTCGGGCAGGTCAGCAAACACGGCGTTCATTTCAGCCCGTGTCTTGAACCATTCCTGCTTGGTGTAGAGCATACGGTTAGGATCATCGAGGTCGCGGCCTGTGGAGAGGCAGATGAGCCGGTCATGGGCCTCGGCATTCTCTTCATCGACAAAGTGGCAGTCGTTGGAACAGATGTATTTCACGCCACACTTCTCGGCCAGTTTCAGCAGTTCGGCATTCACCTTGATCTGCTCGGTGTAGGTCTCGCGGTTGGCCCGGATGTTGGGATCAGTCACCTGATGGCGCTGGAGTTCCAGATAATAGTCGTCGCCGAACTGCTGCTTGAACCACATTACAGCCTCTTCGGCCTCCTGCATGTGGCCCTGCATGATCTTCTGCGGAACCTCACCGCCCAGACAGGCCGAGCAGACAATGAGTCCTTCGCGGAACCGCTCCAAGTCTTTGTGGTCGGTGCGTGGACGCATGTAGAACCCGTCTACCCACGAGCGGGAAACGAGCTTGATGAGGTTATGGTAGCCCTTTTCGTTCTTGGCCAGCACGACCAAGTGCCAGCCAGACTGGTCTATGCGTTCGCGCTTGATACTCTTGTCGCCGCGCCGGGCCACATACATTTCGCAGCCGAATATCGGCTTGAAGTTGGCTATGGGGCGTTGCTTGGCCAATGTCGCTTCGCATTCGGCAATGAGCTGTGCGGTGTCCTTGCCCTCGTCAGGGTTCTTGCCGTCCTTGTCGAGCTTGGGAGTGTAGGTGCCGTTACGGAGTGCGGCCAGCTTCTCTTCGGCCTGTTGCACCGCAGCCTTGGCCTTGCCGCACACCTTATTGGTATAGTTGAAAAATTCCTTGATGCCCATCATGTTGCCATGATCGGTCATGGCCATGCCGCGCATACCGTCGGCAATGGCCTTGTCAACCAGCTTGGGAATGGAAGCTTGTCCGTCAAGAATGGAATATTGGGTGTGTACGTGCAGGTGTACGAAGTCTTGCATAGCTGTGGTGTGCTGAGGGAAACGGGTAGGGAAGATAGGTCTGCGGACAGACAGGACGAAACAAATGTATGCCGCGCAGGCCAGACTGCCGATGGCTGTGGCGCGTTACATGGAGGGCGGAGCCGGACGGAGTGACTGTAAGGCATGCCGGACGTGGACGGCTAAAGACAGATGCCCGGGGCCGGAATGCCGTCAAGGTAGCTGGATGATGCTGCCCACGGTGATGTTGTCTGCGTTTCGCAGGTGGTTCAGGCGGATAATGGCAGGCACATACTTGTCGCTGCCGTAGTACCGGCGGGAAATCTTGTAGAGGTTTTCTCCTTCCTTCACCTTGTGGGTAGTGGGCCGTTTGGGCACAGAGTCGTTATCGGCTTTCGGCGTATCGGCTGGCTTCGCAGCAGGTTGGGCCGCGCTGCCTGACACTGTAGCTGCCACTTCTTTCGGTTTGGAGCTTTTCTCTATGTTCTTTTTCGTTACGGATTCATTTTCAGTGCTTTTAGCCTCTTTGGCCGGTGCGGCTTGCTGCGCAGGCTTTGCCGTGCTGTCCGGGCGTGGCGTGTCTTGTTTTGTAGCAGGCTGTGCAGGTGGGGCCACAGGAGGTTGGGCTTGTGCTGCCGAATCCTTTTGTGGCACAGCCTCCTGTTCGACAGGGGGCAGATAAGGGGCCAGACAAGGAATGGAGCAGGGACAGAGCACACGGTAGTAGCCGGCGAAATAGGTGGCGATGAGCAGGCAGAGCAGCAAGAGGACAGTCAGGGTGATGCGTATCCACCCCCAGCGTCTCGGCTTGGGTTGCTCGCAGTAGGTGTAGTTCAGCGGCGAAAGCATGTCGGCCTGTGTCGCCTGATAGTCGGTGGGAGTAGGCGTGATGGTGCGGGGCTGGCTGACGGAGATGTCTTCTTCGGGCATTTCGGGCGTGTTGGATGCGGAATCAGAAGGGGTTTCGTCCGGCTTGCTTTCGACTGGCAGTTCGCCTTCCACCGGCTCCTGTTCAGCCTCCACCGGCTCTTGTTCAGTTTCATCGGCTGTGGCATGGTCCGTCAGACAGCCTTCAGGGTCTGTAGTACCCGTCTCATCGGGCTGTACCTCATCGGCTTCTGTAGCGGGAGAGACAGACTGGCCGCCGGCTGCCAGTGCGTCGTTGTCGGCAGGGATAGCGTCTGGCTCAGCGGTGTCAGCCGTTTCGGTCTCCTGCCTGTTATCAGTGATATCCGGCTGAGATGGTTCTTCTTGGTTTTCAGCTGTTTCCAGACTTTCATCTACAGCAGCACTTTGTTCCGTTTCTTCCTCTTCTGCTTCCGGCATCTCAGTCGTTTCGGGTGCGTCATCGACCTCATTGATGCCCGTTGTGATGGTACTGGGCACGGTGTGTCTGATGCTGTCTGTGCTGAGATCATTGTCGTCGGTCTCTTCCTGTTCTTCCTCCTGCATGAAGAGCGCCATGTCCTTATCCACCTGGTCCAATTCAGCCATATCCGTCTCTTCGTTCAGGTCGACAGCCTCGAAGTGGGCAAAGGGCCGGTTCACCAAGTCCTTCATGCTGCTGTCGGGAGTGAAGGATATTTTGGTGTGGCCGCTAATCTGGAAGCGTTCGCCCGTGTTGATGTTGACACTTTCGCGTTCGCTCACAGCCACAAGTTTAAAGGTGCCGAGCCCCTTGATTTTTACAAACTTGTCCTCGGAGAGTCCTCGCTCTATCACATCAAAGAAAGCACGCACGAAACTTTCGGCCTCCTTTTTGGAGGCGTGTCCGTTTTGTACCAGCAAGTCGGCAAAATCTTGTAGGAGTAGTTTCTTCTTCATAGACAGGGGGATGAGATAGGGATAAGGAGGAGGGGAGTGTATGGGGGAGCCGGTGGGAGCCGGCCGGATGGCTTTTGGCCATTATTGCATCTTTTCCTTGAGCACCGCACTGGGCTTGAAGGCCAATACCAGTTTGGGGGGTATCAGCTTGCGTTGTCGGGTGGCCGGATTCACCACGATGCGCTCCATTTTCTTTTTCACCTCGAAGGCACCAAATCCCTGAATCGACAAGGTGGTGTCGCTATCCAGGTTTTCGGCCAATGTCGAGATGAGGGCCGACGTCATTTTTTGTGCCGCTTTGGGTGTTACCGACAAGTTGGCGGCCAATGTCTGTATGAAGTCCTTGTTGTTCATGCTGTTCGGGATTTTAGGATACCACTTTGCCGTAGAGGTCAAACTCTTCGGCATTGGTTATACGCACCAGGTGGAAGGAGCCGGTCGGCAGCACTTCAGGAGCGTCCTCCTCGGCAATGAGCACTTCACAGTCCACTTCGGGTGAATCCATTTCGGTCCGGCCGATGTAGTAGTTGCCTTCCTTGCGGTCGATGACGGTGCGCAAGGTTTTGCCTATCTGTTGCTGGGCCATTTCGGCGGCAATGCTTTCCTGCAAGGCCATGAGCTGGTCCAGACGGCTTTGCTTGACCTCATCGGGCACATCATCGGCATAGTTCTCGGCAGCATAAGTCCCCTCCTCTTCGCTGTAGGCAAAGGCACCCATTCGTTCGAAGCGGGCTTCCTTCACGAACTCCATGAGTTCGGCAAAGTCGGCTTCGGTCTCGCCGGGAAAGCCTACCATGAGCGTGGTGCGGAGACAGATGCCGGGCACCTGTCGTCTGAATTCCTGGAGCAAGTCCAAGGTCTGCTGCTTGTTGATGTGGCGGTGCATGCGTTGCAGCATATTGTCTGAGATGTGCTGCAAGGCAATGTCGAGATAGTTACACACGTTGCTGTGTTCGCGCATGACGCGCAGCAGGTCGAGCGGGAAATTGGCCGGGTAGGCGTAATGCAATCTGATCCATTCCACACCCGGAATCTCAGCCATACGCTCAATCAGTTCGGGCAGCCGCTGCTGTTGGTACAGGTCAACGCCGTAGAAGGTAAGTTCCTGGGCAATCACTTGGAATTCCTTCACCCCCTGGCTCACTAACAGGCGCACCTCGTCGAGAATCTCCTCCATGGGGCGGCTCACATGGGCCCCCGTGATGATAGGTATGGCACAGTAGGCACATTGGCGGTTGCAGCCTTCGGAAATTTTCAGGTAGGCGTAGTGCTTGGGGGTGGTGAGCACGCGGTGTTGCAGCGTGTCGGGATTGCATTGGCTGCCCAGGTCGGCAATCAGTTCTTTCCAGTTGAATTTGCCGTAGAACTTGTCGACCTGCGGAATTTCCTCCTTGAGCTCCTGCAAGTAGCGTTCAGACAGACATCCCATGACGAAGAGCTTGTTCAGCTCCTCATTCTCCTTCAGCTCACAGAGTTCGAGAATCATGTTGATGCTTTCTTCCTTGGCATCGCCGATAAATCCGCACGTGTTCACGATGGCAATGTCGCCGTGAATGGTTTCGGGATTGTGGTATATCTGGAAACCCTGTTCCTTGAATTGGTTGAGCAGTTGTTCGGAATCCACCAAGTTCTTGGAGCATCCCATAGTGATGATGTCTACCTTGCGCATTGGTTCAGTCGTAGTGTGGCTGTGGTTGGTTTGAAGTTGTTGGAAAGGTTCGGGTTGCCGGGCATTCTTTTGTGTGATGGGGCGGCAGTTTTAGGGGTGTTCTATAAATTAGGCCGAGCTGGATGCTGGATTTTTAGAGATG
>CALZRA010000115.1 GCA_945828345.1 uncultured Bacteroidales bacterium
CATCTCTAAAAATCCAGCATCCAGCTCGGCCTAATTTATAGAACACCCCTATAAATTCTGTGAGCTTTGGTTTCATGGAGCTAAAGAAAAGCTCAGGGCACAGGGTCGTAGCCGCTGCCTCCCCAAGGGTGGCAGCGCAGCAGGCGGCGCAGGGCCAGCCACAGTCCCTTCAGCGCGCCGTGTTTCTGGATGGCCTCGATGGCATACTGCGAGCAGGTCGGCGTGTAGCGGCAGGCGGGCGGCAACAGCGGGGACACGTAAAGCTGGTAAAAACGTATGGGCAGGATGAGCAGCTTCTTCATGATTCGGCAGGAGTTTGGGCGGCCTTTTCGAGTCTTTCGGCCATTTGTTGGAGCAGGGCGTGCATGCGTTTGGCCACCCGGGCAGAGTCGATGGGCTGGCCCGCGAGCCAGATGAAGGCAATGTGGAGGGCTTTACCCTCGGGCAGTCGGTTCCACAACAGCAGCTTCTGCAGGCGGTAAGCCTCGCGCAGCTGGCGTTTGGCACGGTTGCGGTCTACGGCATGGCGCAGGCGGCGTTTCGACACACTGAGGAGCACCTTGACGCGCGGCCCGTGGCCCTCGTAGGGCAGGGTACGGTAGGTGGCCCTCAGCGGGAACATGCTGAGCGAGCTGCTTCCGGCACCGAACAGGGCCTCGATTTCGCTGGTCAGGCACAGGTGCTCGGGTTTTGAAAAGGTGTAGGTAGCCATGGGGGACGGTGTGGTGTAATTTATAAATGCCATGCAGATGGGTTCCATCGGCATGGCAATTATTCAGAGAGCCTGACAGGTCAGGCGTTTATGCTTCTGCTTCGCGCTCCTTCTCCAAATACATTTCGATAGCGGTAGTCATGGAGCGTGCTTCGGGCGTGGGGGCTGAGAGGTCGCAGCGCAGTCCGGCATCCTCCATAGCCTTTTTGGTGGCAGGTCCGAAGCAGGCCAGACGCGTCTCGCCCTGGTCGAAGTTGGGGAAGTTCTTGAGCAGCGATTCGACGCCGGCGGGCGTGAAGAGCACAATCATGTCGAAGTCGAAGGGCTTGTCGGCGGGGTAGTCGTTGCTCACCGTGCGGTACATCACGCATTCGGTGTGCTTCAGCTTTTTCGCGTCGAGCATCTGGGCCACGTCGTCGTTATGCACGTCGGAGAGCGGGACCAGATAGTTTTCGGTTTTGTGTTTGGCCATGACTGTTACCAACTCGGGCCATTTCCCTGTGCTGCCGAAGAAGACCTTGCGCTTGCGGTACTGGATGTACTTCTGGATGTAGAGGGCTACGGTTTCGGAGATGCCAAAGTATTTCATGTCCTCGGGCAGCGTGATGCGCAGCTCTTTGCACAGCGTGAAGAAAAAGTCGATGGCGTGGCGCGAATTGAAGACAATGGCCGAGTAATCGAGAATTTGGACCTTCTGGGCGCGAAATTCGCGGGCAGTGAGTCCCTCTATCTTGATAAAAGGGTGGAAGGTGAACGCCACATCCTCCTTGGCTTCAATCTCGAAGTAGGGAGACTTTTCGGAAGTGGGTTTCGGCTGCGAAACAAGAATCTTCTTGATCATTTACTTCAGTGTAAACTTCGGCGTGAGACGGCTGTTCCCGCTCGGGTTAAACAATTTGGTTGGTCAGTAAAAGCGTGTTGGCGTATACCAGAACGTGCAGCAAAATGAGGAGCGGCACAATTTCGAGCGTGCAAAAGTACAAAAAAAGATGAACCAAGCCCACTGGCGACTTGAAAAATATGCGGTGGCACTTGTACAGGAGTAGGATTTTGTCAATCAGCAGTGCGCAAAAGAAGAGCCAAGCCAAATGGGTGAAGGCCAAATTGAAATAAATCACGAGCAGCGCCACGGGCAACAGGGCCAGCCCCAGCCCCAGCACACTGAGCAGGTAGGCATCGTTCCAGTTCGCGCTTTGCTGCCGGGTGAAGAAGATGGTGTTGACAAAGGAGTAGAGGCCGATCTTCAGTAGGTAGTGGAGACAGCAGATGCCCACACCGAGCCCCAACAGCTTGTAGGGCGACACCTGGGCGAACACCTGCGGCTGGCGTTCCTGCGCGAAGTCGAAGTAGAGTATGCCCAGCACGAAGCAGGTCTGGAATATGAGGAACAGCTGGCCGCGCAGCTCGTTTTGGGTGCGCTCGGCGAACAGGCTCTCGTGGTGGCGCTGGTGGAAGAAGTCCTTCACCTGGCTCTGCAGAAAGTGGCGCGACCGTGAAATGACCCATACCACGAGGAAGAAGCTGACTAACAGGGTGATAGTCACGAAGTTGTCGGTCTTGAACTGATAGGGCATCGGGTCGCCCGCCATGCCTCCGGGCTGCAGCACGGTGGCCTGCCCCTTGATGCCCGTCACGCTGTCGAGGGCCAGGGCCAGGTCGGACTTCTCCACCCGGATCAGTCCGCCGGCCCAGTAGTCGCCTTGCAGCAGGGTAGGCTCGACAAAGAGCGGCTGCCCGTCGGTGCAAGGCAGCGGCAGGCAGGCCGAATCGGGCTGCAACGCGTCGGTGTGTAGCGTGTCGGTGGCAGAAGGCGGGGGGAGAGGCTTCATCAGATCAGTTTGGTGAGATAGACGGTTCGGGCGCAGGCCGCCCCGCGGGGCGGCCTGCAAGAGAGTAGGCGAGACGGCATGACCGCTACAGGGCAGCAAACTTGCGCACCGAGGTGTCCCATGGTGGCGTGGTCAGGGCCAGTTCGACGGCCTGCTGCGGTGTGTCGGCCACCCTCCAGCACGCAGCGTGCTGCGGGCGCATGAAGCGTTCGTCGACGGCACGCTGCAACTGGGCCAGCAGTGCGTCGTAGTAGCCGTCGGTGTTCAGCAGGATGATAGGCTTCAGGTAGAGGCCCAGCTGCTTCCAGGTGATGACCTCAAGTAGCTCTTCGAGCGTTCCTACGCCGCCGGCCAGGGCGATGCAGGCATCGCTCATTTCAGCCATCAGCTCCTTGCGGCGGTGCATGTTGGGCGTGACCACCAGTTCGGTCATGCCGCGGTGCTGCCAGCCCTCATCGACCATAAACTGCGGGATGACACCTACAGCCCGGCCGCCTGCGGCCAGACAGGCATCGGTACAGGCACCCATCAGGCCGGTACGTCCGGCCCCGTTGACCAAGGTGTGTCCGCCTTCGGCCAGCAGGTGGCCCAGCGTGTGCGCTGCCTCCACGTAGGGAGCAGGCACCTGTCCGCTCGAAGCACTGTAAACGGTAATTGTCATAGACTATATATAATTAAGGAGTCGATGCCGTAGAGTTGCCGTCCGGCTTTAGGCCAGTCCGAACTCCTTCCGGATCATTTCGACCTTGTTCAGCTTTTCCCAGGTGAAGAGTTCCACGCTCACCCGCTTGTCGGGTTGTCCCATGCTGTGGAACGTCTTGACCACCGTGCGGGGCTGGCGGCCCATGTGCCCGTAGCTGGCCGTCTCCTCATAGATGGGGTTGCGCAGCTCCAGCTCCCGTTCGATGGCAGCCGGGCGCAGGTCGAACAACCTGCCGATCCGTTCGGCTATCTCGCCGTCCGTCATGGCCACATGGCTACGTCCGTAAGTGTTGACGCAAATGGATATAGGCTGGGCCACGCCTATGGCATAGCTCAGCTGCACCAGCATTTCGTCGGCCACGCCGGCAGCCACCATGTTCTTGGCTATGTGGCGGGCAGCGTAGGCTGCTGAGCGGTCTACCTTCGAGGGGTCTTTGCCCGAGAAGGCTCCGCCGCCGTGTGCGCCTTTTCCGCCGTAGGTGTCGACAATGATTTTGCGTCCCGTGAGACCTGTGTCACCGTGCGGGCCGCCAATGACGAACTTGCCCGTAGGGTTGACAAAGTAGCGGATGCGTCCTTTCTCGAAGAGCGCCTTGATTTCGGGTGTATGGACCTTTTCGGCAATGACGCGCGGAATGAGTATTTCCTCCACGTCGCGGCGAATCTGTTCGAGCATCATCAGGTCGGCCTTTTCCTGCGAGCCGGCCTCCTGGGCGGTGATGAACTCATCGTGTTGCGTTGACACGACAATCGTGTCGATGCGCTGGGCCACGTTGTCGTCGCTGTATTCGACAGTCACCTGGCTCTTCGAGTCGGGGCGCAGGTAAGTCATCACCTTGCCTTCGCGTCTGATGTCGGCCAGCGTGGCCACAATCTCGTGGGCCAGGGCCAACGGCAGCGGCATGAAGTTGTCCGTCTCATTGTTGGCATAGCCGAACATCATGCCCTGGTCGCCTGCACCCTGTGCCATGGGGTCGGCATCGTCGCGGCGGTCCACGCCACGGTTAATGTCGCCGCTCTGTTCGTGGATGGCACTGAAGATGCCGCAGCTCTCGGCTTCAAACTTGTAGTCCGCCTTGGTGTATCCGATGCGGGCAATGGTTTTGCGCACCACGTCCTGCAGGTCAACGTAAGCCTCCGATTTCACTTCGCCGGCCACCACCACCTGTCCGGTAGTCACCAGAGTTTCGCAGGCCACCTTAGAGTGAGGGTCGTAGGCCAGGAGTTGGTCGAGCACGGCGTCCGAAATCTGGTCGGCCACCTTGTCGGGGTGTCCTTCCGACACCGATTCCGATGTAAACAAGTATCCCATGTTTGTTTAGAATAAGGGGGTTAAAAAATCAGCCTGTTTTCGCAGGGCGGAAACAGGCAGAGTGGGATTCGGCTTTACCGTTGTCATGCGTTTGCCGCGCGTGCCGGCCCACGAGGCCCGCCGTCGCAGCAAGTTTTAGCATTGTTTTTGAGAGGTTGCAAGCAGCCAAATCTGTCCTCTGTATCGTTTGCGGGTGCAAAGATAGTGCAAGGCGAGCGCAGCGCAAAAGAAAAGCTGAAAGTTTTTCATAACAAGGCGGGCAATAACAAGGCGGGCTGGAAGCCCGCCCTCCCAGTCGTTAGCGCTTCAAGCCGGCGGTAGTCAAGCGAATAAGAGGCGACGGTGCACTGGGAGGGCGTGGCTTCCAGCCCGCCCGTTGTCAAGCCAATCTGAGGCTACGCAATTTTAAAGTCGAAAAAATCGTTCAATCCTTCAGCCGGCCCTTCATTATTGTTGAATCTCAAAAGGAAACTGGCTGAAGGGTTTTGTCTTCAAACCCTTCAGGAAGGTTCAGCCGTGACAGCCTCGATCAGACCGGATGCAAGCAAACAGTCTCTCCACAAGGATGGGCTTAGGTAAAACAAAGCCTGGCTCAGGCGTGACAACTCGGCACCTTGTCGCACCCAAGTCTGGACTTGTTGGCATGAAATCAGGGGAACAGGATAACAGGATGAGGCTGAACCTTCCTGAAGGGTTTGAAGATAAAACCCTTCAGCCAGTTTCCTTTTGAGATTCAGGCATAATAAAGGGCCGGCTGAAGGGTTGAACGATTTATCGGAGGATAAATTTGCGTATATAAAGAGGGTAGTGTCAGGTTATTGTCGCTTCGCTCCCTGTGTTGGCTGGTCTTTGCCACGTCCTCCCAGTCCCCGAATTTCTCAGAAAAGCCCCAAGAACCGCTCCACACAGCGAAAAAAAGCCCTGTCGCGCCGATAGGTGTGCGGAAATTACTATTTTTGCCTGCCAATCACCAAAGTAATTTAATACTCACCCCCCCCCTGTATAAACATGGCTGTAGAAATAAAAAAAGTGAACAGCAAGGCGGAGCTGAAACGCTTCATCCGGTTCAACTACGAGTTCTATAAGGAAAACAAATATGCCGTTCCCGACCTTTACGATGACATGCTCAACACCTTCTCGCCGAAGAAGAATGCCGCTTTCGAGTTCTGCGAGGCCGACTACTTCTTGGCTTATCGCGAAGGACAGATTGTGGGGCGCGTGGCCGCCATCATCAACCGCCGCGCCAACGAGCAGTGGAACAAGAAGACCGTTCGCTTTGGCTGGATAGACTTTATCGACGACATCGAGGTGAGCCGCGCCCTGATTGACACCGTCAAGCAGTGGGGCAAGGAGCGCGGCATGGACTGCCTGGAAGGTCCGCTCGGCTTTACCGACATGGATGCCGAGGGCATGCTCGTTGAGGGCTTCGACCAGCTCTCCACGATGGCCACCATCTACAACTATCCCTACTATCCGCAGCACATGGAGCAGCTCGGCCTGCAGAAGAGCGCCGACTGGGTAGAGATGAAAATCTACGTGCCCGATTCCATACCCGAGAAGCACAAGCGCATCTCCGACATCATAGCCCGCAAGTACAACCTCCACATACGCAAGCTCACCAGCAAGAAGGAGGTGCTCCGCAGCGGCATCGGCCACCAGATATTCCGCCTTATCAACGACGCCTACGCCCCGCTGTTCAACTTCTCGCGCATGACAGAGCGTCAGATTGACCAATACGTCAAGATGTATGTGCCGGTGCTCGACCTGCGCATGGTCAGTCTGGTCGAAAACGAGCAGAACGAAATCGTGGCCGTGGGCATCTCGATGGCCTCGCTGTCGGAAGCCCTGCAGAAAGCCAAGGGACGCCTCTTTCCCTTCGGTTGGTTCTACCTGCTCCGGGCCTTGCTCTGGAAGCGTCCCAAAATGCTCGACCTGCTCCTCGTGGGCGTGCGCCCCGACTACCAGAACAAGGGCGTGAATGCCCTCTTGTTCACCGACCTCATCCCCGTCTACCAGCAGCTCGGCTTCGAGTATGCCGAAAGCAATCCCGAGCTGGAACAGAACGAGAAGGTACAGAACCAGTGGCAGTACTTCAAGACCGAGCAGCACAAACGCCGCCGCTGCTACAAGCAGTCCATCTGACGGCCTGCACCCTACACACCGACCTACCACCTATCCACAGCACACCATGACAGACTCACTCAACCCCGCCGCCGCTCCCGAAGTGGTTTACGACGAGAGTAAAATCAGGCACCTTGAAGACACCGAGCACATCCGAACCCGTCCCGGCATGTACATCGGCCGCTTGGGCGACGGCTCTCATGCCGAAGACGGCATCTACGTGCTGCTCAAGGAAAGCATTGACAACAGCATCGACGAGTTCAACGAAGGTTACGGCAAGCGCATCGAGGTGAACATCCACGACAACCTCTCGGCTGAAATACGCGACTACGGGCGCGGCATTCCCCTCGGTTCGCTGGTCGATGCCGTGTCGAAGCTCAACACCGGCGGCAAGTATGACACCGCCGTGTTTACCGCTTCGGTGGGCATGAACGGTGTGGGTCTGAAGGCGGTGAACGCCCTTTCATCGCGCTTCATCGCACGCAGTGTGCGCGACGGGCAGATGCGCGAGGCGATATTTGAGAAGGGGGTGCTCGTGAGCGACGAAGAAGGGCCGTGCGAAGAGGAAAACGGCACCTACACCTTCTTCGAACCCGACAAGAGCCTGTTCCTGAACTACCGCTTCCACGGAGAGTTCGTCGAGAACATGCTCCGCAACTACACCTACCTCAACACAGGTCTCGCCATCTTCTACAACGGCCGCCGCATCCTGAGCCGCAACGGACTCGAAGACCTGCTCAACGACAACATGACCGCCCCGGGCCTCTATCCCATCGTCCACCTGTCGGCCCCGGGCATCGACATAGCCTTCACCCATACCTCACAGTACGGCGAGGAGTACTACTCCTTCGTCAACGGCCAACACACCACCCAAGGCGGCACCCACCAAAGTGCCTTCAAGGAACACATTGCCCGTACCATCAAGGAGTATATGGGCAAGAACTACGATGTGCAGGATGTGCGCAACGGACTCGTGGCTGCCGTGGCCATCCGCGTGATAGAACCGCTCTTTGAGAGCCAGACGAAAATCAAGCTCGGCTCGCTCACCATGGCCCCCGACAAGG
>CALZRA010000116.1 GCA_945828345.1 uncultured Bacteroidales bacterium
GAGCTTTGCCGAACGCAGCCAATCTTATCCAAAAGGTCGCTCTAAAAAACAGCAGACAGCCGGAATAAGTGAGTTCACTCTCGGACATTCTATAAAACCTAATTTATAGAACACCCCTATAACCTTATCACCTAAAACCTAATAACCTAAGAAAGTAACCTCATAACCTTTGTAATATAAAAAACGAGCGATGCAAAGCAGTGTGGTGCTTTGCATCGCTCGCATGCCGTATCGCAGACTATGCGACAGACATATTTAGTTCTTGCCATGAACTTCGTCAGACACGGTCAGCTTCTTGCGGCCCTTTGCGCGGCGGGCTGCCAATACGCGGCGTCCGTTGGCCGTCTGCATACGCTGGCGGAAGCCATGTTTGTTGTTTCGTTTGCGGTTGTGGGGTTGGAATGTTCTTTTCATTTTGTTTATGCTGTTTTTTTTGTTTTGTTTCCTTGGCGGTTTGGGCTGAAGGTCCCGGCGGCTGTCTGCGTTTCGGCAGCTGTGTCCTATGAGGCCTTTTCGCTTCGGGGTGCAAAGGTATGCAAACTTTTGATTATGAGCAAAGTTTTTGGCGAATTATCTTGCATCGCGTGCCGTGTCAGCGTGTCGGCAGCCCTGCCTTCAGTGCCGGGTGAGGGTTTAGTGTGCAAAGCGTCGGCTCTGTTCGGCAATGAGTTCGGCATCGTCGAAGTAGTTTATTTTCATGGCGCGGCGCACCTGGTCGAGTGTGTCGGCTGCCACATTGCGTGCCTGTTCGCATCCCTTGCGCAACATTTCGTAGACGGCTGGTATGTCCTTCTCGAATTCGGCGCGGCGTTGGCGCATGGGCTCCAGCTCTTCTTGCAGGATGTTGTTGAGGAACTTCTTGACCTTCATGTCGCCCAGGCCTCCGCGCTGGTAGTGTTCCTTCACTTCGTCCAGACTCTTGTAGTCGGGCCAATAGGCATCAAAGTGTTCGGGCTTGCAGAAAGCGTCGAGATAGGTAAACACGGTGTTGCCTTCCAGGTGTCCGGGGTCTTCCACGTGGATGTGGAGCGGGTCGGTGTACATCGACATGACCTTCTTCTTCACCTCCTGTGCGGTTTCCGACAGGTAGATACAGTTGCCCAGGCTCTTCGACATTTTGGCCTTGCCGTCGGTTCCCGGCAGGCGGCAGCACACGGCATTGCCGGGCAGCAGGATGTTGGGTTCGGTCAGCGTGTCGCCGTAGATGTAGTTGAAGCGGCGCACAATTTCGGTGGCCTGTTCGATCATCGGCTTCTGGTCTTCGCCGGCAGGCACAGTGGTGGCACGGAATGCGGCAATGTCGGCTGCCTGGCTGACGGGGTAGGTAAAGAAGCCTACGGGGATGCTCGACTCGAAGCCGCGCATACCAATTTCCGTCTTGACGGTCGGGTTGCGTTGCAGGCGGCTCACCGTGACGAGGTCCATGAAGTAGAACGAGAGTTCGCACAGCTCGGGAATCTGGCTTTGTATGAAGATGGTAATCTTTTCGGGGTCCAGTCCGGCTGCCAGATAGTCCAGGGCCACTTCGATCACGTTCTGCCGCACCTTCTCGGGGTTGTCAATGTTGTCGGTGAGTGCTTGGGCATCGGCGATGAACACAAACATTTGCTTGAAGTCGCCTTCGTTTTGCAGTTCGACGCGGCGCTTTAGCGAGCCTACATAATGGCCTATGTGGAGGCGGCCGGTGGGGCGGTCGCCTGTGAGGATAACCGTTTCTTTCGACATGTTTTTTGTGCGTTGTTACAAATTTCCGGTGCAAATATACTACTTTCCGCATTCCTTATGCTACCTTTGTCCGTCAAACTTCATTACTTTGTCTTACTTCACCATGCAAATCAGAGTTCACAGCTATGAATCTATGGGCACTTTCGACGGCCCGGGACTTCGTTACGTCGTATTTCTGCAAGGATGCCCCTTCAGGTGTCTGTACTGTGCCAATCCCGACACGATTGACTCCGTGGGCGAAAGCAAGCTGACCGATGCTTCCTATATACTGGAGCAGGCGGTGTCTATGAAGCCGTTTTTCGGCAAGCGCGGTGGCATTACCTTCTCGGGAGGGGAGCCGACGGTACAGGCCGAGGCCTTGGTCCCGCTGTTCAGGCAGCTCAAGGAGGCGGGTCTGCACATTTGTGTGGACTCGAACGGCGCAGTGTGGAACAGCCACGTGGAGGAACTTTTCGGTCTGGCCGACTTGATTCTGCTGGATGTCAAGGAAATCAATGCCGAGCGGCATGAGCATATCACTTCGCGGCCCAACACGCAGACGCTGCGTACGGCCGAATGGCTGGAGCAGCACGACCACCCCTTCTGGCTGCGCTATGTGTTGGTTCCGGGGCTGAGCGATTCTGAAGAAGACCTGCGCCGCTTGGGTGAGCACTTCAAGGACTATAAGCAGATTCAGCGTGTCGAACTGTTGCCCTACCACCGGCTGGGTGTACACAAGTATGAGGCATTGGGCTGGGAGTACAAGTTGCCCGAAGTGAAAGAGAACACGCCCGAGCAGTTGGCACGGGCTGAGCGCATATTGCGTGAGTATTTCCCCCAGTTGGTAGTGAACTGACTTAGTTACTGCGTAACCTTGGTTGTCAGGTTATGGGGTTATCGCTGAGGTTATGAGAGATTAGGTTATAAGGTTATAATATTACTATTTGGGTGGACGAAGCATCAATCGCTCTGTCTGTAACTTTATAACCTCATAACCCCATAACCTGATAACCAAGGTTACGCAGTAACTTTATAACCTCATAACCTTATCCCTCATAACCTAAGAAAATAACCTCAGCTATAAAACAATATGGAAAATCCCGCGATAGCCATAGTTACCCCCAACACCTTGGCAGGTATAGGGCTGGCCGACATCATCCGCCGGATGATGCCCGGTGCCGACACTTGCTTGTTTTCGTGTTTCACCGAGCTGGCAGCCTGTGAAGACGCTGACACCTTCTTCCATTATTTTGTGTCGGCCTCAGAGGTCATAGCCGGTGCACCCTATTTTCTGCAGCGGCAGCACAAGACCATTGTGCTG
Organism: uncultured Bacteroidales bacterium; assembly: GCA_945828345.1. Taxonomy (GTDB): domain Bacteria; phylum Bacteroidota; class Bacteroidia; order Bacteroidales; family Bacteroidaceae; genus Alloprevotella. The sequence goes on from CALZRA010000116.1 coordinate 3,026, forward strand.
GTACACGGCGACGAATCCGGCCACTTGCCACAGGGCTTCCACACCCTGAATGTACGGCAGAGCGAAAATGACTTGGTGCGCAGCATTGTGGGTATGGAACACCGTTCGCACAGTGCACACGGGACGGAGCCCGACGTAGTGCGCCGAGCCCGCCGGCCGTCAGCTGCGGGCGAAGGGGCACGCCGTCTGACTCCTCGCGAGCGTGAAGTGCTCGAAGGAGTGGTATGCGGATTGATAAACAAGGAAATTGCCGCCCGCATGGGGGTGAGTCTGGCTACTGTGATTACGCACCGAAAAAACCTGACTGAGAAGCTGGGTACGCGCAGCGTAGCGGCTATGACCATTTATGCCGTGGCACACGGTATTGTGCGTGGAGAAGAAATAGGGTAGTAATAAATAGTTGAAGAGTTTATAAATAAATAGTTGAAGAGTTTATAGTTGAAAGTTTATATGGTCACTATGAAGCGCAGTCGTCACCCGCTCAGTGAGCATAATTATAAACTTTCAACTATAAACTCTTCAACTATAATCAACTTTTCAACTATAAACTCTTCAAAGTTACACTTCTTCAAACTCCACATACTCCCCTTCGTTCTTTTCAAAAATCTTGCCGCTTCGCCGCTGCCGGGAGTTGCCCCGACTGTTCTCGTGGTGTGCGTTGCCAGTCGAAGTGTGCGAATGCTGGGCGTGCGGTTCAGTGTGAGGAGCGTTGCGGTGTGTGCGGCGCGGGCCGAAAAGCAGCTGGAATATCATGGAGGCAAAGCCCATGATGGCCAGGATTCCACCGAAAATCAGTATGAAAAGGCATCCTATCAGTCCGTTCATTGTTTGCTGGTTTTGTGTTGTGGTCTGTGCAGAGGTACGCAGCCTTCCGTGTCAAACGGCACGTGTCAGGCCCGGTTCCTGCCCTTTTATTCCGCTTCCTCAACAATTTTTGTGCCAATCAGATTATTCATGACCGACATGAACACGTAGAACACGATGACTATGGCAAAGCCGGCTTCTCGCAAGGTGGCCAGAAAGAAGATGCTGGCCGCCAGAAAACTATAGCGCAACACGTTGTCGCGCAGGGCGAACGATTTGAACTTCAGGGCGAACATGGGAATTTCGGCCACCAGCATGTAGCACGACAGCAGGATGCCGGCCAGCAGTACAAACACCAACCAGGGTTCGCCCGTGAGCCACTCGCCGTTTTGCAGGCTGACTGCCAGCGAGGCCCAGAACAGGGCGTTGGCGGGAGTGGGGAGACCTATGAAGCTGTCGGTCTGACGTTCATCGAGGTTGAATTTGGCCAAACGCAAGGCAGAGAAGGCCGCAATGAGGAAGGCGGCATAAGGCAAGAGTTCAATGCCGCAAACTTGTTGCAGCGGGCAGCCTTCGGGCATGTTGGCGGGTGCGACGAGCTGTTGCAGCATGGCAAACACGATGGCGGCGGGGGCAAATCCGAAGGTGATGTCGTCGGCCAGCGAGTCAAGCTCCTTGCCGATGGCGGAACTCACGTGAAGCAGGCGCGCTGCAAATCCGTCGAAAAAGTCGAATGCTGCGCCCACCACAATGAGCAGCATAGAGAGTGAAAAGTCCTGCTGAAAGGCAAAATAGGTGGCTGCGCAACCCGACAGAAGGTTGCAGCAGGTGAGCGTGTTGGGAATGTGTTTCTTCAAATTCATGTGGAAAGCGCTACGCGCAATGGATAGTTTGAGTTGCGGCAGTATCGTGCCGGCCTGTTAGCGTTGCTTGGCTGTGGGCGGCATTTTGGCAATCACTGTCTGGTTGCCCACGGTGGCCTGTCCCATTTTTACCAGCACTTCCGAGCCAAGGGGCAGGTAAACGTCGACACGTGAGCCAAACTTGATGAAGCCCATGTGTTCGTCGATGCAGCACTCCTCGTTCTCGCGTGCATAGGTGACAATGCGGCGCGCTACGGCACCGGCTACTTGGCGGACCAGCACCTCATGGCCTTCAGGCGTTTCGATGACCACCGTCGACCGCTCATTCTCGGTGCTGGCTTTGGGCAGCCAGGCCTTGTGGAAGTTTCCGTTGTGGTGGGCCACCATTTTCACTGTGCCCTCCACGGGAAACCAGTTGGCGTGGACATTGGTAATCGACATGAAAATCGACACCATCAGCCGGCGGTCGTGTAGGTATTCGTTCTCTTCCACCTCTTCAATCACCACCACCTTGCCGTCAGCGGCAGCGACGACCGTGCCTTCGACATCGCCCTGGAATTGGCGCAGCGGGCAGCGGAAGAAATTGACGGCAATGCCATAAAGCACGATGCACACCGCAGCTACTACATAGACCGGCACCACACAGAGGTTGTGCAGCAGGAGATAGAGGGCCGCATTCAGGACGAGGATGCCAATCAGTGCATTGCGCAGGATTTCGTTACCTTCGCTGTGCAGACGTATTTTCTTTATTTTACGTTGTCTTGCCATGCTGTGAGCCGAGTACGGAACAGGGCCTCTGGGGTTACACACAGGAGTGTACGACACATTTCAGAGTGACGGTTCCGCTTAGGTTATAAAAGGTTGTAAGATGGATGAAACAGATCGTGCAAGTGAGAGCAGAACATCAAGCTTGCTTGAACGTTTTGCAAACGCGACCTGTCTGTAAAGATGAAAATTTGGCCGCAAATGTAAGCATTTCTGTTGATTTTGACAGCATGAAGGGGTGTAAAAGTGTGTTTGAGGGGACTTTGGGACGCACTTTTGGGCCTCAGCCCCCTCTTTTCGCTACGGATTCTTGGCTAATGCGCTTTCCAGCTCCTCGGCCGAGAGGCGCAGTTTGAAGTTGCCGTTTTCGGCTATAGATATGCCGCCAGTCTCTTCCGACACCACAATAGCCAGACAGTCACTCTTCTGCGAAATGCCCAAGGCGGCGCGGTGGCGCAGGCCCAGCGATTTGGGTATGTCGGTGTCGTGGGAAATCGGCAGGATGCAGCCGGCAGCCTTGATGCGCTTGTGTGCGATAATCATGGCCCCGTCGTGTAGCGGACTGTTCTTGAAGAAGATGTTTTCAATCAGCCGCTGGGTAATGTTCGCATTGATGGGGTCGCCCGAGTTGATGTATTCGTTCAGTCCCACCAGACGCTCCATCACGATCAGCGCGCCTACCTTCTGCTTGCTCATGCTCATGCAGGCCATGACAATGGGCATGATTTCTTCACGGTGCACCACCTCCTCCTCTTTTTTACCACGAAACATCCGTACCAGGAAGTTCACACTCGGACGCGTGCCGATCGTGGAGAAGAAGTGTCGTATCTCCTCTTGGAACAGAATAATGAGGGCCAGCGAACCCACGTTGACCAGTTTGTCAAGTATGCCGCCCAACAGGCGCATCTCGAAAATTTGGGAAACGAAGATCCATACCACGATGAAGACGATGATGCCGCCGAAGATGTTGGCCGAGCTGCTTTCCTTCATCAGCCGGTAGATGTAGTAGAGCAACAGGGCTACCAGCAGAATGTCGAGAATGTCTTTCAGTCCGAACGAAATCATTGCGCGAATGCTTTTAGTTGTAAGTATATCCGTTTGGCCTCGACAGCCTCTGCCACATCGTGTACGCGCAGGATATCGGCCCCTTTGAGCAGTGCCACCGTGTGGAGTACCGTGGTGCCATTGAGTGCGGTCTGGGGCGTACCTCCCAGTAGTTTGTAAATCATTGATTTGCGCGAAATGCCCACCAGCAGCGGACAGTCGAGTTCGGCAAAGTCGTCCAGGTGCTCCATCAGTTCATAGTTGTGTGGCAGCGTCTTGCCAAAGCCAAAGCCTGGGTCAGCCACCACATCGCAAACGCCCATTTGGTGCAGGCGGTCTATGCGTTCGGCCAGATAGAGCAGCACTTCGCGTCGCACGTTTTCGTATTGCGGAGCCTGCTGCATGTCTCGTGGGGTTCCCTGCATGTGCATGAGAATGTAGGGCACCCCCATTCGGGCCACAGTCCGGAACATCTGCCTGTCCATCTCGCCGCCCGAAATGTCGTTGATGATGTCAGCTCCCTCCTCCTCGACAGCCATACGGGCCACGTTGGCCCTGAACGTGTCGACCGACACAGGCACATCGGGATAATGCTTGCGCACGATGCGCAGGCCGCGTTTCAGCCGTTCCATTTCCTCCTCTTCGCTCACATCGTCGGCTCCGGGGCGTGAAGAATAGGCACCGACATCAATCACCTCAGCCCCCTGCTCCATCAGTGTGTGCAGGCGCCGGGTGATATCGGCTTCCGATTCCGTGCGGCTGCCCGCAAAGAAGGAGTCGGGCGTAATGTTCAGGATGCCCATGATGCGCGGCTCTTGCAGGTCGAGCAGGCCACCGCGAAGGTTCAGAGTATGTATAGAGGCCATGGGAGATTTAAAGTTTGGATGGGAATATATACTTTTTCTGTCAGTCAGTCTGGGCAAGAAATCCTGCCGGCCAGGCTGCTATGCCTGTCGGGCGAATCGTCCGGCCCGGACCTCTTGTTGTTGCAAATTCGGTGCAAATGTATATAAAACCCGCGAGCTTCTACGCCGGCACAATCAAGAAATCGTTTTTCTTTAGAGGATGGATTGTTCTTATTCGCTTGACAACGGGCGGCTTGAAGCGCTAACGACTGGGAGGGCGGGCAAAGGCCCGCCTTATTATGAAACCCTCATGACAATTTAGAAGTCGCCAAAGTAAATGAAAATGTTCTG
>CALZRA010000117.1 GCA_945828345.1 uncultured Bacteroidales bacterium
GGGCGCGCTCGGGACTTTCACCCATTAGATTATGCCCATGTCGGGCGAACAAACAAGGAGGATGCCACGTGGCATCCTCCTCTGTGTTTTTGTCGGGACTGCTGTCCAGACGTGTGACGGGATTATTTTGCAGCGGTTTGCGGCTCCTCGTCGGCACGGCGCAGTACCACAGCGGTACGGGCAGGCAGATAGAGCTTGAGCCACCCCTTGCCATCGCGCTTGAGCAGCGGGTCGAAGTTGGTGAAGTGGCGTACGCTGTCATCGGCCAGACCGTTGCCGCCAAAGGCGGGGTCATCGGTGTTGAGCACCACGTCGTATGCTCCTTCGGGAACCATGAAGCCATAGCCCTCATAAGAGCGTACGGGCGAGAAGTTGAAAACAAACACTAACGGACCGCGGGCAAAGGCCAGAATCTGGTCGCCGTCGTTGTGCCAGATTTCCTGAACGGGCAGTTTGCGGATGTCGGGGAAGCTGCGCAGCAGGTGGAGCATACGGCTGTCGAAGTCGCCGAGCTGGTGGTAGCACAGCTCCTTGTTGTCGACCAGGTTCCACTGGCGGCGGGCATACTTGTAGCTCCAGCCGTTTCCTTCGCGCGGGAAGTCAATCCATTCGGGATGACCGAACTCATTGCCCATAAAGTTGAGGTAGCCGCCGTTGATGGTCGAGGCGGTGACCAGACGTATCATCTTGTGAAGGGCCATACCGCGGTGTACGGTGCCGTTTTCGTCACCCTTGCGGAAATGCCAGTACATGTCGGCATCAATGAGGCGGAAGATGATGGTCTTGTCACCCACCAGTGCCTGGTCGTGGCTTTCGCAGTAGGAAATGGTGCGTTCGTCGGCGCGGCGGTTGGTGATTTCCCAGAAGATGGAAGAGGGCTTCCAATCCTCGTCGCGGCATTCCTTAATGGTCTTTATCCAGTAGTCGGGCACGTTCATGGCCATGCGGTAGTCAAAGCCGTAGCCGCCGTCCTTGAAGGGAGCTGCCAGACCGGGCATACCGCTCACCTCTTCGGCAATGGTGATGGCGCTGGGCTTCACTTCGTGGATGAGCAGGTTGGCCAGTGTGAGGTAGCAGATGGCGTTGTCGTCCTGGTGGCCGTTGAAGTAGTCGCCGTAGCCGCAGAAGGCTTCGCCAAGGCCATGGCTGTAGTAGAGCATGGAGGTCACGCCGTCGAAGCGGAAACCGTCGAAGTTATATTCCGTGAGCCAGTACTTGCAGTTGGAGAGGAGGAAGTGGATGACCTCATTCTTGCCGTAGTCGAAGCAGAGGCTGTCCCAGGCGGAGTGTTCGCGCCGTCCACCGGGATAGAAGAACTGGTTGGGGTCGCCTGCATAGTTGCCGAGGCCTTCGATTTCGTTCTTCACGGCGTGGCTGTGTACGAGGTCCATAATGACCGTGATGCCAGCCTGATGTGCCTCGTCAATGAGCTGTTTGAGCTCGTCGGGAGTGCCGAAACGGCTGGAGGGGGCGAAGAAGGAGCTGACGTGATAGCCGAAACTGCCGTAGTAGGGGTGTTCGGCAATGGCCATAATCTGTATGCAGTTATAGCCGTCGGCAATGACGCGGGGCAGCACTTTTTCGCGGAACTCATTGTATGTGCCCACCTTCTCTTCGTCCTGTGCCATGCCGATGTGGCACTCGTAGATGAAGAGCGGTGCTTTCTTGGGCTTGAAGTTGGGCTTTTTCCATTCGTAGGGCTGTTCGGGAGCCCACACCTGTGCACTGAAAATCTTCGTTTCCTCGTCCTGCACCACGCGGCGGCACCAAGCCGGCACACGTTCGCCCTGACCGCCCTGCCAGTGCATGGAGAGCTTGTAGAGGTCAAGGTGTTTGAGTGCACGCAAGGGAAGTTTCAGCTCCCAGTTTCCGGTGCCTTCGACACGCTTGAAGGCATACTGGGCCTCTTCCTTCCAGCCGTTGAAGTCGCCGATGAGATAGATGGCAGTGGCATTGGGCGCCCATTCGCGCATCACCCATTGGCGGGCAGTACGGTGCAGGCCGAAGTAGAGGTGGCCGTCGGCAAATTCAGAGAGCTTGCCCTTGCCTGCCGACAGTTCGTTGAGCTTGTAGAGGACATGGTCGTGCCGCCCCTGTATGGCCCCTTCGAAGGGTTCAAGCCAAGGATCGTTCTTGACCAGGTTAATGTGTTTGGGGGCTGCGGCCTTGCGGGGAGCGCGCTTGGCTGCCGGCTTGGCGGCTGCGGCCTTCTTTTCTGCTTTCTGTTTCATGGTTGTAGATTTATTTGAGGGGATGTTGCTGCTTGAATGAAACTGACTGTTTGGGGTATCAGACGGAAGCCACGGACTTGTTCAGTGTGTGTACCGTATCTTCCGTGGTTCGGATGCACCGGAATCCAGACACTGACGCCAAGCTGGGGGGGGGGAGGAGAGTGGCGGCCTTTCAGCCTTACTGCACCACGCGGCCATTGGAGTATTCGCCCTTTTTCACGACATTGCCGTTGGCGTCATACTCCACATACTTGCCGTGCTTCTGTCCGTTGCTGTACACGCAGTCGATGCGGGTGCCGTCAGCGCGCACTTCGACTGACTTGCCGTCGCGCTTGCCTTCGCGGAATGTGCCCTTGAAACGGCCGCCGGCAGCATAGCGCAGCGTGCCTTCGCCGTCCATGTGGTTGTTCTTCCATTCACCGTTGTACTCGTCGCCGTTCTTCCACTTGTACACACCACGGCCGTGCATCATGTTGTTCTTCCACTGTCCGGTGTAGGTGGCCACGCCTTTCCACTGGAAGGTGCCGTGTCCGCTCTGCTCACCATGGAGGAACTGTCCGACATAGCTGTCGCCATTGGCAAAACGGAATGTGCCTTCGCCCGTACGTTCGCCCATGACATACTGTCCTTCGTAGACATCACCGTTACGGAACCTGTAGATACCACGACCGTCCAGCATGTCATTCTTCCACTCACCGGTGTAGGAGTCGCCGTCGGCATAGGTATAGGTACCGCGTCCGTTGCGCTGGTTGTTCACCCAGTTGCCTTCATAACGCGAACCGTCGTTCCAGTCGAACACGCCCTTGCCGTTCTTCTGGTTGTCCACCCATTCACCCTTGTAGTAGGCACCGTTCTTATAGGTATAGGTGCCCTTGCCGTTGCGCTGGTCATCCTTCCAGTTGCCTTCATACACGTCGCCGTTGTAGTAGTACATGGTGCCGAGACCTTCCTTCTGGTTTCTGAACCAGAGTCCGACATAGCGGTTGTTGTTTACGGCATAGAAAGTGCCGCGTCCGTTCCGTTCGTTCTTGGTCCAGTTACCTTCGTAGCGCGAACCGTCGGCGGCGGTGAAGATGCCTTCGCCATGACGCATCCCTTTGACAAACGAGCCTTCGTAGGTGTCGCCGTTATTATATTGCACGCGGCCCTTTCCGCCGGGCTTGCCCGAAACGAGTTCGCCGGTATATATGCCACCGTCCTTGAGGGTGCATGAGCCGACCACCATCTTCTGGGCATGTGCCTGAAGCATTGTGGCGGCAATGAGGGTGGAGATGATATATGTTTTCAGCATGATGAAGTTTAAAGTGATATGAAATAGGGTGCTACAGACACATGGACACCGCAATGCGCGGATGTCCGTACAGGGGGGGTAGAGGACAGGACAGGGGAGTGACCGGGACTCACTCTGCCCGTGAAGCACAGAAGGCTTCGGCGCGCTGCAGGTCGGCAGGCGTGTCGATGCCGATGGTTTCGACTTCGGTATAGCCCACCTTGATGTTCAGGCCGGCTTGCAGCCAGCGCAGCTGCTCCAGGCTTTCGCACTGTTCGAGCTGACCTTGCGGCAAACGGGCAATGCGCTGCAGCACACTGGCACGGTAGGCATACAGCCCGATGTGCTTCAGATAGGTGTGGCGCGATGTCCACTCCGTTTCGGGAATGCCGCGCAGATAGGGTATGACACTGCGCGAGAAGTAGAGCGCATGGTCATGCCGGTCGACCACCACCTTCGGGCTGTTCGGATTGCTCAGCTCTTCAAACGATGCCTGCGGGCCGAAAGGCTTGACCAGTGTGGCTATTTCGGTCAAGGGGTCCTCGAAACATTGCATCACAGCCTGTAGCTGCGAGGCGGCGATGAAGGGCTCGTCGCCCTGCACGTTGACTACCACGTCGGCCTTCGACTGCAGCCGCTCGTAGGCTTCGAGACAGCGGTCTGTCCCGCTGCGGTGCGAGGTTGAGGTGAGCACGGCGCGTCCGCCGAAGGCTTCGACGGCCTGCTGTATGCGGGAGTCGTCGGTGGCCACACACACATCGGGAAAGACTGCTGCCGTGCGTTCATACACGTGTTGTATAATGGGCTTGCCTGCCAGCTCTGCCAGCGGTTTGCCAGGAAACCGCGTGGAGGCATAGCGTGCGGGAATGAGTGCGATAAATTGCATAGGTGAGATTTTAGTTGGAAAGTTTATGGTTTAAAGCTTATAAGGACAGTCACTGAGCGACTGAAGACTGCGCTTCATAGCGACCTTATAAACTTTAAACATTTCCTAATATGCTATGTGTGAATCAGTCAAAGTAGTTCTCGGCAGCGCGGTTGTTTGCCGGCTGTTCGTTCTGGACAGGCTCGGGGCGCTGCGGCTCGTTGGCTTCGCCTGCCGCCTCCTCCTCTTCGGGCTCTTCACCCTCTCCCTCCTGACCGTGCGGCAGCATGGATGCGGGCCTCTCAAAGTCGATGTCGGTGGTGTAGTGCAAGGACTTGTCGGCATAGACTCTTCGCATGTAGAGTGCCCAGATAGGCAGGGCCGAGGCCGAACCTTGGCCTGTGGCGGTCGAGTTGAAGTGTATGTCGCGTTCGTCACCGCCCACCCATACGGCAGTGACCAATTGGGGCACACAGCCCACGAACCAGCCGTCGGAGTTGGTATTGGTCGTACCGGTCTTGCCGGCAATGGGGTGCGTCATGTTGTAGGCCGAACGAAGTCTGCGGCCAGTGCCTTGGTCTATCACGGCCTTCATCATGTCAATCATGTTGTAGGCCGTTTCCTCGCTGTAGACCTCGTTGGTTCGCGGCGCGAACTCGGCCAGCACATTGCCCTCGCCGTCCTCAATGCGGGTCACGAGCAGCGGTGCGCGGCGAATGCCTTTCTGCACGAAAGCCGTGTAAGCTGAAGCCAGCTCGGCGGGCGTAATGTCACAGGTGCCCAGACACAGGGGCAAGGAAGGGTACATGTTGTGGTTGGCCACACCCAAGTCCTGCAAGTCGCGCACGAGGCCCTGGCCCGAAGGGTCAATCTGGTACATCAGTTCGGCCGTCACCCAGTTGTTCGACTGGCTCAGGCCCCACTTCAGAGTGACCATCGTGCCATAACGTGCCCGGCTGCCGTTGCGAGGCGACCAGCCTCCGTAGTTGCGCTGCACGTTCAGGATGGTCGTGTTGGGGGTCATGCCACCCTGCAAGCCCATGGCATAGACAAAGGGCTTCATGGTCGAACCTATTTGGCGGCGGCCCACCATGGCCATGTCATACTGGAAGTGGGCAAAGTCCATGCCGCCCACGTAGGCCTTGACCTGTCCGGTCTGCGGGTCGATTGAAACGAGTGCCGAACGCAGGAACTTCTTGTAGTAGAGGATAGAGTCGATGGGGGTCATCATGGTGTCGACATCGCCGTGCCAGCTGAACACGGTCATGGGCACCTTGGTGTGGAAGGACTTCCTGATTTCCTCTTCGCTCGCACCGGCACGCTTCAGTGCCTTGTAGCGGTCGCTCTGCTTCATCGCTTTCTCTATGCGCCGCTTCACGTCCGAAGGCTTCAGGTCGGCACTGTAGGGGAAGTTGGGCGAGCCGCGGCGTTCTGCCTCGAAGAGCGGTTGCAGCTTGCCCGCCAGATGGCGGCGTACAGCCTCCTCGGCATAACGCTGCATACGCGTGTCGATCGTGGTATATATCTTGAGGCCGTCGGTATAGATGTCATAGTTCGACCCGTCGCGCTTGTGGTTCTTCTTACACCAGCCATAGAGCGGGTCGGTCTCCCACTTCAGCGAATCCTCATAGTACTGCTGCCGCTGCCAGTCGCGGTACTTGCTGCGGTCCGGCTTGCCGGCCATCATGATGCGGCGCAGGTATTCGCGCACATAAGCCCCGATGCCCTCCTTGTGGTCCACGCGGTGAAAGTTCAGTTTGAGCGGTTCCTCACTCAGACGGTTGCATTCCTCTTCACTGAGCGTTCCGGCCTTCACCATCTGTGACAACACCACGTTGCGGCGCTGCCTGCACCGTTCGGGTTCGCGCACGGGATTATAATAGGAGGGGTTCTTCACCATTCCCACCAGCGTGGCACACTCGTTCAGAGTCAAGTCCTTGGGAGCCTTTCCGAAATATACGTTTGCCGCAGTCTTGATGCCCACGGCATTGTGGAGGAAGTCGAAATAGTTCAGGTAGAGTGTCAGGATTTCCTCCTTCGTGTAGTGTCTTTCCAGTTCCACGGCAATGACCCATTCGATGGGTTTCTGCATGAGCCGCTGCATGGTCGTTTCGGCCGTTTCCGAATAGAGCTGCTTGGCCAGCTGCTGGGTAATGGTGCTGCCGCCGCCTGCTTCGCGGTGTCCCATGATGCCGCGCTTCACCACCGCACGCATCAGCGCACGCGAGTCGATGCCCGAATGCTCATAGAATCGCACGTCCTCGGTAGCCACCAGCGCATCAAACAGCGCCGGAGCTATGCTGTCGTAGCCCACAAACACGCGGTTCTCGTTTCTCGACCACGTACCCATCAGCCTGCCGTCGGCACTGATCACCTGCGAGGCATACCGGCTGATAGGGCTTTGCAGTTCGGCAATGGGAGGCATGTAGCCTATCCACCCCATTTCGATACCGAGAATCCATGCCAGAATGCAGCAAATCACTGCGGCGTAGGCAGTCCATAGTATTTTTATCAGTCTTTTTCTCATGACTTGTCCGAAGCGTTATTGTATTTTTCGGCTACGCTCGTTTGTCCGAAAATGCATCATGCAGCCTGCATGGAGGTTGCGGCCGGCCAATTGGCCCTGCAAACATACGGAAATCTGTTCAAATAGGTGCGCTGCAAGCCAAAAAACGCACCGTTGGCACGCATTATTCGGCACTTGCACGCCGAAAACGCGGCTTTTCTTTTGTCGGTTGTCGTGCTTGGCGTAATTTTGCAGCCATAAAGAACAGGCAGAACGGCTTGCCGCGTGCATTCTATGGTGATGCAGGAGGAAAGTCCGGGCAGCGCAGAGCAATCCGCTTCTTAACGGGAAGTTGTCCGTAAGGGTGAATCAGTGCAGAAGAAAACAACCGCCCTCTCTTGGCCTTCGCGCTCCTTGTCCCTTGGGGCAGGGATTGCCGGAAGGCAGGGGGGGGGGTAAGGGTGAGAAGGTGAGGTAAGAGCTCACCAGCCGCATGGTGACATGCGGGCTGTGCACATCGGATGCTGAAAGTTCATGTATACCGGCGTCATAAGGGCTGCTCGTCCGAGTTGCCTTGCCACCCGTGCAGGCGCACACGCCGGAGGGTAGAACGATACAACGCCGTGGTGACACGGCGTGCGGATAAATGGCAGGCGCAGCGTTCATCGCTGTCACAGAACCCGGCTTACAGTTCGGCCTGTTCTTTTCTTTTTTGCTAAAGGGGATGATGGTTCGGTAAATCCGAAGCCCCCAATAACCGGGGATAAGAGGCGATGGTGCACTGGGAGGGCGGGCAAAGGCCCGCTTAGA
>CALZRA010000118.1 GCA_945828345.1 uncultured Bacteroidales bacterium
TGCGCCCCGTAGGGGCAAAAGCGTTATAATACAAGCGTTTTGTGTAAATGCTTTTTCATAAGATTGGCTGCGTTCGGCATAGCTCAAGCAAGCTTGGCTCTGCGCTCACTTGCACAATCTTTGCCCTTTCAGGGCGCATTTGCGGCGGTCAACCTACCCAGGGCGTTGCCCTGGGCTAAGCGCTTATTGCCCCTTCGGGGCGTGCCTTGAACGCCTCATTTCTGAGGTTATGAGGAGATAAGGTTATGAGGTTATAAAGTTACAGACAGAGCGGTTGATGCTTCGTCCACTCAAATAGCAATATTATAACCTTATAACCTCATTTCTTATAACCTTATAACCTGATAACCTTTTATAACCTAAGAAACGAACAGCTTTGCGCTGAGCGCGCAGAGGGCGGCCTTCTTGTCGGCTTCGCGTACGAGCAGCGAGATGTTGTGGTTGCTGCCACCGTAGGAAATCATGCGTACGGGAATCTCGCTGAGCGCTTCGGTGACGAGCGTTTCGAAACCCACGTTACCCCAGCGCAGGTCGCCCACGACGCAGATGATGCACATGTTTTCGTCGGTTTCGACTGTGCCGTACTTCTTCAGTTCTTCGGTGATGGCGGCCAGGTGGGCGGTGTTGTCGATGGTGAGTGTGACACCCACCTCGCTGGTAGTTACCATGTCGATGGGCGTCTGGTTCGTCTCGAATATCTCAAACACTTTGCGCAGGAAGCCTGTGGCGAGCAGCATACGTGACGAAACGATCTTGATGGCGGTGATGTTGTCCTTGGCGGCAACAGCCTTGATGGTGCCGCGCTGCATCTGGTTGTTGATGATGGTGCCCGGTGCGGAGGGGTCCATGGTGTTGAGCAGGCGCACGGGAACTCCGGCATAGCGTGCGGGCTGAATGCAGGTGGGGTGGAGAATCTTGGCACCGAAGTAGGCCAGCTCGGCGGCCTCTTCGAAGTTGAGCTGGCGCACAGGCGTGGTGCCGGGCACGAAGCGGGGGTCGTTGTTGTGCATGCCGTCGATGTCGGTCCAAATCTGGATTTCTTCGGCGCCCAGCACAGCTCCGATGAGACAGGCGGTGTAGTCAGAGCCGCCGCGCTGCAGGTTGTCGGTTTCGCCCTTCGTGTTGCGGCAGATGAAGCCTTGGGTGATGTAGAGGTCGTAGCCGGCGTGCTGCTTGAGGATTTCGGCGATGTGCTGCTTGATGTAGGGCAGGTCGGGTTCGCCGTTCTCATCGATGCGCATATAGTCGAGTGCCGGTATGAGCTTCACTTTCACGCCGAGTTCGAGCAGGTAGTTGGTCACCATGTGGGTGCTCATCAGCTCGCCCTGTGCCAGGATTTCCTTTTCGAGCTGCGGAGTGTAGCTGCATGCCGTGAGGTTGTGCAGGTGGAGGAAGATGTCGCGCAGCAGCTGGCGGGTTTGTTCGGCAAGGGCGGTGTCGGTGTAGAGTTCCTCGACATGCTGCATGTACATGCCGCGCAACTTGTTGATGACATTGTTGGCAGCCTCGGGGTTGCGCTTGTTGATGTAGTCGGCAATTTCGACCAAGGAGTTGGTTGTGCCTGACATGGCTGAGAGAACGACAATCTTAGCCTCTCCGTCGTTGATCAAGGCACTGACGTCCTTCATGCGTTGGGGCGAACCTACGGAGGTTCCGCCGAATTTCAGAATCTTCATGTATGGAATAAAGTTGTAGGTTGACTTGTTTATACAGCACGAAGCTCCCCGTCTTCACACCGGTACACGATGCCGGGGAACTCCTCTAACAGGTTCAGGTTGTGTGTCACCATGACAATGGCTGTGCCCTGTTCGCGTATGGCCAAAAGGGTTTGCATGATGTGGCGCGAAGTCTCGGTGTCCAAGTTTCCGATAGGTTCGTCGGCCAGAATGATTTTCGGATGATTGAGCAGGGCGCGGGCGATGCACACGCGTTGCTGCTCGCCGCCCGAGAGTTCGTGGGGAAAACAGTGTGCCTTGTCGGTGAGCTGCACCAGCTGCAGCACTTCGAGGATGCGGGCGGGACGCAGCTTCTTCTTCCAGCCTGTGGCCCGCAGCACGAAGTCGAGGTTCTGCTGTACCGTTTGGTGGTGGAGCAGCTGGAAGTCCTGAAACACAATACCGAGCTTGCGCCGTAGCGCAGGAATGTGCTTGTGCTTGAGGTGCCGCAGGTCGAAGTCGAGGATGTGGGCCTCGCCTTCGCGCACAGGCACTTCGCCGTAGAGTGCCTTCAGCAGCGTGCTTTTGCCGCTGCCCACTTTTCCGACGATGTAGATGAAGTCGTTTTCACCCACCTGAAAGTTGACTTGCGAAATGACCGGGGTGTCGTCGTGGCTCAGTGCCACGTTTTTCAGTTCAATGAGCATAGGGGGGCAGGGTTCAGGATTCAGATTTCAGGATTCAGGTTTCAAGTTTCAGGATTCAGGTTTCAGGATTCAGGTTTCAGGATTCAGGTTTCAGGCTTGAATCTTGAATCTTGAAACTCTTCAACTTGAATCTTGAATCTTGAAACTCTTCAACTTGAATCTTGAATCTTGAAACTCTTCAACTTGAATCTTGAATCTTGAAACCCAATGGGGGAGATCAGTCGAGTTTGAGCACAGCCAGGAATGCCTTTTGAGGCACCTGCACGTTGCCAATCTCCTTCATGCGCTTTTTCCCTCGTTTCTGCTTTTCGAGCAGCTTGCGCTTTCGGCTGATGTCACCGCCGTAGCATTTGGCCGTCACGTCCTTGCGCACCTGTTTCACGGTTTCGCGGGCAATTATTTTGGCTCCAATGGCTGCTTGGATAGCTATGTCGAACTGTTGGCGTGGCAGCAGTTCCTTGAGCTTTTCGCACATGCGGCGGCCGAAGAATACCGAGTTGTCCACGTGTGTCAAGGTGGAGAGCGCGTCGACCGGCTCGCCGTTGAGCAGGATGTCGAGCTTGACGAGCTTCGACGGACGGAAGCCGATGGAGTGGTAGTCAAACGAGGCGTAGCCCTTCGAAATGCTCTTCAGCTTGTCGTAGAAGTCGATGACAATTTCGGCCAGCGGCATGTCGTAGTACAGCTCTACGCGGTTGCCCGACACGTATTCCTGCTTGACCAGCTCGCCGCGCTTGCCGAGACAGAGCGACATGATGTTGCCGATGTAGTCGGTGCGGGTGATGATGGAGGCTCTGATGTAAGGCTCCTCTATATGGTCAATTTCGGTCTGGTCGGGCATTCCGGCCGGATTGTGTACTTCGAGCAGGTTCTGGTGCTTGTCATACACGTTGTAGCTCACGTTGGGCACGGTGGTGATGACGTTCATGTTGAACTCGCGGTCCAGGCGTTCCTGTACGATTTCCATGTGCAGCAGACCGAGAAAGCCGCAGCGGAAGCCGAATCCCAGCGCAACCGACGATTCAGGCTGGAAGGTGAGCGAAGCATCGTTGAGCTGCAACTTCTCGAGACTGGCGCGCAGCTGCTCGAAGTCTTCGGTTTCGATGGGGTAGACACCGGCAAAGACCATGGGCTTCACCTCCTCAAAGCCGTCAATGGCCTTCTGGCAGGGATTGGCCAGGCTGGTGATGGTGTCGCCCACCTTCACTTCGGTAGCTGTCTTGATACCGCTCACAATGTAGCCTACATCGCCGCAGCGCAGCTCACGGCGGGGCGAAAGTTCCATCTTCAACACGCCCACCTCGTCGGCGTGATAGCGCTTCTGCGTGTTCACAAACAGCACTTCCTCATCCTTGTGTATGCAGCCGTTCACGATTTTGTAGTAGGCGATGATGCCGCGGAAGGGGTTGAACACAGAGTCGAAGATGAGGGCCTGAAGCGGCGCATTCTCATCGCCTTCAGGTGAGGGAATACGTTCAATCACTGCACGCAGGATGTCATCGACTCCTTCGCCGGTACGTCCGGAGGCCCTGATGATTTCCTCCCGGCTGCATCCGAGCAGGTCGATGATTTCGTCCTCCACCTCTTCGGGCATGGAATTGACCATGTCACACTTGCTGAGCACGGGAATGATTTCGAGATTGTGCTCAATAGCCATGTAGAGGTTGGAGATGGTTTGTGCCTGCACGCCCTGCGTGGAATCGACCAGCAGCAGGCAGCCCTCGCAGGCTGCAATGCTTCGCGACACTTCGTAGGCAAAGTCCACGTGGCCCGGTGTGTCAATGAGATTCAGCCTGTAGGTTTCGCCGTCGAGTTCGTACTCCATCTGAATGGCGTGGCTCTTGATAGTGATGCCCCTTTCGCGTTCCAAGTCCATGTCGTCGAGCATCTGTCCTTCGGTCACCTGAATGGTTTGGGTGCGTTCAAGCAGACGGTCGGCCAGTGTGCTCTTGCCATGGTCTATGTGGGCAATGATGCAGAAGTTGCGTATGTGCTTCACGGATGTGTTGTGGATTTATGTCGGGGGAAGAAGTTTAAAGTCGAAGAGATTAAAGTATAATTTAGTTTCAGGTTTTAAGTTTCACGTTTCAAACCTGGAACCTGAAACTTGAAACCTGAAACCTGAAACCTAAAACTTCTCAGCCTCGGCGAAGCTGACGGCGTGGCTCAGGTCTTTCTCGCTGAGCACCACCTCCTGTCCTTTGATAGGCCAGTCAATGCCGATGTCGGGGTCAGCGTAATGTATGGAACATTCGCTTTCGGGCGCATAGCGGTTGTCCACCTTATAGGTGAAAACGGCGGTGTCGGAGATAACCTGAAAGCCGTGGGCAAAGCCGCGCGGAATGAAGAGTTGCTGCTTGTTGTCGGCCGAGAGTTCTACCATCACGTGCTTGCCGAAGGTAGACGAATCCTGCCGAAGGTCAACGGCCACATCCACCACACGGCCTTGCAGTACCCTGACCAGCTTGGCCTGCGAGTCGGCTCCCTTTTGGTAATGCAGTCCGCGCAGTACGCCGCGGGTTGACATGGACTGGTTGTCCTGCACGAAGTGTACTGTTTGGCCGATGCCACGGTTAAAATCATCCTCGCGCCAGGTTTCCATGAAGTAGCCTCGGGCATCTTCGAACACGCGGGGGGTGATGATGAACACACCTGGTATGTCGGTTTCTTGATAGGTCATGTTGACAGATTGATTATGGGATTCATTGAATAGCCACCTTGCCGTCGTGCATATCGGCCTGGAAGGCGTTCTGGCCCGGATGTTCCATCATGAAGTCACACAGGGCATCTTCCAGATGGTGCTGGATGGCACGCTTCAGCGAGCGCGCACCATATTGGGAGTCAAATCCCTTGTCGACCATGAAGTCGGCCACAGCCTCGCTCCAGGTAAGCTGCAGGTCGTTCTGGGCCAGCCTTTGTTGCAGCGCTTCCAGTTCAAGCCGCGCAATGCGTGCGGCATCATCGCGCGTGAGCGGATTAAACATGATGATGTCGTCGAGGCGGTTCAGGAACTCTGGCGCGAACTGCTTGCGCAGGGCCTTCATGATCACGCCTTCGGCCAGGTCGCCTGAGAGCTCGCCCTCAATGCGGTCGAAGCCCACGCCCTTGCCGAACTCGCGCAGCTGGCGCGTGCCGCTGTTCGAGGTGAGAATGATGATGGTGTTCTGGAAGCTGACTGTTGCGCCGTTTCCATCGGTCAGGCGGCCTTCGTCCATCACCTGCAGCAGCGTGTTGAACACATCGGGGTGTGCCTTTTCGATTTCATCGAGCAGTACCACCGAGTAGGGGTGACGGCGCACGCGCTCTGTCAGCTGTCCGCCCTCTTCATAGCCCACATATCCCGGAGGTGCGCCGAGCAGCCGGCTCACGCTGTACTTCTCGCCGTATTCGCTCATGTCAATGCGGATGAGCGCGTCGGTGCGGCCAAACATCCACTCGGCCAGACATTTGACCAGGTGGGTCTTGCCCACACCGGTGGGACCGACAAATAGGAAGGTGCCGATGGGCCGGTTGGCTCCCTTCAGTCCCATGCGGCTGCGTGCGATGGCACGCGAAAGCCGTTCGACGGCCTTTTCCTGGGCAATCACCTTGGCGTTCAGGGCTGCGTGCATGCCCTTGAGCCGTTCGCTTTCGCTGGCAGCCACGCGTGTGACAGGTACACCGCTCATCAGCGACACCACTTCTGCCACTTCGGCGGCATCCACCACGGCAGGATTGGCTGCCGAATCGTTTTGCCAGCGCAGCGTCAACTCGTCGAGCTCGTGCGTCAGTTTGGTCACTTTGTCGCGCAGGTTGGCGGCCAGTTCGTAGTTCTGCTGTTGTGCAGCTTCGGTCTTGGCCTTTCTGACGCTTTCTATTTCGCGTTCCTTCTCGACCAGCTCCTGCGGACATTCCGCTCCTTGCAGGTGCTTGCGGGCACCGGCTTCATCGAGTGCGTCAATGGCCTTGTCGGGCAGGGCACGGTCAGTGACGTAACGGTCGGTCAGTTCCACGCAGGCCTTGAGGGCTTCGGGGGTGTAGGTCACATTGTGGTGCTTTTCGTACCGCTCCCTGATATTGTTCAGAATGGTGCGCGTCTCGTCGGCCGTGGTGGGTTCGAGCATCACCTTCTGGAAGCGGCGGTCGAGCGCGCCGTCCTTTTCTATGGACTTCTTGAACTCCGCGGTGGTCGTGGCACCGATGCACTGCACCTCGCCGCGAGCCAGCGCCGGCTTCAGCATGTTGGCTGCATCCAGACTGCCCGGAGCGGAGCCGGCACCGATGATGGTGTGAATCTCATCCATGAAGAGCACGATTTCGGGATGCTCCTTCAGTTCCTGAATCAGGCGGCGCAGGCGTTCCTCAAATTGTCCGCGATATTGCGTGCCGGCCACGATGGAGGCCATGTCGAGTGCCACAATGCGCTTGCCGGCCAGCAACCGGGGCACCTTGTGGTGCGCAATGCGGTCGGCCAGTCCTTCGACAATGGCACTCTTGCCCACACCGGGCTCGCCGATCAGGATGGGGTTGTTCTTCTTGCGGCGGCACAGGATCTCGATGACACGTTCCGTTTCACGTTCACGTCCCACCACGGGGTCAAGCCCTCCCTTCAGGGCCACAGCCGTGAGGTCTGTGCCGAAGTTGTCGGTGATGGGTGTGTCGCTGGTGGGCTTGCCTTCCTGTGCCCGTGTATCGCGGGGCTTGTCGCTCATCCGTTCATCGCCCGGATACGGCCCGTCGGCTTCATCGGGAAACTGGTAGTCGTTGGTCACCTCAGCTGCCTTTGCGGGGTCGTGGGCAAATGTTTCGTAGTTCACGCCACACGACTCCAGCAGCTGCTTGGCCTCATTGTCGCGGTCGTGCAGCATGGCCATTACCAGCAGCATGGCCGCATTGCGCTTGCCTGCTGCCAGTCGGTTTTCGAGCATCAGCAGTTTGATGATGCGTGAGCAGTCAGCATCAAATGCGAGCCTGTCTTCGCTGGGTGCTTCGTTGTGGGCGCTCTGTTCGTCCAACCGCTCGTCAATGCGGCGGCCCAGCAGCGTGGCATCGACTTTCAGCGCAGCCAGTTTCTCAACCACCTGCATGTCATTGTTGATGACGCTCTTCAGCATACACAGGGTGTTGATCTCCGGCAGCCGGAAGGCGAGGGCTATTCGCTTGCTGTCGTCAAGCAGTCGTGTGGTATCAGCGGGTATATCGTAGTTCATAAGTTCGATTAGTTCATTGTATTGTTGGGCCACGCGGGCATTGCCTTTGAGTCCTTCGTGGCATTTTGCGCGCAAATGTATACAAAATCCGTGATATTTTGCACTACAGTCACCAAAAAGAATGAG
>CALZRA010000119.1 GCA_945828345.1 uncultured Bacteroidales bacterium
TTTAACACTTTATCCTCTCTATTTTTATAAATGCACCGGGATTTCGGCTTGAGCCATAGAAAACCACCAGCCGGCACGAAACCAAAAAGAAGCCGTATCTGACAGATGTCGATACGGCTTACAGTGTAGCGCCTACGGGAATCGAACCCGTATACCATGCGTGAGAGGCATGTATCCTAACCATTAGATGAAAGCGCCATAGATGCGGAAGCTGGGGGATTCGAACCCCCGGTACGGTAAACCCGTACGTCAGTTTAGCAAACTGGTGGTTTCAGCCACTCACCCAAACTTCCTGAACCTTATTTGAAGGCTGCGTTATCTCTCAAACGCGGTGCAAAGGTACTGCTATTTTTGAAACTACCAAGCTTTTGCAGAAAAAAAATGGCGATTTATGCGAAAAACACCTTTACGTCAAGGTAAAACGGTTAGAAAAACCACACAAGCGGCATCCAGCATGTCAGCAGGCCACATCCCGTTCGTCACACGCCACCACTCCACAGAAGCACCTGAAGCGTGAGGCCCGAGCGAAAAACAGGCTGAAAGGTGTCCCATGTGATAAAAACGAGCTACCTTCGCACCATCAAATGACTTGAACAGCATGAAAGAGAACTTCATTTTCACCAAAGAGCGCAGCGTGAAAGCCTGCGTGATAGACAGCTGGCGCGTTTTTGCCCTGAACTGGCGCATCTACCTGCAATGCTGCTGGATATATGTTCTGCTTGTCGGACTGAGCGGAGCCTTCCTGAGCGAAATGTGCCTGCAATATGCCCAAAACCAACTGCTGCCGGCCTGGCGGTTGCACGAGATAGGCGGACCTGACCAAGTGGTACAGGCTTTCCTCATCCCAGCCCTCGACACATTGGTCTATCTGCTGCTGTCAGCAGCGGTATTCGTGTGTAGCCTCCATGTGCTTGGAGGACGCGTGGGCGGCATGGTGGTGCGCTATGGGCAGACCGACAAGCTGGACCGCGCCCACATCGCCCTGAACTGTGAAGAAAGACACATGGCCGGGCGGTTGCTGCGCATGAACCTGCTTTGGTGCGCCGTGCTGTTAGTTGTATGTACGGCCACAGGCTGTGCCGCTATAGCCTGGAGCAAATGGCTACTCCTCCTGCTGCTCCCCATCCTATTATATATATGGACCACCTGCAACTGCGCCCGTCTGGGCTACATGCTGCTGCCAGTCAAGTATAAAGAAGCCCTGAAGGTGTCAGCGCGTCGCAGCATGGGGCTGGCTGTCATTCTGCAAGTCATCACCCTGCTACCCCTCGTGCTGGCAGCCTGCATCCTGCTGCTGCCAACCGTCATCTATTGGCTGACCTCTTTAGCTGCTGCCGACACTCGGCTGTTGGGCGATGCTGCCAGCTATCCGGCTTATCTCACCCCACTCTACTTTGCCCTTTCTACCCTCAGCTTCACACTGCTCGCCCTGCTGGGCACTGTGCGTACCTGGAGCTTGGCCATGTTCATGAGCGGCCGGCAAGGCAATTGATTCTTCGGGCCAGATATACCAAACGCACCGGCCAAGCCGTCCGCTTCCTACACACCTACCATTCAACTTTTGCGTTCAGCCAAGGCTGAACGGTCATAGAAGTACTACTCCTTCGTCAAAGAAGATATACTGCTCCGACCGTTCAGCCTTGGCTGAACGCAAAAGTCATTACGCCTCTTCTGGCGGGCAACGACATCAACCACCTCGTGCCAATACAACTTCTCGCCACAGGCCATTATGCCTGATATCGTCAACGCAAATCTTGGCGAAGCTACTCGAAACTTTGGTTCAACAAGTCCAGACTTTGTTTTTACGAACCCGGACTTCGGCCAAACAAGTCCAGACCTTGTTTTTACCACTCCTGCCATGTGCGCCGCACGTCTCAGCTACATAGCAGGCGAACGGTTTTCAGCCTTCACCGCGTGCCGAGTTCCTGTCCTTGATGATAGCGGCAAAATTGTCCATAGCCCACTGTACCATAGGCCGGCAGGCGTTCATAAAGGAATGGGCACGAGGTGTCAGGCTGTACTCGGTGCGGGGAGGCACTTCGGCATACACCGTGCGAACTAAGAAACCATCAGCCTCAAGATTCCTCAATGTGGCAGTCAGCACCTTGGGCGATATGTCGGGAATGGCCTTTCGCAACTCCGAAAAGCGCATGGGCACATCGCGGCTAAGCAACTGATGCATCAAGAGGAGTGACCACTTGTCGCCTACTCTCGACAGGATGTTGCGCACAGGGCAATCTGGAAACAGCGTTTCCCCAATCATGAATTTCTCTTTGTGTTCCATATAACCAATGAAACGAGAAAGGCTGTCGGATTATTGCCTTTCCCGTTTCCAAAAAAAACACGATGCAATGCGTGCATGGCTGCTACTGTTCCACCACACCGTCAGTCATGGTATATTGTTCCAAAGAGCCTGCCTTACCCTGAATGCAAATATACACCAAGGGCACACTGCCCGTACACTTCGTGTTGCGGCTGACGCACGGTGCTACTCTGACCACACTGCCTGATGCCACGGGTTCTTCCTTTCCGTCGAGGATGAACACGCCCTCACCGCTCAACACCACATAGACCTCTTCATTCTGTTTGTGGTGATGAAAGAAAGGGACGGATTGGCCCGGACTCAGCGTGCCAAATGACAGCTCTATGGAGCTGGTGCCCAACAGCTCCTTCACGAAAGCCTTGCCTTCGAAAGCCGAGAGCTCGCCCACCGTGGCTATGCTGTAGCCTTCGGTTGATTTCTGTAATTCTGCTTTGTTCATTGTAATGATTCTTATTGGGGTTTGACACTGCAAAATTCCGCAATTCTTCACACTCCTGCAAGAAGGCACATAGAAGGTAGTTTGTTACCCGTAGGTAATCCATGCTGACAATCAGACACTTCCGACAGATACTTTTATGATTTATTGTTATTCACATAGCGGACTCTCTTGAAGCAAAAACTAAAGATTCCACTTGTTGTCACCCGCGTCCCCATGCCCATCACAGATACCCCTTCGGCGATTATTCGGTCTATTCGCCGAAAATAATCGGCGATTAGCCCGTTTATTCACCGAATCATCTCTATTTTTGCAGAAACTGAAAGCTATGCTATATATTCACGACCATGAAAATTGGTGGCAATTCCGCTACGATAGCCATCGGATAATGAATAATCACAAAAACCCCAATAAACGGTTTTGTCAAGCCAAATGAGCAGAGTTCAAGCTCGCTTGAATACTCTCCATGGCGAGAATTTTCGTGCAAGCGAGCGCAGAGCCAAGCTTGCCCCAAGCTATGCCGAGCGCAGCCGAAAGATTGTGCAAGGTGAGCGCAATTTTGTCCGTGAACTGAAATGAATTTATTTACGGGCATTTACTACTTTTACCCATAGTTATTCATGGATTGTTTGGCGAAACCCAAATAACCATTTGGGGCTGATTCCTGCAAATGGAATCAGCCCTATTTTTTCAAATAACACCTAAAGTTTAGCGGACAGTAATAATCGGAAAAGCATCTAAGTAACCAAGTTCGGTCAGTGCTGCATAAGTCCGTACGTTGTCCAATATGGTCTTAATGTGTCTTGAAGCCAACGTACCACCTCTGGAAATGACAGGGCACTATTGATAGTAGCCCTCCTTAGGAATGCTGTCCATCTAACCTGCATCTGCGGATTGTTTGGGAAGTCTTCCTTGAAAAACATCGTGTCAGCATTATAGGGGGTGTGACGATTCTCAAAGGTGCGGTTAATGGCATCCTGTAAAATGGCGGCGTTGTATGGGAATGAGGTGAGAAGGTGGTAGATGTCATAATAGTCTTTCATACGGCTGCTTTGGTCAGCCAGATCAATGATGGCATGCATCTTCTCTGCAATTACGGTTTCTGTGGAATAGGCCAGGATGCTTGCTTCGGGCAGCCCCTCCAGCAACAGAGGATAGTCCAATGCAACAGGATGTGGTGTAACGACATCGCCAAAACCAACATCCATCGTGAGCACTTGCGCGATGGTATCCATTGCCACTGGAATACTCAGACAGACACCATGATAATCCTTGAACCCGGTGATGTTCTGGGTGACAATCTTGTCGCAATCAAACTGCACGCCATTCTCCCTGCAATCAACCGAACATATCTCGCGGAACGCCTCTGCTATGCGCTCGCCATCATTGCTGATGTGAGTGCCAAGAAAGTCTATGTCCAATGTGGGACGGGCGGCAAACCTCTCGTAGGCGTACATCAGCGCACCGCCTTTCAGGTAGAAGTTCTCACGATAACGTGTCTGGGAAATACGGTAGAGCAGACGCTCCTGAAAGTATCTGGTCAGGATGGTCTGATAGAACACTTCTTCCTGCTTGGCCACATTGAGCAGCCTTGCCCTGATGGATTTTCCATAGTTTCTGATTTCGCTCATAGCTTTAGTGCAATATACTGTTCAAGGATTCTTCTTACTCTCAGTTGGTCAGCATAGTCAAAAAGCAACGAAAGGTTTCTGTCGGGTAGTGACAGATAGCTGTTTACTACTTCGGCACAAACATCCATACCGACCTTGTTGCGGTACTTCACGGCATCGCAAACACATCGTTCCTTATTATATATATGGATGAGATAACCGCTGATTATTTGTTTTTCGACACCAATGTCAAACATCCTGTCGGTGATGTGATGTAGCTCTACTTGTGGGAAGACTGGGAGCGTGACTTTCCTGCCTCTCTTCACGGCAATGTGGTAAGCCTGTGGCAATGACGTGGTGAGTCCATGCTCGTTCCAAGCAGAGAAAAGGCACAGCACTCCACCCGGAACAATGGCTTCAACATCTATCATCGTGTCAGCCAACTGTTCGGCTGTGGCATACACCCCGCGCTTGATGCGCACCGTATCTCCTTCACGCACGCTGTCCAGCAGTTTGTAGTATGCTGCCCGTCCTTCTTCCTTTACCATTCCCGAGGAGGTAAAACTGTTGCTGTTTCTCTTGCTTTCCATGCCTTTATACTTTATCCTGCGTACAAAGTTACTACATTTGTTCCTATTTGTAGTATGATTATTCAAAAGCATACCCATTAGCCACAAATTATTAACATATATTTGACAGTTTAGCACCTCCAAATGGCTTTGTTTCAGATAATCTTACTTATGTCATTCCGAAGCTGTTCGAGTATTCTTTGGTTAGCACCGCTTTCGATGCACCGACACCTTTGCTTCTACAGTCCTTCTCCAATAGCTGTGTTTCAGTTCCAGCCAGTTTCCCCACTGCCTGTCTGAGGGAATGTTCGCTAAGGAGTCCACTGACATTGGAAAACTGTCTGCTGTGTATCGCAAAGCCGAGTTTTGGGAGCATAACCGGGATGTTTCATTCAACGAAAGACAACGGAAACTGATCAACATGCTGTTTGACGGATTCTTCGGAAACCTCACTACGGGGAAATGGGCAAAAAAAGCCAAGTGTTCGACCGACACGGCCCTCAACGACATTCGCAACCTTGTTGAAAGAGGCATATTACGGAAGTCCGACAAAGGCGGACGCAGCACAAGCTACATCCTGGCGGAAAATCCTTCATGCAGAAATTCATCACAAAAGCCCCAATAAACGAAAGAAAAACGCCAAACACTGCTCTGTTTCAAATTTTCCGAGTACATTTGCCCGCAGACAGACGGTGCGCGGCAAAACATTCAAGCGAACTTCTTGATGTTCTGCTCTCACTTGCACTATCTTAGGAAGAAGAGAAGAATTGAACAGGTAGGAACACGTATTCATTCCTACGCCCCCTCTTTTGCAAAAGAGGATATAGACAGAATACAAGGTTGAACATAAAAAGCAAATTAAGAAACAGACATTCACAGGAAAACAGAAACGTAAGGGGGGAATTGATCCTATAGCTTGATTCCCACAAGGAACTTGTACATGGGGCAGATGCCTCTAAATCATTCACTCGGCGTTTCCGTTCTTACAACTTGATAAAGGGCTAATAAATAAATATTGAGCTTTTGGCTCTTGTTCTCTTTGCTTAGAATACCGCCAATATTCACCGAGAACAAGCAGACTGAAGGTTCACGCTCATAGGGCGTGGACTGTTCGGTGCCTGTTGGATGATAAGGTCACTTGGCGGTAACCAACAGAACAGACAAGCAGAAAGAATGGTTGCACGCTTTTTTATCCGCATCAACATGAAAAAAATTCTTTTACTTCTTGCACTTTTTCTTTGCATCAACACCTCTTGGGGGACAGTAAGGGTTGATAGAATCTACTATAACCTGAACACGGAAGACATGACCGCCGAAGTGACCTATGGCCAATATCATTACCGCGGAGATATAGTCATCCCTGAACAAGTGACCGTGGATGGCACAGTCTATTCCGTCACAAGTTTGGGAGATTTTTGCTTCAATGATTGCATCAGTTTGACCTCCGTCACCATTCCCTATTCCGTCACAAGTTTGGGAGAATCGTGCTTCTACGGTTGCAGCGACTTGACCTCCATCACCATTCCCAATTCCGTCACAAGTTTGGGAAAACGGTGCTTCTATAATTGCACCAGTTTGGAATCTGTCACCATTTCCAATTCCGTCACAAGTTTGGCAGATAATATCTTCGAAAAATGCAGCAGTTTGGTCTCCGTCACCATTCCCAATTCCGTCACAAGTTTGGGAAAATGGTGCTTCGGCAGTTGCAGCAGTCTGACCTCCGTCACCATTCCCAATTCCGTCACAAGTTTGGGATTTGCGTGTTTTGACTTCTGCAGCAGTTTGGAATCCATCACCATTCCCAATTCTGTCACAAGTTTGGATGGAGCTTGCTTCAGCAATTGCAGCAGTTTGAAATCCATCACCATTCCCAATTCCGTCACAAGTTTGGGTGATTGGTGCTTCTCGGGTTGCAAAAGTTTGACCTCCATCACCATTCCCAATTCCGTCACAAGTTTGGGAGACGGGTGCTTCAGTGATTGCTCCTGGTTGAAATCCATCACCATTCCCAATTCCGTCACAAGCTTGGGAAAATCGTGCTTCCGCAGTTGCCCCAGTTTGGAATCCATCACCATTCCCAATTCCGTCACAGATTTGGGAGATGAGTGCTTCTGCAGTTGCCCCTGTTTGACCTCCGTCACCATTCCCAATTCCGTCACAAGTTTGGGAGGCAAGTGCTTCTACGATTGCAAAAGTTTGACCTCCGTCACCATTCCCAATTCCGTCACATTTTTGGGAATTAGTTGCTTCGCCAATTGCAGCAGTTTGACCTCCGTCACCATTCCCAATTCCGTCACAAGTTTGGAAAAAGAGTGCTTCAAAGAGTGCAGCCATTTGAAATCCATCACCATTCCCCATTCCGTCACATACTTGGGACAATCGTGCTTCTACTTTTGCCATAATTTGACCTCCGTCACCATTCCCAATTCTGTCACGGGTTTGGGAGACTGGTGCTTCTACGGTTGCAGCCGTTTGACCTCCATCACCATGTTGCCGACTACACCTCCCACAGCGGGAAGCAGTATATTTGACTATACCGACTTAAATACCATCTATGTGGTGAATGATGAAGCCAGGGCACTCTACCTGAGAGAACGGCCTTGGAATGAATATGTTATTTCCGTTCTGGCAACTGGAATAGAAGACACGGAAATGGGAAAGAATGCAGCCGACATAGAAGCCTA
>CALZRA010000120.1 GCA_945828345.1 uncultured Bacteroidales bacterium
GGGCGTTGCCCTGGGCTATGTGCTTGTTGGGCTTTCAGCCCGCTCCTTGAACGCATGTTAATCCGCAATCCCTCCGGGGTGCGTCTTGAACGCATGTTTCCAATTTTTCGTTTAGGCGGGCCTTTGCCCGCCCTCCCAGCCAATGCGCCTGTAACATTGGATGAAACAAGGGAGTAGTTGCAGCGGATAAACCTGCGTTCAGGGAGCGGGCTGAAAGCCCAATAAGCGCATAGCCCAGGGCAACGCCCTGGGTAGGTTGACCGCCGCAAATGCGCCCTGAAAGGGCAAAAGCGTTGAAAATCAGGTTGTTTACTTACGCTTTTGCCCTTTCAGGGCGCACTTCATCGCCTCGTTCCACCCAGGGCGATGCCCTGGGCTATGTGCTTGTTGGGCTTTCAGCCCGCTCCTTGAACGCAGGTTTCCAATTTTTCGTTTAGGCGGGCCTTTGCCCGCCCTCCCAGCCAAATGCGCCTGTAACATTGGATGA
Source organism: uncultured Bacteroidales bacterium (assembly GCA_945828345.1). Classification (GTDB taxonomy): domain Bacteria; phylum Bacteroidota; class Bacteroidia; order Bacteroidales; family Bacteroidaceae; genus Alloprevotella. Next base: position 488 of record CALZRA010000120.1, read on the forward strand.
AAAACATTGTCCGCCCTTTTTGTTATATGATTACAGCCCCCGTCGCCTCCTGTCTTCGGTCCATGCGAAGCCCCTTTCAAAAGGAGATATCTTCTTTGGCAATAGAATATATCTCCTTCGGCGATAGAAGATATCTTCTTCGGCGGTAGAAGATATACTTCTCTGAAAAGGGGGACATGCGCACTATGGACAGCCATAAGAATTGACATTTGACAGGAACACCGTTGCTGATTTGAAAAGAAGTGAAGACTCCTATAGCTTTCTATAGATAGCTACGTTCACTATCCCCCTTCGGCGGTCTTGTCGCAGGAAAAAAAGAATCTCCCAATCAGCTTGTGTCGGCTGGTTGGGAGATTCTTTGGGTGTGCAGGTGGTCCTTGCAGCGGAAACCTGAGCGGATGGATCAATACTTGTGGCCAGGTCCTTCGAGTTCCTTGTGGGACAGGCCGCCGCGGTCAATGGCGTACCAGGCATAGGCAATGTAGGCCAGCACGAAGGGGATGAGCAGGCTCACCCAGGCCATGGTGCGCAGCGTGAACTCGCTGGAGCAGCTGTTTTGCAGGCAGAGCGAGCTTTGCGGGTCTACGCTTGAAGGATAGTAGGCGGTGTTGTTCCAGCCAGCTACCAACAGGAGAGCCAATACGGCGAGCACTGTGCCTATGCCGGTGTACCAGATGCCACAGGTGCTGCCCGCCTTGAGCAGGGTGCGTGCGATGCCTGCCAGCACCAGTACCACGCCCAGCACGAATACCACTGCCACGCAGGGCATGGCCAGCAGGTTGTGCAGGTATTTATAGGGTTCGGCAGCAAACTGGCCGCTTGCCGGGTCGAAGGTCAGCCCCGTGGCCGTGAGCACATACACCACAAAGGAGACGAAGAGCAGCACGAAGGGAACGGCATCGACCAGCACCTGACGGCGCAGGCGGGGTAGCAGCGTGTCACTGTGCAGGTTGTTGAGCAGGTAGAGCGAGCCGAGCACGCGGGCCAGGAAGAAGACGGCGAGACCCAGCACCCAGTTCCAGGGATTGGCCAGCGCGTCGAGTCCGTGCCAGGCATTGGCCCACTGGCTGATGACAGGCGACAGCTGGGACAAGTCGGCACTGCCCATGGCGGCACGGTTGACTGTGAAGGCCGAGCCGGTGAAGAAGGTGCCTACGGCGGCACCTACCACAAAGGGGCCGACAAAGCCGTTGAACACCAAGAAGCGGCGGTAGGTGGTGCGGCCCATCACGTTGCCCGGCTTCGACTGGTATTCGTAGGCCACGGCTTGGAGCACGAAGCTGACCAGAATGAGCATCCACACCCAGTAGGCACCGCCGAAGCTGGTGCTGTAGAACAGCGGGAAGGAGGCGAAGAAGGCACCGCCGAAGGTGACGAGGGTGGTGAAGGTAAATTCCCACTTGCGTCCGGTGGAGTTGACGATGAGGCTGCGTTCGTCCTCAGTGCGGCCCAGCCGGAAGAGCAGCGTGTTGGCACCCTGCACGAAAAGCAGGAACACGAGCAGGCCGCCCAGCAGCGAGACGAGCAGCCACCAATATTGTTGAAGGAAGGAGTAGGTTATCATAGCGGATTAGATTTTCTGGATTTATGCCTGATGATTCTTGATGGCTTTGCACATGATGGTCACCTCGGCGGCCAGCAGTGCGGTGAACACTACGACAAAGAGGAAGAAGGTGAGGGCAACGCCCGTGGGCGACATCTGCGAAACGGCAGCATTGAGCGGCAGGAGGTCCTGAATGGCCCAAGGCTGGCGGCCCACTTCGGCCACTACCCAGCCGGCTTGTCCGGCCACGTAGACCATGGGAATGGCAGCCAGCGCAGCGTAGTGCATCCAACGGGCATTTTCTAGCCGTCCTTTGTGCTGTAGCCACCAGGCTGCAATAAGGATGAGCATGAGCAGGCTGCCCAGACCGACCATGAGGCGGAACGACCAGTAGACGAGCCACACGGGAGGCACGAGGTCGGCGGGTTGCTGAATGTAGCCGTAGCCGAAGCAGTCCACGTTGGCCTGAAGCTCGGCGCGAGCCTCGGCGGCGCGTGCCGGGTCGCTCAGACGGTTGGTCCGGAAGTCAGTAAAGGCAGCCAGGGCCTTGCGTCCACGTGCCATCTTGTCTTCGGCTGAGGGGAAAGTCTGGCCGTCGGGTGTGGTGTAGCCTTGCAGGAGGTTGTCAATGCCGGGCACATAGCCGTTGGGGTCATGGGTGGCCAGGATGGACAACATGCCGGGCACTTCGATGCCGGGTACAATCGAGAAGGGAGCCTGTGTGCCGCCTTGACGCAGTCCTTCGGCTGCGGCCAGCTTCATGGGTTGTTCGCGGGCAATGGAGATGCCGCTCTGGTCACCTGTAAACATCACGATGAGTGTGGCCACCAAGCCGGTGATGCTGGCCACCTTGACCGAGGCCAAAGCCAGCTGGCGGTTGCGCTGCTTGAGCAGGAACCAGCAGCTCACGCCGACAACAAAGACGGCTCCTGTCATCCAGCCGCACGACACGGTGTGGAAGAACTTGACTACGGCAGTGGGCGAGAAGGCCACAGCGAGGAAATCGACCATTTCGTTGCGCACGGTTTCGGGGTTGAACTCCATGCCCACAGGGTGCTGCATCCAGGCATTGGCCACCAGAATCCACCATGCAGAGAGGGTGGCGCCGATGCCTGTCAGCCAAGTGGAGGCCAAGTGGAAGCCGCGGCTCACCTTGTTCCAGCCAAAGAACATGACGGCAATGAAGGTGGCTTCCATGAAGAAGGCTACGATACCTTCAATGGCGAGCGGTGCGCCGAAGATGTCGCCCACGAACCAGGAGTAGTTGCTCCAGTTGGTGCCGAACTCAAATTCGAGGATGAGTCCCGTGGCCACACCGATGGCGAAGTTGATGCCGAACAGCTTCATCCAGAACTGCGCGGTGCGCTTCCAGAAGTCATCGCGTTTGATGTAATAGATGGTTTCCATGATGCCCATGATGAGGGCAAGCCCCAGCGTGAGGGGCACGAACAGCCAGTGATAGCAGGCTGTGAGTGCAAACTGCGCCCGCGACCAGTCGATGGTGGCGGGGTCGAGGATGGTGAGTAGATTCATGGCGTTATTTTAAGTGTTAGTGGTTTGTACTCAGATGATGGGGTGTTGCTGAGGTTATGGGGTTATGAGTTTTAAGGTTATGAGGTTATGAGTTTTAAGGTTATGAGGTTATGAGTTTTAAGGTTATGAGGTTATGAGTTTTAGGGTTATGAGGTTATAAGGTTACTACTGGAGCGTGCGGAGCTCCTGCCGCTCAAACACTAAAATTATAAGCTCTTAGACTTTAGACTTAAGACTATAATTATAAGCTCATAGACTTTAGACTTAAAACTATAAACTAAAATAGTATCGCCTATCTTGTCAGGGCTGTGCCCACCGCTTCGCCCTTCTGCTGCTCATCCATGCCTGCCAGGGCGGGACGGAAGAAGAAGAGGCGGAGCACTACGAAGATGACAAACAGCTTGATGAGGATAATGACCCAGAGCGTACGGCCCCATGTCATCTGCCTGAAGCCGTCGCGGTAGAAGTGCCAGATGCGGGATAACAAGGCGAATGGAGCAATCATGTGGCAAAAATAGAAAAATGTGTGGAATGTGCGTGATGTAGCCTTGTGTTTTTGCAGCAGCGGGCACAGATAGCCCGTTTCGGGCAGGAACTGTCGGGGTCAGGGCCGGGCGGTGTGGCATCGCCTCTTGTCTCCGGCCTGTCCACAGAAGTTTTGTTCATCCGCAGAGGTCAGACAGATGAAAGACAGGTGTCTGTCTGACATCCGGGGGCGGACTGTCGGCTGTGTATCAGCCGCTCGATGCCTTGCCTCACCGAGCGCAGGCCGAATGCTTCGGGGCGCAGTTCGTGCAACGGAATCCAACGCAGGGCGGCGGCATCATCGTGGGCCTGCACCTCGTGGGGGTTGGCAATGCGGCACAGGAAGAAGGCATCGGCCGTGTGGACGGTGTGTGCGCTGAAGGGGTAGGCGTTGGGATAGGAGAACAGGAAGTCGGCCGAGAGGAGTTCGGCCCCCACTTCTTCATGCAGTTCGCGGGCCAGTCCGTCGGTGATGCTCTCACCAGGGTCGACAAAGCCGCCCGGCAGGTCGAGCGTGCCTTTGGCCGGTTCGCGGCCACGCACCACACAGAGCAGTTGGTCAAGGTCGTTGACCACTACAGCCACGGTGGCTGCGGCGGCATTGGGGTAGAACGTGAAGCCGCAGTCAGCACACCGTTTGCTGTAGGCATCGTGCGTTTCGAAGCGGCGGCTGCCGCAGTGAGGGCAGTACAGGAAGTCGTGAAGGGGGTGTAACGGGGTGGGGGATGGAGGCATCAGCGCGGGGAGTATGTGTCGGTGGAAAATGAAGATGAGGTGACAGGCCTTCCCTTCAGACACAGGCGTTTGCCTGTCAAGGGATAGCCCGTCACCTCATCTTGTTCAGAATTGGGAAATCAGGTTTACTTCTCCGTCATGTCGGTAGGCCGGATAGACACAGTGACGCAGTTGTTCTGTTTGAGGAGCACGTTGTTGACGAAGTCTTGGATATCCTTCGAGCTTACGCTCTTCACGGCATCCTCGTAGCCTGTCTGTTCGTCCTTGTTCCAGATAGACTTGGAGTAGATGAGGCCCATCCAGTAGCTGTTCTTCTTCTGGCTGTCGGCGTAGTCCTTCAGTTCGAACTGCTTCACCTTGTCGAGCTCCTCGGCGGTCACGCCCTTGGCGGCGATGTCGTCGATGCCCTGCTTCATGAGCAGGAGGGCAGAGTCGAGCTGTGCGGGCTTCACGGGGCAGTAGATCTGCATGGCGTAGTCCTCGCGCTTGCCGAAGCCGGCTTGGGCCGATGCGCCCACGCTGTAGGCTATGCCGGCATCTTCGCGGATGCTCTTCAGGTAGCGCTGTGTGAGGATTTCGCCCAGGGCGTTCACGACGGCAGCCTGCTTGAGCGAGTAGGGAACCGTGCCCGTCCAGATCTGTACGAGCGTAGCCTGCGGCGTTTCCATGTCGCGGAAGAAGTGGTTGCTCACCACGCCCTCTACGGGGTAGATATGGAGGTCTACCATCTTCTCGCGCTTCTTCACGCCCTTGAGCGGAGCGATGTACTGCTCGGTGAAGTCACGGAGCGAGTCGACGTTGAAGGCACCGGTGAAGTAGAAGTCGAAGTCGCCGGCGGCGTTGAAGCGGGCAGAGTAGATGCGCTTGATGGCTTCGTAGTCAGCCTTGTCCAGGTCGCCGATCTTCAGGCTTGCCTTGCGGGGGTTGTGGGCGTAGAGGGTCGAAACGAGCGAGTCGGAGAAGGCCTTCATCGGGTTCTTCTCGGCGTTCTCGAGGTTGGAGCGCAGGAAGGTGATGGCATTGTTGTAGCCGTCGGGGTCGTTGGCCGGAGCCTGGAAGCGGAGGTAGATGAGTTCGAAGAGCGTGCGGAGGTCCTTCGGTGTGGCGGAGCCTTCGAGGTTTTCCGTGATTTCGCCGAGAGCGGGCGAGCAGGAAGCGTTCTTGCCGGCCAGCTTCTTCTGGAGCTCTGTGGCGGTGAAGTTGCCGAGGCCCGTGTTATCGATGACGTCGGAGAGGAGCTTCAGGTTCACGTAGTCCTTCATGTCAACCGCGTTCTCGCCGCCGAAACTGGTGGCGCGGAACAGCACTTCGCTGTCGTTGAAGTCCGTTTGCTTGAAGAAGACGCGTGCGCCGTTGGAGAGCGTCCAGCACGTGTAGCCGAAGTCAGCCTTTTCCTCCTTCGTGATTTTGCCCTTCTTCGGGAGCACGGGCACGAGCGGTTCGCTCTTCACGTTGTCCACGTAAGCCTCGAGCTGTGCGGCCTGTGCGGCGCTGACAGCCTGCTTGAAGCTCTCGACGGTCGGCACGTCCACACCCTCCTTGTCGGGGTAGAAGGCCATGCACACGAAGTTCGTGTCCATGCGGGCCGTGTATTGCTTCATGATTTCCGAAGCGGCAGGCACGAGCATCTGTTGCTGCGCGAGGATTTGCGCAATCTGCTTGTAGCTTTGGAATTCCGTTTCGATGTCGGGGATGGGGTTGCCTTCGAGGAAGTGGCGCACGTATTGCGGAACGTAGAAGCTGTTCTTCTGCTTCGCGCGGTTGTCGTAGATACGTTCGATGGAACTGATGAACTCCTCGCTGGCGCGGTTCAGTTCGGTGCCCGTGAAGCCGAAGCGCTTGGCGCGTTCTACCTCCTGGAGCACAGCCTGAAGGGCGGCAGCGTCTTCACCGGGTTTCGGCAGGATGTAGAGCGTGAAGGCGTCGCAGGTCTTCGACATGATGTAGTTGCCGTAGCTGCTGCCGGCACCGATGAAGGGGCAGTCGGGCTTCTGGCTCAGTTCGGAGAGACGGGCGTTGAGCGTGCTGGCGATGAGGCGGTTGATGTATTCCATCTGGAGGAACACGGGCGTGTTCTTCAGCTCGGCGGGGATGGGCTCAGTCTTGAAGAACACCTGGATGACACCCTGCGTCTGTTCCTTGTCCTTGTCGATGACGTAGATAGGTTCGTCGTTGTTGGGCACGGGGTAGAACTCGTAGGGAGCAGGATTTTCGGGCATCTGGATGGGCGAGAAGATGGCCTTGATCTTGGCTTCCACCTGGTCGACGTCGATGTCGCCTACCACGATGATACCCTGCAGGTCGGGGCGGTACCACTTCTCATAGTAGGCGCGGAGTTCGTCATACTTGAAGTTGTCGATGACCGACATCAGACCGATGGGGTAACGCTGGCCGTAGCGCGAGCCGGGATAGAGGGCCGGCAGGTTGCGCTCGAACATGCGGCCCGAAGCCGATGAGCGCATACGCCACTCTTCGTGAATCACGCCGCGTTCCTTGTCGATTTCGGCGGGGTCGAGCGTCAGGCCGTCGCTCCAGTCGTGCAGGATGAGCAGGCAGGAGTCGATGTTCGTCTCCGTCACGGGCACGTCGTCGATGTTGTAGACGGTTTCGTCGACAGCCGTGTAGGCGTTGAGGTTCTGGCCGAACTTCACGCCGATACGCTCACAGAACTGGATGAGGGCGTTGCCGGGGAAGTTCTCCGAGCCGTTGAAGC
>CALZRA010000121.1 GCA_945828345.1 uncultured Bacteroidales bacterium
TCATTAACAAAATTCGCTTGCTCAAAACCATAGGAAGCGGGGCGTGCCTTGAACGCTTGACCAGCAGCATCGGGGCGTGCCTTGAACGCTTGTCAACCAGCAGCATCGGGGCGTGGTGCCTTGAACGCTTGTCAACTGTGACTTTATAACCTTATCCCTCACAACCTTATCCCTCATGACCTAAGAAAGAGCCTCATAACCCCAAAAAGCCCTTCCCAAAAACGATACACACTATGTCCTACAAGTCGAAACTGCTCATCAACTTCACGGCTCTGTTTGCCGTGTTCACCCTGCTGCTCGTGGCTTTCCAGTACAACCGCGAACGGCAGTACCGCCGGCTGCTGCTGGAGGAGAGGCTGCGCTGCTATGCCAACTTAGTGGCCGCGCGACAGGGACAGCCCGCCGACAGCCTCAGCCACTCGCTGCCCGCGCTCGACCGCCTGCTGCCCCCCGAGGTGCGCCTCACCATTGTCGGCCGCGACGGCACCGTGCGCCACGAGACCTCCGGCCACACGCTCGAAACCATGGGCAACCACCTGGGACGGCCCGAAGTGCAGCAGGCACTGATGAAGGGCGAAGGCTCCGACACGCGCGAGTCGACGACCGAACACCGCCCCTACTTCTACTTTGCCAAAGCCTTCGGCAACGAGGTGGTGCGCGTGGCCCTGCCCTACGACGACACGGTGCGCAGCTTCATGCAGGCCGACCGCGTGTTCCTGTGGTTCGTCTTCATGCTCTTCCCCGTGATGCTGGTGCTGCTCATCTACATCTCCGACCGCTTCGGAAAGGCCGTGACGGGACTGAAAAGCTTCATGCGCTCGGCTGACCGAGGACTGGTGGACTACGACCACATCGACTTTCCCCACTCTGAGCTGGGCGACATAGGGCGCGGCATCATGACCAAATACCGCGAACTCGAAGCCTCCAACCGCCTCATCAACACCGAACGCGAACGACTGTTGCGCCACTTCCACAACTTCGGGCAGGGCATCGCCATCTTCAGCCCCGAGCGTGAGTGCATCTATGCCAACCCGCGCTTCATGCAGTATGCCAACGTGGTGCTCGACCGTCCCACAGCCAACCCCAATGCCCTGTGGCAGTCTGAGTCGCTGGCCCCGGCCGTGGAGTTCCTGCAACTGAACAGCGACACGCGCCAGCCCTCCGAACAGGCTCCGCTCTTCCGCTACTCGCTCTCGGCCGGCGGCACGACCTTTGGCGTGCAAGTGCTCATCTATGCCGACGGCGGCTTCGAACTCACCCTCACCGACATTACCGCCGAACAGCAGCAGCGCGAGCTGAAGCAGCAAATGAGCAACAACATCACCCACGAGCTGCGCACGCCCGTGAGCAGCATACGCGGCTATCTCGAAACGGTGCTGAACTGCCAGGGGCTGCCCGAAGGACGCAAGCAGCACTTCCTGAGGCAGGCTCTGGCACAGTCGGTGCGCCTCACCGACCTCATCCGCGACGTGGCCCTCATCACCAAGACCGACCAGGCTCCGCAGCTCATCGCCCGCGAGGAGGTGGACATCGAGCAGGTCATCGGCGAGGTGCGCGACGAACTCCACACGGCCTTGGATGAGGCACACATGTCCTTCACCGTGCAGCTGCCCGAAGGCTTGGTCGTAGCAGGCAACTATTCGCTCATCTACGCCATATTCCGCAACCTCGTCGAGAACGCGGCGCGCTATGCGGGCCAGGGAGCCGAGGTGTGCATACACTGCTACAACGTGTCGGGCGAAATGGCCTACTTCTCGTTCAGCGACACGGGCCGCGGCGTGCCCGAAGAACATCTGCCCCACCTGTTCGAACGCTTCTACCGGGTGTCGGAAGGCCGCACGCGCGACTGCGGCGGCACGGGCCTCGGCCTCTCCATCGTGCGCAATGCGGTGCGCTTCCACGGCGGCGACATCTCTGTGCGAAACCGCCAGCAGGGAGGCCTGGAATTTCTGTTCACACTGCGTCTGAAGGCTTGACGGAAGACACTGCTGGAAACCGCCCTGAAACAGGAAACCGACACCTATTTCGACACAATAAACGACACAACGCGAGAGTACCTCGAAATACTGCTTTCGTGCCTCGTCCAAACACCGTTTCGGTGACACATCGAAACAGCTGAAAGCCAATCACTTCGTTTCTTCAAAAACAGCGTTTCCCACACCTCCCTTCTGCCCTCAAAACAATTTGTAAACGCAAAGAAAATTCATCCAAAAAAGCAGAAAGCGACACAACAAACGACACAACGCTATATATATAAAGGAAACAGTATATACAGGAGAAGATTTTTTCTTCCAGAAAAAAGAGAGGCCACACGCGCAAAGAGCGAAAAAAACAGCTCAACGCAGCTGCCGTTTTCGTTCATCCGACCGAGCGAACAAGTCCAGGCTTCGGCACGCCGAAGCCTGCTCCGGAAAATCCTAAAGCCGGACTTGTACGCACCCTTTCATGACACCATGAGGGACCAACGACTGGGAGAGCAGGCTTCGAGCCTGCTTCAACGAACAAAGCAGGACAGAAGCCTGCTCTCCCAGTGCACCGTCGCCCCCTGCTCCCAAAAGCAAATTGTTAAAAATCCGTCTGGCCATTGCGCGATTCACAACAAAGCGGTAACTTTGCAAACAGAAATACACAGGCTGCCCTACCACCAGCCTTCAGCTTCCCGCCCACGATGCAGCCACAGCCCGCTGCCCCATCCTCTGCCATTCACACATTTGCCCAACAAAAAAATTTTTTCAGCCCTATGCAAAACACGACTCCCACCCCTTCCCAATTCCTGCTTTCAGACCACTTCCAGCCATGGATGAGGCCCGCTGCCTTTGTGCCCGCCTGGCAAACTCCCTCCGCACCGCTCCTCCCGCCCTTGCAGGAGCCGCCCCTACCGGTCTCGGCCCACTCACCCCGTCCCTTCCCCACCGTACCTTCCAGCCGCCTGCGTGTCCGGCGACAATCAGGCTACAGCGGCGACACTCCCGACAAATAACGGGCTGCGCCCCTCTCCGATTTGCTCACGAAGAAGGACGCAGCCAGTCAGCACCGCACAACGGCCCACGGTGAGGCCAAGCGCGGTCAGAAGTGTACTACCAGCTCCACAACGGCCTTGTCGAGTTCCGAAGGCTTGGCTAACGAAGCATCGCGGTAGAAGTATTTCTCGTAGTTCAGCCTGATGTCGGCATTCATCTCCTTGGCCATACTCAGGGTGATTCCGCCCGTCACACGCTGCCGCTCGGCATCGGTCAGTTTCAGCGTGCCGCTCTCGGTGAGCGAGCCGTCGGAATGGTTGCCCATGCAGTCGTAACGCGCCAGGAACGACACCTTGCGGAAGGCGCGGTGCAACGGCAGGTCGTAACACACGAAGGCATCCCAGGCGTTCACGTCCTTGAACAGCGGGTCGGTGTAGTGCTTGCGCAGGTATTCGCCCTCAACCGTCCAGCGTCCGCACTGGAGCGTGAGACCGGCATCGTAGAGGTAGGTGGCCCCGCCCGCCGGCGAGATCTTCTGGACCGAAGCCTGCAGGGTGAGTCCCTGCCAGGGCTTGTACTGCGCCTTGGCCGAGAAGTTCAGGCTGCGGGTCCAATAGTCCTTCTGGTTGGTCAGTCCCGACCCGTTGAAGGCTCCGGCCTCGATGGTCAGAGGCACGTCGCTGAAACGGTAAGAACCATAGAGGCCGACGTCGCGCACGTTGCCCACCTGCTTGGCGATGAACGAACGGTTGGCGAAGAACTGCTTGTGAGGCGAGCGGTGGGCGTCGATGCTGAAGGGCACACGCATCTGGCCGATGCGCAAGGCCCAGCCCTGCAGGGGGCGCATCCCAGCATAGGCATCGAGCATCTTGATTTGGCCCTCATCGGAGAGGTCAATTTCGGCCTTGTACTCCACCGTCGGCGTGATTTTTCCGTCGAGCGCGACACGGGCTGTGCGCACCTCGAAGCGTGTTTCGTCGCGTTCGGGCTGCCATTCCCACTTGCCGCGAATCGTACCACTCACACGCGGCATCCACTCGGGCCACACGGGGGTCTGGGCCGACACGGTTCCGGCCATGGCACACAGGGCTGCCGCCACGATGCACCGTCTTGAGTGTTTGAGTCTGTTCATGGCTTAAAGCATGGATGAGATGTTCTTGAACGAGAGTTCTCCCCTGATCAGCTCGCGCAGCTCGGCGGCCAGCAGTTCCGTTTCCTGAGCCAAGTGGAGCAGCAGGGTGGCTGCACCGAGATTCATGTTCTTCGTCTGCAAGTCGACAGCGAGCGTTTCGGCCTGTTGCTGGCACTCACGGCGCAGTTCCTTGCAGCGCATGGCCAGTGCGAGGAGCTGCTCGTTGCGGTCGTGGCGCAGGTTGTCAGCCGTTTCGCGCAACAGCGTCTCCAGTGCATCGCGCAGCTTGGCATAGCGTTCGGCACAGAGCGGTTCAATGGGACAGAAGTTGTTGTCAACATGCTCGCGGGCCGGTTCGGCGATACGCATCAGGCCGTAGAGCAGCTGTCGCAGCGCGTTGTGTGTGCGGTGGAAACTCGTGCTGAGCTGCACGCCGGCCACGGCAGGTTCGGCCCGCTGCAGGCAGATGGTCTCGCGGCGGCGCAGGTCCTTCAAGACGCGCTTTTGGAGGTTGAGGAAGCGCAGCGACTTGCGCAGCGGACGCAGCTGTTCGGTCATGAGTCCGTCGGTGGACTGCCGCAGTGTGTCGGCATAGTGTTCGAGGACTTCGGCCACGCTCATGCTCATGTGACGCTTCAGCATCGGCACGATGTCGGTGCGGTCGGTGGCGTTCAGCATCTGTGCGAACAACACGTCGCCTTCCTGCCGTTCCTCGCGCTGCTTGCGGGCGAAGCGGCGCTGGCTGTGGACGATGCTGTAGACGCCGGCCAACACAATCAGCACGATGGCCACAGCACCGCCGAAGTGCATGGCAGTAGCCACGAAGAAGCAGGCCGTGAAGGCCACGCCTGCGGTGATGAACCAGCCGCCAATCACTGTGAGCACGCCCGTAATGCGGAACACGGCACTCTCGCGGCTCCACGCACGGTCAGCCAGCGACGAACCCATGGCCACCATGAAGGTGACGAAGGTGGTGGAAAGCGGCAGCTTGAGGCTCGTGCCCAGCGCAATGAGCAGCGAGGCCATGACGAGGTTGACAGAGGCGCGCAGCATGTCGTAGGCCGCAGCATCGTCGTAAGCCTCACGGGGCACCTGGAAACGTGAATCGACAAAGCGGACTACCCGCTCGGGCGTGACGCGCTGCACCACAACAGACACCGAACCGGCCCAGCGCACCAGACTGCGGGCCACGCGTGAGGAGCCGAACATCTCGTCGCCCTCATTGCGACGCGACAGGCCAACCTCGGTCTCAACGACCTTGCGAGCCTTCTTCGAGGTGGCCAACGAGAAGACCATCACACCGCCTGCCGCGATGAGGAACACGAAGGGCGTGCGGGCTGACTCCAACAGCGAAGTCATCATGTAGCCGTCGGCTCCGGCTGCCGCACCGTTGGCCGAAAAGTCGCAGTAGGACGAGAATCCGGCCAAGGGCACACCGATGAAGTTGACCAAGTCGTTGCCCGCAAAGGCAGTAGCCAGCGCGAACGTGCCGCACAGTACGACCACGCGAAACACGTTGACGCGCAGCGCGTGGAGCACCTGCATCAGCACCGTGGCGACCACGAACGTGCCGCACAGCAGCATCCCGATGTGGTCGTGGATATAGGCTTTGACATCGGCACTCATGAACGACAGGTCCTTCAGGCCCTTGAAGAGCATGAAGTAGAGTATTGCCGTAAGGGCCACACCGCCGAAGAGACCGGCCTTGAAGCGCAGGTTGCGGTTGATGTGGAAAGTGAACACGATGCGGGCTATATACTGCACCAGCGCACCGAACACAAAGGCGATAGGTACACTCAGGAATATGCCCAGAATCACCTCCAAGGCCTTCGAGGTGTTCAGATAGTCGTCCATGCCGAGCGGCAGGCCGTCGGCGGCCATCTTGAAGGTGACGAAGGCGAACGACGCACCGAGCAGCTCAAACACCATCGACACTGTGGTCGAGGTGGGCATACCGAAGGAGTTGAACGCATCGAGCAGCACGATGTCGGTGACCATGACGGCCAGATAGATGAGCATGACCTCGTGGAACGAGAAATACTGCGGGCTGAAAATGCCGTGCCGCGCAATGTCCATCATGCCGTTGCTCAACGCACAGCCCATGAACACGCCCACCGAGGCGATGCAGACTAACGTGCGGAACTTGGCCGCACGCGATCCGATGGCCGAGTTCAGAAAGTTTACGGCATCGTTGCTCACACCGACCCACAGGTCGAACGTGGCGAGCAGAAACAGGAATGCTACCATTCCCAAATACATCCATTCCATATTGACTATTGGTTTAAAGAGAGGAGCTTTCCTCTCGGGTGATTCTGTAGCGGTGCAAAAGTACGGGGAGCATGTTGGCAGCCTGTTACGCTGTAGTTAAGAAAGTGTTACAGCGTTCGGGGGTACGTCCCGGAGGGGCAAAAGCATATCTTACCTATTATTTACTCCTAACGCTTTTGCCCCTTCTTTAAGTACTTCATCGCCTCATTCTACCCAGGGCGATGCCCTGGGCTATGTGCTGTTGAATAAGATTGGCTGCGCTCGGCATAGCTCAAGCAAGCTTGGCTCTGCACTCACTTGCACAATCTTTGCCCCTCCGGGGCGTGCCTTGAACGCTTGTCACCTCAACGCTTAGTCCTCCACTTTCAACTCTCAACTTCTCAACCCTCAACTTCTCAACCCTCCACTTTTCAACATCCAACTCTCAACTCCAAACATTAACCTTCAACTTTTTCCTTCTATCCCACGCTTTTTCTCCTTTAATTTGGTGGCTCAGCTAAAAAAGCAGTAATTTTGCAGCTGGTTTCCCACTCTCTATGTATACTCACAAAAAAACAAGATAAACTATGTCTACCACAAAGAAGATTAAGACCGCGCTGGTTTCGGTGTTCCACAAGGACGGACTGGAAGAACTCCTGGCCAAGTTGCACGAGAATGGTGTGCAGTTCCTCTCGACAGGAGGCACGCAGCAGTTTATTGAATCGCTGGGCTACCCCTGCCAGAAGGTAGAGGAAGTGACCACCTACCCCTCTATTCTGGGCGGCCGCGTGAAGACGCTCCACCCGAAAGTGTTCGGCGGCATCCTGGGCCGTCGCGAACTGGCTGAGGACAAGGCTCAAATGGCCCAATACGACATTCCCGAAATCGACCTGGTCATCGTAGACCTCTACCCCTTCGAACAGACTGTGGCCAGCGGCGCCTCTGAAGCCGACATCATCGAAAAGATCGACATAGGCGGCATCTCGCTCATCCGTGCCGGTGCGAAGAACTTCAACGATGTGGTGATTGTGCCCTCCAAGGCAGAATACAAGCCCCTGCTCGACATCGTGGAGAAGAACGGCGCGCAGACCGAGCTGGAGGAAAGACGCTGGTTCGCCACCCGCGCATTTGGCGTCAGCAGCCACTATGACACCGCTATTCACGCTTGGTTTTCAAAATAATTAGACCCCGAC
>CALZRA010000122.1 GCA_945828345.1 uncultured Bacteroidales bacterium
CAGGTACTGCCAAAAGTTTAGTCGCACGTCGGTTGAAACTGGCATTCAAAGATGGAAATGCCTTTGAATACCTGATGTCACGATTCTCTACACCAGACGAAATCTTTAGTCCCGTTTCTATCTCTCTTCTGAAAAATGAGGACAAGTACGAGCGTGTGGTGGACGATAAGGGTGCAATACAGCATTCATATCATCCGCACTTCGGGGCTGCAAGCCGGCATCTGTTTGCCTGCTTGCAGCCCCTTTGCCCGCCCTCCCAGTGCACCGTCGCCTTTTATCCCCGGTTATTGGGGGCTTCGCTTCATATAAAATAAAAGGTTTTCATCCAAGTCAAGCCTCGCAAGTTCAATCAGGTTTGGGAAATGAGCGTTCAAGGCACGCCCTCCCTGTGCACCACTACTTCAAGTTGGTTGAAAAACAGCAGCTTAGAAGACTACTATCCCGGCTAACTTACACGAAAATAGACCGCAAAAAGGCACAATCTTGCAGCCACTGTACGACAGGTCGCGGATTTTGTATACATTTGCATCCGCAATTAAAACAAAACTTCACGATAGGCCGCACCGAACGTGCGGCAACCTCATCTGTTATGGCAAAAGAACTGAAAGACTTGACCAAGCGCAGTGTGGATTATTCGCGCTGGTATAACGAACTGGTTGTGAAGGCCGACTTGGCCGAACAGGCCGATGTGCGCGGCTGTATGGTCATCAAACCATACGGCTATGCTATCTGGGAACGCATACAGCAATCTCTCGACGAACGCTTTAAGGAAACGGGCGTGCAGAATGTTTATTTCCCGATGCTTATTCCCAAGAGCTTCCTGTCGAAGGAGGCTGAACACGTGGAAGGATTCGCCAAGGAATGCGCCGTGGTGACTCATTACCGCCTGAAAGCTAATCCCGACGGTGACGGCGTGGTCGTTGACCCCGCTGCCAAACTCGAAGAGGAACTGATTATCCGCCCTACTTCGGAAACAACGATCTGGAATACCTACCGCAAATGGATTCACTCATGGCGCGACCTTCCCCTGTGCTGCAACCAATGGTGCAACGTCATGCGCTGGGAAATGCGTACCCGCCTTTTCCTCCGTACCTCTGAATTTCTCTGGCAGGAAGGACACACGGCCCATGCCACCCGTGAAGAGGCCGAAGCACGTGCCAGACAGATGCTCGACGTGTATGCCGACTTTGCCCGCGAGGTAATGGCCATTCCGGTGGTGCGCGGTGTAAAGAGTGCCACCGAACGCTTTGCCGGTGCGCTCGACACGTATACCATTGAGGCGATGATGCAGGACGGCAAGGCCCTGCAAAGCGGTACAAGCCACTTCTTGGGACAGAACTTCGGCCGCGCCTTCAATGTGCAGTTCGTGGACAAGGAGAACAAGCTGGACTATGCCTGGGCTACCTCTTGGGGGGTGAGCACCCGACTGATGGGTGCCCTCATCATGACGCACTCCGACGACAACGGTCTGGTACTGCCTCCCCACCTCGCACCGATTCAGGTGGTCATCGTACCTATATATAAAGGTGATGCCGAACTGGCAGCCTTCGACGAGAAGCTCGGCGCACTGGCAGACCGCCTGAAGGCTATGGGCATCCGTGTCAAGTATGACAATGCCGACAACAAGCGTCCGGGCTTCAAGTTTGCCGACTACGAGCTGAAGGGCGTGCCTGTACGTTTGGTGATGGGAGGCCGTGACTTGGAGAACGGCACCATCGAACTGATGCGCCGCGACACACTCGAAAAGCAGACACTGCCCTTCGAAGGCATCGAGGAATATGTCAAGACGCTGCTCGAAGAAATCCAGACGAACATCTACAACAAGGCCAAGAAGCGGTTGGACGACAACATCTTCCCCTGCGACAATTACGAGGAATTCAAGGAACGTGTCAAAGACGGCGGCTTCTTCCTCTGCCCCTGGGACGGTACCGAAGAGACTGAAGCCCAAATCAAGGCTGACACGCAGGCCACCATACGCTGCGTGCCTTACGGCTATAGCCAAGAGAATCCGGGCGTAGATATGGTGAGCGGCAAACCAGCCACTTGCAGGGTCATTGTGGCACGAAGCTACTAAAACGCTTCTGTCCCCGAATGTCCTCAAACCCATAGTTCTCTCCTATTCACGTTGAAAGCTTTTCTTTCATTCACGGACCATTTGCAGGCATTCACGTTCTCTTCCCTTTTGAACACGAATGGCCGCAAATTGGCCGAGAATGACCGAGAATGAATTTCTTTAAATTCACGGACCATTTGCGGGCATTCACGTTCTCTTCCCTTTTGAACGCGAATGGCCGCAAATTAGCCGAGAATGACCGAAAAAGAAATTCTTTAAATTCACGGACCATTTACGGGCATTCACGTTCTCTACTCTTTTGAACGCGAATGGCCGCAAATTAGCCGTGAATGACCGAAAAAGAAATTCTTTAAATTCACGGCCCATTTGCGAGCATTCACGTTCTCTTCCCTTTTGAACGCGAATGGCCGCAAATTAGCCGAGAATGACAGAAAATAATTATTGCCACTGCCAGAGCGGACCAAGACTCCAGTTCTCCAAGCGCAAAGCTAAAACCGATATGGTATCTGTTGACAATTTAAGTGTAGAATTTAGTGCACGCCCGCTCTTTGCGGGCGTGTCATTCGTTATAAACAAGAAAGACCGCATTGCGTTGGTCGGAAAGAACGGGGCGGGCAAATCGACCCTGCTCAAGATTCTCAGCGGACAGCAGCTGCCTACTGGCGGAACGGTGTCGGTACAGAATGACATTACCATCGGCTATCTGCCGCAGGTGATGGTGCTGAGCGATGAGCACACGGTAATGGAAGAAGCCGAAAAGGCTTTTGAACATATCAGCGAATTGCAAGAGCACATTCAGCAGCTCAACAACAAACTGTCCGAACGGACTGATTATGAAAGCGTTTCGTACATGGAATTAGTGGAACGCTTCAGTCATGAGAGCGAGCGGTTCCAGATGATGGGCGGCATGAACTACCACGCAGAACTGGAACGTACGTTACAGGGATTGGGCTTCACGCCAGCAGACTTTCACCGTCCTACCCGAGAGTTCTCAGGTGGCTGGCGCATGCGTATTGAGCTGGCCAAACTGTTGCTGCGCCGCCCTGACGTGTTGCTGCTCGACGAGCCGACCAACCACCTTGATATCGAAAGCATCAGGTGGCTCGAACAGTTCCTGACCAAATCGCCTGGGGCTGTGGTGCTCGTGAGCCACGACCGCGCTTTTATCAACAATGTCACCAACCGTACGCTCGAAATAGCCTGCGGACGGATTACGGACTACAAGGTGAAGTACGACGAGTTTGTACGCCTGCGGGCAGAACGCCGCGAGCAGCAGCTCCGCGCCTATGAGAACCAGCAAAAGGAAATGGCCGACATCAGGGACTTCATCGAACGCTTCCGCTATAAGCCCACCAAGGCCGTCCAGGTACAGAGCCGCATCAAGCAGCTCGAAAAGATGGTGCCCATCGAGGTTGACGAGGTGGACAATGCCTGTCTGCACCTGAAGTTCCCGCCCTGCACCCGTTCAGGCGATTATCCGGTTATCTGCGAAGAACTGCGCAAGGACTATGGCGAGCACTGTGTGTTCCAACATGTGAACCTCACCATCAAGCGCGGCGAGAAAGTGGCCTTTGTGGGAAAGAACGGCGAAGGCAAGTCGACACTGGTGAAGTGCATCATGAGCGAGATACCCTATGGCGGCACCCTGAAGTTGGGCCACAATGTGGAAATAGGCTATTATGCACAAAACCAGGCACAGCTGCTCGACGGCGAGCTCACTGTGTTTGACACCATCGACCGGGTAGCCAAAGGCGACATCCGACTGAAGATCCGTGACATTCTCGGTGCCTTCATGTTTGGCGGTGAAGCCTCGGACAAGAAGGTGAAAGTGCTGTCGGGCGGCGAACGTTCGAGGTTAGCCATGATCAAGCTGCTGCTCGAACCCGTCAACTTCCTGATTTTGGACGAACCGACCAACCACCTTGACATGCGCACGAAGGACGTGCTGAAGGAAGCCTTCCTGGCCTTCGACGGCACAGTCATCGTGGTGAGCCACGACCGTGACTTCCTGGACGGGCTGGTCGGAAAGGTATATGAGTTTGGCGGCGGACAGGTGCGCGAGCACTTGGGCGGCATCTACGATTTTCTGCAAAAGAAGGACATCGAATCGCTCGACCAGCTGCACGTGGCAGGTTCGCCCTCAAGCCACACGCCGGCAGCCGCTACCTCCGAAAAGGCTGAACCGTCGGAAGGCAAGCTGTCGTATGAAGAACGCAAGGAACAGGCCCGCTTGCGCCGCAAAGCCGAAAAACTGGTTGAAGAATGCGAAAACCTGGTGATGAAACTCGAAACGGAAAAAGCTGACCTGGAAGCCCAATTGGCCACGCCCGAAGGAGCTGCGAACGCCCAGCTGTTTGAAGCCTATGCCGACCTGCAACGCAGGCTGAAAGAGGCCGAAGAGGCTTGGGAAAAGGCCGTTGAAGGCAGTTTGTAGTTTTTCATCAGACTCTCATAAACCACCCTCTTATCTCTATGAAACTCAAATCCATCTTACTCACATTGACTATGGCTGCCACATCATCTTTTGCCCAGCAGGAACTTTCGTCGGGCATTGACAAGGCCAATATGGACCTCACGGCCAAGCCTGGTAGCGACTTTTACCGATTTGCCACCGGCGGATGGCGTGAAGCACATCCGCTCACTGCCGAATATGCCCGCTATTCACAGTTTGAACAGTTGGCCGAAAACAACCGCAGGCAACTGCGCGAACTGATAGAAGGCTTGGCGGCCGAACAGCATCCGCAGGGTTCGCTGGAACAGAAAATCGGTTCGCTCTACCGATTGGCTATCGACAGTGTGCGCCGCAACCGCGAGGACTACTCCCCTATCCAGGCTACGCTCAATGAGGTGCAGGCCATCCACTCGCGCAGCGAAGTGCAGTATGTCATGGCCAGTCTCCATGCCCGCGGCATAGGCTGCTTCTTCCACCTGGGCTGTGATGCCGACCTGAAGGATGCACGCTGGAACCTGGTGCAGATCAGTCAAGGCGGCATTTCGATGGGTGAACGCGACTACTATCTGGGCGAGGACGAACCCACGCAGCAAATACGCCGGGCCTACCGTGAATATGTGAAGAACCTGTTCACCATGACCGGACAAACTGAGCAGGAGGCACAGCAGCACATGGAGGCTGTACTCGACATCGAAACACGCATTGCCAGGGCATCGTACAGTGCCACCGAGCTGCGCGACGTGCAGAACAACTACCACAAGATGAGCTACCGCCAGCTGCTGGCTGACTACAGCGGCATCGACTGGAGTACCCTCTGCCTGCTGGAAGGCATTCCCGCCATTGAACACGTTTCGGTGAACCAGCCCGACCCCATTCATGAGGTAGAGAAGATTCTGGCAGAATGCGACGTGGAGGCCCTGAAGGCATACCTATATTATAAGGTGGTGGATGATGCGGCCAGTTCACTGAGCGACCGCTTCCGCCGCGAGGCCTTCCAGTTCTACCATCATGTGATGAGCGGTGCCGAACAAGACCGTCCGCGCTGGAAGCGAGCCGTGGGTGCGGTAGAGAGCGCACTGGGCATGGCTGTCGGAAAACTTTATGTCGAAAAGTACTTCCCGGAATCGTCAAAGCTGCGCATGATGCAGCTGGTGAAGAACCTGCAGACGGCTTTGGGACAACGCATCGACCAGCAGACCTGGATGAGTGAGGAGACCAAGCGGCAGGCCCACGAAAAGCTCGGCAGCTTCTATGTGAAAATAGGCTATCCCGACCAGTGGATGGACTACTCGAAATTGGACATCGACGAGAGCCTGAGCTATTATGAGAACATGGTACGCGCCACGAAGTTCATGAGCAACTACTATATTGAGAAGCGCGTGAACAAGCCTACCGACCGCACGGAGTGGCTCATGACCCCGCAGACCATCAATGCCTACTACAATCCGACAACCAACGAAATCTGCTTCCCCGCAGGCATTCTGCAGCCGCCCTTCTTCAATGCCGAAGCCGACGATGCCTGCAACTACGGTGCTATCGGCGTGGTCATCGGCCACGAAATGACGCACGGCTTTGACGACCAGGGTTCACAGTTCGACAAGGACGGCAACTTGAGAAACTGGTGGACGGAAGCCGACAAGAAGAACTTCGAAGAACGCACGCAGGTGATGCGCCGCTTCTTTGACCGTATTGAGGTGATGCCCGGTCTGCATGCCAACGGACAGCTGACACTGGGCGAGAACATCGCCGACCACGGCGGACTGAACATTTCCTTCCAGGCCTTGCAGAATGCCATGAAGGAGCAGCCGCTGGGCGAGAAGGACGGCTATACGCCCGAACAGCGCTTCTTCCTGTCGTATGGTCTGATTTGGGCAAACAATATCCGCGATGAGAAGCTTCGCCAGCAGGTCAAGACTGACCCGCACTCTCCGGCGTTGTGGCGCGTCAACGGTGCGTTGCCTCACATCGATGCTTGGTACAAGGCTTTCAACATCACCAAGAAAGACCCGCTCTTCGTGGCCAAGAAAGACCGCGTGGAGGTTTGGTGAGGATTTTTCTATAGGTTATTCCTTGGGTTATGAGGGATAAGGTTATGAGGTTATAAAGTTAGTGTTTAAAGCGTTCAAGGCACGCCCCGAAGGGGGCAAAGATTGTGCAAGTGAGGGCAGAGCCAAGCTTGCCCCAAGCTATGCCGAGCGCAGCCAAGCTTATGAAAAAGCGTTTGTTCATAACGCTTGTATTCTAACGCTTTTGCCCTTTCAGGGCGCACTTCATCGCTTCATTCCACCCAGGGCGATGCCCTGGGCTATGTGCTGATGCCCCTTCGGGGCGTGCCTTGAACGCCTTAAACACTAACTTTATAACCTCATAACCTTATCCCTCATAACCCAAGAAAATAACCTTTTCCCTCATAACCCAAGAAAACCGCCTCATAACTTCAGCAGGCCCTGCCTGCTTTCCCCGCAGTAAGTATTCCACAAATTCTCAATAAAAACAGATGACCACACTTCCCGAAAACGCCTTTCGCGAACTGAAAGAAGGCGAAAACTACGAACCGATTATGAAACCCGGCAAGACCTATCGCGAAGTCACGCCGTGGTCAATCACTTGGGGTATTCTCATGGCCGTGATTTTCTCGGCCGCGACAGCCTACCTGGGCCTGAAAGTAGGACAGGTGTTTGAAGCTGCCATACCCATTACCATTATTGCCGTGGGACTGAGCGGCGCCACTCACCGCAAAGACCCGTTGGGCGAAAATGTCATCATACAGAGTATCGGTGCCTGTTCGGGTATGATTGTGGCCGGAGCCATCTTCACCCTGCCTGCACTCTACATCCTGCAGCACAAGTATCCCGAACTCTCGGTCAACTTTATCCAGGTGTTCCTGGCATCGCTGCTGGGCGGCGTACTCGGCATCCTGTTCCTCATTCCCTTCCGCAAGTATTTTGTGAAGGACATGCACGGCA
>CALZRA010000123.1 GCA_945828345.1 uncultured Bacteroidales bacterium
TAAACACGAAGTGTTGGGAATCAGCACTTCACAACTGAATTATTTTCGAATGAAATAGGGACCTTAGCCGCAACCTCCACACACAGGGAGGCCCGGCACGTCAAAGTATATAGCCCAACAGGGCCTTCAGGGCAAAATACACCATGGGCATGACCAGGGCCGGAAGCAGGTTGATGGTCTTGCAGTCCTTGATGTGGAGCACACCCAGACCCGAAGCGGCAATGAGGATGCCGCCCACCAACGACACTTCGCAGATCAGCTCTTCAGAGATGAACGTCTTCGACACCAGAGCGATGCCATAGATCGAGGACATCCACACAAATACGACAATGGCCGTGACCGCCGTTCCGAAGCCGTAGGAAGAGGCCAGCACAATCATCGTCACGAGGTTCAGGGTGGCCGCCGTCATCAAGTAGGTGTTGTCGCCATACAGCGCACTCATCACCGGACCCATCATGGCCAGCGTACCCACACAGCACAACAGCACGCCGGTGGTGATTCCTTCGGCCAGATTCGTGGTCGAGATACGCTTGGTGGCACGTTCCATGCGCTGGTCCAGCTTCAGCACAGTGCCTACCAGACCGCCCAACGACAGACAGAAGATGAAGAGCACCGGGTAGTTGGACTTTTGCATGTTCTCCATGGCTACCTTGCTGCCCAACACCAAGGCACAAAGACCCATGGCCGTGTTGAGCACGTTGATATATTTCTCACTGATACCCCGCCTGAAGAGTGCCCCGATGGCAGAACCCACCACCACGGCCACAGCATTGATGATAATTGCGTACATGTTTTGGTTGATATAAGAATAAGCGTCGGTTACTACTGCTTCGCGAAGCAAAAGTACATAATAACCATGAAATATGCCTCTTTCAGACAGAAGAATATGCCGCCCCGGTGAAGATGAAGCCACACAAAGCCGGGCCGGCACACCAAGAAAAAAGGGCAAAGATGTTGCTTCGTATGCAAAAATCCCTACTTTTGCACGCACCAAAGCCATAAACAGCGCAGCGTTCGGCCACACCTACACTGCACTTTCAACAACTTAACTGTATAAACACAATGGGAAAGTATTTCGGAACCGACGGCTTCAGAGGTGAAGCCAATGTCACACTTACCGCTAAACACGCCTTCAAGATCGGACGCTATTTAGGCTGGTATTTCAACCAGAACCACCTGGACAAGCCCGGAAGCCATGCACGAATCGTGATCGGCAAGGACACCCGCCGCTCGTCTTACATGCTCGAATATGCCTTGGCGGCAGGCATCACCTCCTCGGGAGCGGATGCTTACCTGCTGCACGTGACGACCACACCCTCCGTAGCCTACATCACCAAGGCCGACTCCTTTGACTGCGGCATCATGATCTCGGCCAGCCATAACCCCTTCTGTGACAATGGCATCAAGCTCATCAATGACCAGGGCGAGAAGATGGACGACGAGACCATCGCCAAGGTCGAATCCTTCCTGGACGGTCGCGCCGGCATCCCTCCCTATGCCACTGGGGCTGACATCGGCGAAACGGTCGACTACATTTCGGGCCGCAACCGCTATATGGGCTACCTCATCTCGCTGGGCCTCTATTCCTTCAAGGGCAAGCGCATCGCCCTCGACTGTGCCAACGGCAGCTCCTGGAACATTGCGCCGGCGGTGTTCAATGCGCTCGGCGCCAAGACCTATGTCATCAATGCCGAGCCCAACGGCATCAACATCAACAACAATGCCGGCAGCACACACATCGAAGGGCTGCAACGCTTTGTCGTGGAAAACAAGCTCGACGCGGGCTTTGCCTACGACGGTGACGCCGACCGCTGCCTCTGTGTTGACGAAAACGGCGACGTGGTGGACGGCGACAAGATCATGTACATCTACGCCCGCTACCGCAAAGAGCGCGGCAAGCTGCGGGACAACGAGGTGGTGGCTACCGTGATGTCGAACCTCGGCCTCTTCAAGGCTCTCGACGAACTGGGCATCGGCTATGCCAAGACCGCCGTGGGCGACAAGAACGTCTACGACTACATGGCGGCTCACCACAACACGGTGGGCGGCGAACAGTCGGGCCACATCATCTTCTCGAAATATGCCTCCACGGGCGACGGCATCCTCACGAGCCTGAAGATGATGGAGGTGATGCTGGCCACCAAAAAGTCGCTGGCCGAACTGGCTGCCCCTGTCAAGATTTATCCGCAGGTGCTCGAAAACGTGCGCGTCACCGACAAGCGCATCGTCATGAATGCTCCGCTCGTCAAGCAGGCTGTCGAACGTGCCGAAGCCGCGCTTGATGGCAACGGCCGTATGCTGGTGCGCGAATCGGGCACAGAACCTCTCATCCGCGTCATGGCCGAAGCGGCCGACACCGAAACCTGCCGCAAGTGCATCAAGATTGTAACCGATGCCATCGACTCGTGCGGCTTCCGCGCATAGCGAACCCGTCTCCCATATTCCGCAAACTCTCCGGCACAGGGCGCAACAGCCTTCTGCCGGAGAGTTTTACGTACCTGTTCCGCGAGTCCGACACGCTCCGGGAGTCCGAGCGCCAGCCACCTAAAGCTCCTACGTGACACCTGATTGCGCTGTCCCGGAGACAATCACCCCATCCGACACTGACTTTTGCCAGAAGAAATGAGGTTATTCAGCCTGTCTTTGCCGAATCTCGCAGATTTTGTATACATTTGCCACCGGAATCACATAACAATTAAACTTAGATTGCATGATGCAGAATATTGACTGGGCTAATCTGAAGTTCGGCTACATGCCAACCGACTACAATGTCCGCTGCTACTACCGCAACGGCCAATGGGGCGAAGTGGAAGTCTCCTCCTCCGAAATCATCAACATACACATCGCTGCCACCGCACTCCACTACGGCCAGGAAGCGTTCGAGGGCCTGAAGGCCTTTCGCTGCCCCGACGGCAAAATCCGCGCCTTCCGCGTGAAGGACAATGCCGAACGCCTGCAAAGCACCTGCCGCGGCATCATGATGCCCGAACTACCCACCGAACTGTTCGAAGAGATGGTACGCAAGGTGGTCAAGCTGAACGAACGGTTCATCCCGCCCTACGAAAGCGGTGCCTCGCTCTACATCCGCCCGCTGCTCATCGGCACAGGCGCACAAGTGGGCGTTCACCCCGCCGACGAATACCTGTTCATGATTTTCGTTTCGCCTGTAGGCCCGTACTTCCGCGGCGGCTTTTCCACCAATGACTATGTCATCATCCGCGAATACGACCGCGCCGCACCGCTCGGTACCGGCCGCTACAAGGTGGGCGGCAACTATGCAGCCAGCCTCAAGGCCAACCAGATTGCCCACGAAGCCGGCTACGCCTCGGAGTTCTATCTGGACGCCCGCGAAAAGAAGTATATCGACGAATGCGGCGCAGCCAACTTCTTCGGCATCAAGGACGGCAAGTACATCACGCCGAAATCGACCTCGATTCTGCCCTCCATCACCAACCGCAGCCTCCAGCAGCTCGCGCTCGACCTGGGACTGGAAGTGGAGGTGCGACCCATACCCGAAGAAGAACTCGAAACCTTCGATGAGGCCGGAGCATGCGGCACGGCTGCCGTAATCAGCCCTATTCGCAAAATCGATGACCTGGCGAACCACAAGAGCTACGTCATTGCCAAGGACGGAAAGCCCGGACCCATCTCGGAAAAACTCTACAACAAGCTCCGCGCCATCCAATACGGCACCGAGCCCGACCTCCACGGCTGGGTGACGGTCATCGAATAAACCCATGGCGTGGCGCTACAACCCTCCATCCGACAACCTATGAAGAAAAACATTTCACTTGCTGTCGGCCTGCTCATCGTGGCACTGGCCAGCTCCCTGCTCATGGGATGCAACGGCGACGCCAAGAAACTGGCCGACAAGGAGAAGGAACTGGAAGAACTCCGCCAACTCGCCGAACTCGACAAGCGCGAGATGGAGAACCAGTATGCCGAATTTGCCAGCCAATACGGCGAACTGAAAAAGAACGTACGCGACGACTCGCTCATGGCCCGGCTGAACGAGGAACAGGCCCGCGCCGAAGCCTTGCTGAAAGAACTGAAGCACACCAAGGCCAACAGCTCGGCCGAGATTCTGCGCCTCAAGCGCGAACTGGCCACCGTGAGGGCCGTACTGCGCGACTACATACGCCAAGTCGACTCGCTGCAACAGCTCAACATGGCACTCATCGGCGAACGCGACCAGGCTCTGGCCGATGCCGAACGACAGCGCGCCGAGAACTCCAACATCAAGGACCAGAACACGCAGCTCAATGAGCGGGTGGCCATTGCGGCCCAGCTGAATGCCACAGGCATTACGGTCACACCGATCAAGAAGAACGGAAAGGTGGCCAAGCGCAGCAAGGACATCACGCGCTTCAGCGTGTCTTTTGCCATCACACGCAACGTGACCGCACAGGCAGGCAACCGCACGGTCTATGTACGTCTGCTCAAGCCCAACCAGCAGGTGGTGGGAGAGTCGGGCAGCTTCAGCTACGAGAACCGCACCATCTCCTACTCTGCCGCCAAGAACGTGGAATATACAGGACAGGAAACGCACGTCACGCTCTATGTGCCTGTGTCTGAATTTCTCGGAGCGGGCAGCTACACGGCCTACATCTTTGCCGACGGCCAGATGATAGGCTCTGGCAGCATGAAGATTGACAAGTAAACACCCCCAAACCTGACACCTGGATGGCGGGCGCAGCTTTGCAGGCTGCCCGCCATCCTCTTTTTTTTAAAAAAACTCCCCATCACCTATCCGCCCATGCCCCCTACCATCCGACAATCCAACATGGAAGCCCTGCGGCTGCTGGCCATGTTCTTCGTGCTGGCCCTGCACGCCAACTTCTATTCGCTGGGTGTACCCACTGCCACCCAATTGGAGAGCGACCCCCTGCCCGCCATCCTGCGCCTGTTCCTCGAAGAGGGATGCCTGGTGGCCGTCAACGTCTTTGTGCTCATTTCGGGATGGTTCGGCATCAACCCCAGCTGGCGCGGCGCAAGCAGACTGCTGACACAGGTGCTGTTTGCCGCAGCCGTCACCTTCCTCGCCTATGCGGCATACCACGGCGAGCTGCCGCCAGCCGACCCGGTGGTAGAGACACTGTGCCTGGGTGGCGGCTGGTGGTTTGTGCCGGCCTACCTGCTGCTCTATCTGCTGGCCAAACCGCTGAATGCCTTCATCGCCCAGGCCGCCCCCCGGCAGCTTCTGCGCTTCACACTGCTCTATCTGGGCCTGCAGTTAGTCTACGGCACCTTCCGCGACTTTGCCAACTACGACTGCGGCTACTCCACCCTCTCCTTCATCGGCCTCTACCTGCTGGCACGCTACGTCCGCCTGCACGCCACTGGCTGGAAGCGCTATGCAGCCCGACACTACGCCGCAGCCTACCTGCTCACTACCCTGCTGCTCACAGGGCTCTATTGCCTTACCATCCGCTACCGGTTCCCCTGCGAACCGCTGTGTCTGAAGTACAACTCGCCCCTCGTCATCCTCTCCTCGCTCAGCCTGCTGCTCTGCTTCGTACAGCTGCGCTTCACCAGCCGCGCAGTCAACTGGTTAGCCGGCTCCAGCTTTGCCATCTACCTCATCCACAACAGCCCCTTCCTGCGCAACGACTACAAGCAGCTTTGCCGCTACCTCTGGCAACACACCGACGGTATCGTCTGCCTGCTCACCTTCGTCCTCACGCTCGCCGGCATCGGCCTGGCCTGCATCCTCACCGACAAGCTACGTCCCCTCTTGCCCTTCAGGCTGACGGTCAAAGCAGAGCCGGCAGACCGTCGGGAGCAGACCGGAAACACACCGAAGGACACAGAAAACCCGCACGACAAATAGCACGACAAATAGCACGATGCGCAAGCACGCAAAATTCCTCTCTTCGTTCTCTCCAGACATTGCCACACATCGCATGCAGGAACCTGCTGGAACACATACGTTACAGCCATCTGAAGAAGCAGTCATCCGCAGCCTTCCAATCCACCCGGAAAGCTTTGAAGAATCAAAAGTTTTTTGTGGATAACCATTGGAAACCGCACGACAAACCGCACGACAAACCGCAACAATAAGAATACGTATAAGGAGAAAGGAAGAACAGAAGAAGATTTCCTTACAGAAAAGAGAGCCCACCCGCGCAACATGCGGGAAAACACCCTTCAACGGTCCATGCTCGTGTCGGACGCAAGGGAGGCCACTCGCGTCACACGCGGGCAAAAACGCAGCACAGCAAAAAAAACTACATCCAAATTGCTCTCATTACATTTTAATATCTATCTTTGCCACGTCGTAAAGAAGCAGAATGCAATGCCAATATGGCAAATCACTGAAAACCAATAACTATCAATTTCTACAAACTAAATCTTTACAACAATGGCAACTACAAATGCTAATGCACCCAAAAGTGCCCCCAAGAAACAATCCCAAGGTTTCACCGGCATCAAGTCTGGTCTTTCTGTAATCATCGTCTGCGCCTTGATTGCAGTGGCCATCTACCTCTTCGGCTTCGGCAGCATCTCCAACTTCAAGGGAGGTCCCGAGACCGGCTACGCCTTCTCGTTCCTCACCCCCGATGAGATTTCACTTGAGCCCGCCAACCTGATGGGTACGGTTTACAAAGGTGGTTTCGTTGTACCTATCATCTGGACCCTCCTCATCACCGTTGTAGCTCTCGCCATCGAGCGCTTCTTCGCCATCCGCAACGCCTACGGCCGCACCAGCCTCACGAAGTTCGTTGCCGACATCAAGGTCGCTCTCAAGCAGAACGACATGGCCAAGGCCCAGCAGATTTGCGACAAGCAGCGTGGTTCTGTAGCCAACGTAGTCGGCGCAACCCTCAAGAAGTACAAGGAAATGGAAGAGAACACCATTCTGACCAAGGAACAGAAGATTCTCTCCATCCAGAAGGAACTCGAAGAGGCTACCGCTCTCGAAATGCCTATGATGCAGGAGAACCTGCCCATCATCGGTTCTATCGTAACCCTCGGTACTCTGACCGGTCTGTTCGGTACGGTGTTGGGTATGATCAAGTCGTTCTCGGCTATGGCCAGCGGCGATGGTGGTGCTGACTCTGCTGCCCTCTCAACGGGTATCTCTGAAGCACTTGTAAACACGGCTTCTGGTATCGCAACCGGTGCACTCGCCGTTATCGCCTACAACTACTACACCAACAAGATTGACCGCCTCACCTTCTCACTCGACGAAGTAGGTTTCACCATCGTAGAAACTTTCTCTGCAACTCACTAATCGCATAAACAAGGTATTTAAGACATGGGACGTTTTAAAGTCAAAAAACAAGATACGTTCATAGACATGACGCCTATGAGCGATGTCATGGTCCTGCTGCTTACCTTCTTTATGCTGACTGC
>CALZRA010000124.1 GCA_945828345.1 uncultured Bacteroidales bacterium
AGTAAAAGCAGCCGTTATAACCAACAACGGCACAAATAATTTTCGTATGAAACAAGGGAATATAAGGATGACAGCAGGGCTGGTCCGCGTGTGGACGGTCTTGCTGGGGGCGGTGTGTGCCGTACAGCTATGGGGCGAAGCCAGGACCGACGAAAGGGCCGGAGCACCATGCGACACGGCAGCGCAGGGCCGAAGCGGCTGGGCCGTCGGAGTGGACTATGTCACGGAAGGACAGTGGAACATGACCCACCACGTGGGGGCTTGGGTGAACCGCCTCGATGTCGGGGTGGAGGGACGGCTCTGGAAGGGAGCACAGGCCGAAGTGACAGGCATGGCCACCTGGACGGTGGGCCATGCGCCGAGTGAGGACGATGCCGTGTGTCAGGACTATTCGAACATCAATGCGCCGACAAGGGCCTTCCGGCTGATCCATGCCGGACTGCGGCAGCAGTTTACATCGCGGTTCGGCATCTTCGCGGGACTGTGCCAGGCCGACGAGGTGTATTTTGTCACCGAAGTGGCATCGTTGTTCACGGGAGCCTCCTATGGCTGCCTGCCCACCATGGCCGACAACTTCGAGATCAACGTGTTTCCGCTGGCAGCTCTGGGCGTGCAGGCGGACTGCGAACTGTCACCCCGGCTCATGCTGCGCGCCAGTGTGTACAACGGCTGTGCGGCGGGGACGCTGCGCGAGCAGTTCCGGTTCAGGCCCGGTGCCGACGGCGTGCTGCATCTGGGCTCGCTCACCTACACCACCGGGCGCGGAGGGCGGCCGACACCCTTCCCGAATATCGTGCAGTTAGGCTGGAATGTGGGTAACCATCCCGCCGAGGCAGGCCGGAAACACACGCAGTTCGGCTTTTGGCTCACGGGCGAACAGTGGCTCGGTGCGCTCGCGGGCTGGCAGCTGACCGGAGCCGCCACCTTCTCGTTTGAATGTCACGACTCACCTTCGGCCAAGCATTATTGGAATGCCGCCCTGGCTGTGCAGCCGCCCCGACGCGAAGACGTGCGGATCGCATTGGGACTGGGACGCGCCTGTTATCGTGATGCACACGAAACGGCCATCGAACTGAATGCGCAGTGGCCCGTCGCACGGTGGCTGAGCGTACAGCCCGCTATCCACCTGATGCGAACCAATGGGCGCGAACAGGTGGCCGCGCTGCTGCGACTGAACTGTTCGCTGCCGTGAACGGCACGGAAAACTTAAGGAATCATTCTTTGTCATAAAAAAGCACAGGGAATTAAACCCCGGGGCGGTTGGAGTGTCAAAATGAGGTATCACGCTTTGGTGCAGTGGGGCTTTATGCCTAACTTGCGCCGCAAAACAGATTATTCACCTCAAAAAGACTATACAATGAAGACATTGAAAGTGATTGTGCCGCTGGCCGCCGCAGTGATGCTTGCGGGATGTGTCAGCAAGAAGCAGTTGGCCGAAGTGCAGGCCGGTTACGACAACCTGAAGGCCGAACACGCCCAGCTGCAGAAGGACTATAACGAGGCTCAGGTGCGCATTGCCGAGTACACCAGCGACTCGAAGAGCCTGGCCGCGCGCCTGGCCGAAGAGCAGCAGCGCAACAAGGAGCTGAAGGAGGCTTATGCCCAGCTCCAGAGGTCGTACCAGAGCAATGTGCAGCAAGGCAACGTGAACATCTCGAAACTGGTCGATGAAATCAACGCCTCGAACAAGTTCATCAAGCAGCTGGTCGATGCCAAGTCGAAGAGCGACTCGCTGAACCAGGCCCTGACCAACAAGCTGACCCGTTCGCTCACACGTGAGGAAATGAACGATGTCGACGTACAGGTGCTCAAGGGAGTGGTCTACATTTCGCTGGCCGACAACATGCTCTACAAGAGCGGCAGCTACGAAATCGGCGAACGGGCCGGCGAGACGTTGCAGAAGATTGCCAAGATTATTGCTGACTACAAGGACTATGACGTGCTGGTAGAGGGCAATACAGACAATGTGCCCATTTCGCAGAAGAACATCCGCAACAACTGGGATCTCTCGGCCTTGCGTGCCTCTTCGGTGGTGCAGGCTCTGCAGAATCAGTATGGGGTAGACCCCAAGCGGCTCACCGCTGCCGGACGTGGCGAGTATAACCCTGTTGCATCGAACGACAACGCAGTGGGCAAGCAGCGCAACCGCCGCACCCAAATCATCATCACACCCAAACTCGACCAGTTTATGGACCTCATCGACGAGGCTCCCGAACAGGAGTGAGGCTCGGGACGAAGCCAGCCTTTGGAGATAACAAGGCGGGAGGTGCCGATTTTTTGTCCAATGATTCAAAGCGCATGTAGCGCTAACGACTGGGAGGGCGGGCTTCCAGCCCGCCAAAAATGTACTTTAAGCGGGCTGGAAGCCCGCCCTCCCAGTGCACCATCGCCTCCAATTGGCTTGACAACAGCAGGCTTTTTAATAAGATAGGATGCGGCTTGGCAATGCAAATGCAAATCCTGCGGAGTTTTCTTTTGCATTGCGCTCACTTGCACTATCTTTACAGAAGATAGGCTGCGTTCGGCAAAGTAAAAGAAAATCCTGCGGAGTTTTCTTTACTTTGCTCTCACTTGCACTATCTTTGCACCGCAATGAA
This sequence comes from uncultured Bacteroidales bacterium, assembly GCA_945828345.1. GTDB lineage: Bacteria > Bacteroidota > Bacteroidia > Bacteroidales > Bacteroidaceae > Alloprevotella. The sequence goes on from CALZRA010000124.1 coordinate 2,598, forward strand.
CCCGACTGACCTCATTTGGAAATATTATGCGGACAATGAACCGCTGCGCGAACTGTTGCTGCTACACAGCCGACAGGTCGCGCAGCGGGCTTTGGAGATTGCAGGCCGTCATCCGGAACTGCATCTGGACACTGCCTTCGTGGAACAGGCTGCTATGTTGCACGATATCGGCATCTTCATGACCCATGCGCCTGGCATTCACTGCCATGGCGAACACCCTTATCTGCTACACGGCTATCTGGGTGGACAGCTGATGAGGCAGGAAGGCTTGGACCGCGTAGCCCGCGTGTGCGAACGGCATACAGGAACGGGACTGACGGCCCGAAACATCACCGAGCAGCGACTGCCATTGCCAGTGGCCGATTACCGGCCCGAAACCATCGAGGAGAAACTGATTTGCTATGCCGACAAGTTCTTCTCGAAAAGCCATCCCGAACGGGTGCGCTCAGTGGCCGAAACGGCCCGAAGCTTGGAGAAGTTCGGCGAAGAGGGTGTACGCACCTTTCTGGAATGGGCCGAATTGTTTGACAACGAAGCTATCCTCTGAGCGAAGCTTATTCTCAATAACCACACATGCGTTTTCCGACTTTCATCATAGTCTTGCTCTTTGTCGCCCTGTGTATAGCGGCGTGTCGCAGTCCGTTCGAACTGCGGCATGAACCTCCTGCCGATGTGGAAGCACAGGCCGATCCGGCGGCCGGTGTGCCTGGCGTGGCCGACTCCTTGGCTGCCCGGCAGGCAGTGCAGGAGGCTGTGCCGGCCGACTCGGTGAAGTACGCCGTGGCGGCCGATTCGGCCGTCCAAGAAGCGACAACTGATTCACAGCGCACCACAGCCGTGGCTGATACGCTTGCCGATGTACAGCCGGCCGACTCGACCCAGCCGCGCCGGCGCGTACAGTCAGGCAGCGCAGCGGCCGATTCGCTTCAGGCTGCCACCGATTCAGTACCGTCTGATTCCGTTCAGAAACGCAAGGCGGGCATAGACTCGCCGGTGGAGTATCAGGCCACAGACTCCATGGTGTATGACGCACAGACCGGACTGGCCTTGCTGTATGGCAACGCCAAGGTCAACTACTTGGACATGCAGTTAGAGGCCGACCACATCGCCATGAACATGGATTCGAGTCTGGTACACGCCCAAGGCAGGCCCGACAGCACCCAGGCAGGAGGCTGGAAGGGCAAGCCGGTCTACAAGCAGGGACAAGACCAGTATGACAGCGAACGCATGTCCTTCAACTTCAAGACCAAGAAGGGCTTCATACAGAACGTGGCCACCACGCAGGGCAACGGCTACCTTCAAAGCCGCAACTCCAAGCGCACCGATGACGGCACGCTCTTCCTGCAACATGCCAAGTATACCACCTGTGATGCGGCCCACCCGCACTTCTACATCAGCCTGTCGCGCGCCAAGGTGCGGCCGGGCAAGGAGAGCGTGTTCGGTCCGGCTTACCTCGTGGTCGAGGACGTGCCCCTGCCGTTAGCCATTCCCTATGGATTCTTCCCCTTCAACAAGAAATATTCATCGGGCTTCATCATGCCCTCCTACGGCGACGAGACCTCACGTGGATTCTACCTGCGCGACGGCGGCTACTACTTGGCCCTGAGTGACTATATGGACCTCAAGCTGCTGGGCGAACTCTACACCAAAGGGTCGTGGGGCATCAGTGCCGAAACCAACTACAACCGTCGCTACAAGTACAGCGGAAACATCTATTTCAGCTACCTGCGTACCGTCGAGGGCGAAAAGAACATGCCCGACTACGCTGTTACCAAGAGCCTGAAAGTGCAGTGGACGCACACGAAGGACTCGAAGAGCAATCCCAACACGACCTTTACCGCCCGGGTCAACTTTGCCTCCGAAAACTATGAGCGCAAAAACCTGGAGAGCATGTACAACCCGCTCTCGTTCACCCAGAGCACGCGTGCCAGCTCGGTGAGCTTCAGCCATACCCTCCCCGGTATAGGCATGACCATATCCGGCTCCGGAAACCTCACCCAGAACATGCGCGACTCTTCGGTGGCGGTCACGCTGCCCGACCTCAGCGTGTCAGTCGCCCGCTTCTATCCCTTCAGGCGCAAGCACCAGGTGGGCAAGGAAAGGTGGTATGAAAAGATTTCCATGTCCTACACCGGGCAGATGTCGAACTCCATCACCACCAAGGAGGACAAGCTGCTCAAGTCGAACCTCATCAAGGACTGGCGCAACGGTATGCAGCACCGCATACCCATCGACGCCACCTTCCAGCTCTTCAAGTTCATCAACATCTCGCCCTCCTTCTCCTTCCGCGACCTCATGTATGCCACACGCATCAACCGCTCGTGGGACCGCGACAGGCAGCAGGAGGTGTGCGACACCACTTACGGCTTCTACAACCTCTACGACTGGAACGTGGGTCTCTCGGCCAACACGACGCTCTATGGTTTCTACAAGCCCTGGAAGCGGTTGTTCGGCGACAAGATCATTGCCATCCGCCACGTGTTCAAGCCTACCGTGAGCTTCAGCTATGCGCCCGACTTCACGGCTCCCTCCTATGGCTATACCAAGTACTACGACAAGGTCGACGCCGCAGGCAACGTGACCAGTGTCAAGTATTCGCCCTACTCGGGCAACCTCTATGGCTACCCCTCGGGCAGCAAGCAGGGTATGGTCACCATGTCGGTGTCAAACAATGTCGAGATGAAGGTAAAGTCCGACCGCGACACCTCGGGTGTGCGCAAGATCTCGATTATCGACGAGCTCTCGGCCTCCATGTCCTACAACTTTGCGGCCCAGACGCAGCCCTGGAGCAACCTCAGCACGCGCCTGCGCCTCAAGCTGGGCAAGAGCTACACCTTCTCCATGGCTGCCGTGTTTGCCACCTACGCCTATAAGTTTGACGAAAAAGGCCAGGTGGTCACCTCCGACCGCACGGAGTGGAGCTACGGACGCTTCGGACGCTTTCAGGGAACATCGCAGAACATCTCCTACACCTTCAACAACCAGACGTGGGGAAAGTGGATGGACCTGCTCCACGGGCGCAAGAGCGACGAAAGCGGCAGCTCCGCGGACAACGGGACCACCGATGAGGAGGAAGCGGCCGACCTGGAAGACTCCAACATAGACCCCGACCTGCTGGCGGCCCGCAAGGGCAAGGAGGCCAAAAAGAAGGAAAAGGCCAAAGTCGACGAAGACGGCTACCTCACCTTCACCCTGCCCTGGTCGCTCACCCTGTCGTATGGCATCACCATGGCCGAAGACCGGTCCAAGCCCATCAACGTGCGTAACATGCGCTACCCCTACAAGTTCACCCATTCGCTCAACGCCTCGGGTTACCTGCGCATATCCGACGGCTGGAACATCAGCTATTCGTCGGGCTATGACTTCCAGCTCCACAAGCTCTCCATGACCACCATGTCGCTCTCGCGCGACCTCCACTGCTTCGAAATGACCGCTTCGGTAGTGCTGCAGCCCTACACCTCGTTCAACTTCACCTTCCGGGCCCGCGCTTCTGAGCTGGCCGATGCCTTGAAGTGGGACAAGCGCAGCTCCTATTCCACCAATGTGGAGTGGTACTAAGGGACGCCGCGCACCCGCGCTTTCCGACCGAACCAACCCATCCTAACACCTATACAACATGAAACTATCCTTTCGTCTCCCATCTCTTCCTGTAGCCGGTCTGGCTGCACTCTGCCTGTCAGCATTTGCCTTGACGGCCTGCGATGATGAAAATGCCAACGAGTATCATGCCACCTACTTCTATCCCATGAGTACCTATGGCATCGAAACCTATGCCGACCAGTCGGTCGATTCCATCCGCGTCATCAGCAGCGACTCCTGGACGTTGGAGAACAGCTCCGAATGGTGCACCGTCAGCTCCAACGGCCAGCAGGCCCCGTTGAGCATCAACATTCCCCAAGGCTATATTGCCTCCACACGTCTGGACTTCAAGTTGCAGCCCAACACCACAGGCAAGCTGCGCACCAACCGCATTGACGTGGTCAGCTCCTACAACAAGGTGGGCACCATCTCGCAATTGCTCGTGCAGTATCCGAACCTCAACATCACCCATCCTGACGGCGTGGCTACCGGCACGGGTACTGAGTATGCCGTGACCTATCCGCTCAGCGTGCCTGCTCAGGGCGTATCACCCTCCGGCGCGAAGCCCTATATCAAGTTCATTGTCTATGCCGAGGGAGCCACCCTCCGCTCGTCGGCCGACTGGATAGAGCCGGTTCAGGCAGCAGGCTTCGCCAAGTATGAGGCACAGAGCGTAGAACTCAATGTGCAGCCTAATCCCGCCACCGAGCCTCGCACAGCTACTCTCACCCTCTGTTCCAATGGAGTAGAAACGCCCATTACTGTCACACAGCTGGCCCAAAAGGCCGAGTAATCATGCAAGTGGGCGCAGCCCATCCTGCCTATCCTATGAAATGATGCAAAAAAAGGCGTGCGGCAGCCCCGCATTCCAAAATAAAGCACTATCTTCGCGCCAGCTTTTTCACAGAAAGGCTGGCCACGGCCCCGTAGCTTAGCTGAATAGAGCGTCAGATTCCGGTTCTGAAGGTCTTGGGTTTGAATCCCAACGGGGTCACATAGTAGATAACCCAGGCGAATACGTCTGGGTTATTTCGTATGCATACGTTCAAGGCACTTAAAGAAGGGGCAACAAGCGCTTAGCCCAGGGCATCGCCCTGGGTAGGTTGACCGCCGCAAAGATTGTGCAAGTGAG
>CALZRA010000125.1 GCA_945828345.1 uncultured Bacteroidales bacterium
GTCAAGCCTATTTGAGGCGACGGTGCATTGGGAGGGCGTGGCAAAGGCCCGCCCGTTGTCAAGCTACAGTGCGTTTGGATTATCGGGCTATTCAAATTTGGCAAGTGGTTGCTGTTTGTTGCCATACTTGATAGTCCTCGTCATAGTTGCGCACGGCTCATGAGTGGATGCCGCAGCCTTATTCCTGCTCCTTCAGTTGCTCCAGGAGCTGTTCCAGTTCCTCGCGGGTCAGGTCACTGTCGCGCACAAAGGTATTTACCACGTTCAGGTAAGAGCCGGCAAAGAAGTTCGCCACCAGTCCTTTTAGCTTGCGCCGCCCGTAGTCTTCGCGTTTCACTACAGGCGAGTACAGGTAGCCGCGCCCCACGCTTTGGTGCGTCAGATAGCCCTTTTTCTCCAATGACTGAAACGAGGTGGCAATCGTGTTCACGTGCGGACGCGGCGCATCGTACAGTTCGCCTATCTGCTTCGGGCTGCACGGGCGGTTGAGTGTCCATATAAAGTTCAGTACTTCTTCTTCTTTTGCTGTCAACTTTTCCATAGATCTTTGATTGTTTTTGGGGGATGCGGTCGGGGCGGGTCGTGGAAGGTTGGAAAGCCGAAGGTCTTGCAGGAATTTCACCTGGAAGGTTTGGGATGCAAGCTGCCCGATAGCCGATTGCTGCCCTGCCGGTTTTCATCGTCTTCGGCTGACCCTCTCTGTCCTTCACGGCTGTTGCCGCTTGGCAGCCGTGGGAGCGTAAGGCATGTGCCACGCAGGCAAAAGTATAACTAAGCGTTTAGTTGGGCAAGCAGAAACACTTTTTTTTGCTTCTGGGTGGTGGTTTGAGTGGCTTGATGAGGTCTGAGAGTGGTTTTTGAGGTCCTGTGAAGCACTTGTTGCGGACTGCGGCAGGGCAGTGGTGGTATATAATAAGGTACGCACGCGAGCGCGCGCACATACGCGTATATATAAGGGGTGTTTGGCGTGAAAAAACGGGGCCAATCGGCAGTTCAGTGGTCCGATTATACAATCCACTTGACATTTGTGGGTATGGGTGTACAAACTTTGTGAAAAAATGGCAATTGGTTGCACGGTTACTTGGCGTGTGTGCACCGTCATGCCTACCTTTGCACTTGTAAAAAGGTTAGAACCAACACAAAACCATCAATATAACAGGTATTAGTCACGGCGAATGCTGACAAACAGCCTCTGGCCGGAAAGAGAAAGATTTAGGTAAAAAGATTGTAGAAAGGAAACTGTTAGATGGTGGCTCTTTCAGAGCCGGATGCCAGGGCTGTTAGGTGCCCTGCATTATTTAAAAAGGGCGGAAGCCCTTTTTTTGTGCGCCGCCACAAACTGCCGGGGAGTAGTACCGGAATGGCGGTATTGCCTGATGCTCAGTACTAAAACAGAAAAAGTTTTCATAAAAACACTTTACATCCTTGTAGCGACCTAACAAACTCTGTACTTTTGCACAAGATTGGCTGCGTTAACTTCTTGAATCTCGGCTGCGTTCGGCATAGCATTCAAGCAAGCTTGATGCTCTGCTCTCACTGGCACGAGATTTCGGCATAGCTCAAGCAAGCTTGGCTCTGCGCTCACTTGCACAATCTTTGTATAAGATTGGCTGCGTTCGGCATAGCTCAAGCAAGCTTGGCTCTGCGCTCACTTGCACAATCTTTGCACATCATCCAACGAATCCGAAAACAGAAAAGATGGAGATACAACACCTACATCTAAGAATTACCCCCCCCGAGCGGCATTGTAGAAGTGCTGTTCGAGGTTGACGTGTGGTGTGACAGAAGGAGCGGAGTCCTGCTTGGGTGTGTACGGCAAATAGTCTGAAAGAGCTGTTCTAATCGTCTACTCATTGTATCGCAGGTGGCTTCGTCCCATACAGTCCACTGCCCCAGCTGCCGAAATTATTTATTAACTAAAGTTTATGATACAATGAGAAAAGCTACATTTTTGTTGCTTCTGCTGATGGTTTCTATCGTTGGCAGGGCAGAAGTCATTGTCGAGGTTGGTACAAAGATGTACCCAGGCAGTGCTGTGCAAAACACGACAGATGTGCCATCGGGGTACTATCTCATCAAAAGCAAGAGTGCCACGTACAGTGAAACCCCTTATTTGGTGGTGAACGGTGAGGCTCTGAATCTGGCCGCATCTCCCGACCTTGGTGGAACCAATGTTGGTTTGTGGAAAATTGCCTACAAGCAAAGTGCCTCTACCGAAGCTACCGAAGCTACCAAGAGTTCGGAGTATTATCTTTTGAACGTGTCGAACTCGAAGTACTTTACCCAAGGTCCGAGTGTTCCCGTGGGTGCGACAAAATACCCTTATTGGATTTACAAGACGGCAGAAGGCACTTACCAGATTGGTTTGTCTTCTTCTAACTCGGGTCTGAACACAAATGCTATTGGTGCAACCTCCACCACATCGTTTGCCCGTGGTTCGGGTGAGCAGGACTTTGAGCTGGTGCCTGTTACCTTCTTCGAAACTCCTGCTTCTGTCGAAGCGGCCACCAAGTGGTATCGTATGCAGGGTAAGAAGAATGGATATGTGAACTATAACAGTGAAGGTAGTGCTATCAGCCTCAGCTCAACCGTGTCGGATAATGACTTGTGGTGTTTCGTACCCCAGTCAGACGGTACTTACAAAATCTACAGCAGAGCCGACCAAACAAAGGTTTGGGGAGCTTTTGATGTGACTACGGCTAATACTTCCGGCTCTATCAAGTTGACAACGGCAGACGATGCCAAGGCAAGTGCAACGACGTTCCAGATTCTGCCCACCTATGCAGACTACCCCTACATGGGTTTCCGAATCAATACATCCGTTTCTTCTACAGCCTATGTAAATCAGATTTCGGGTTCTAGACTGGGTGCTTGGAACAGTGCACAGGCTATTTATGGCTATACTAAGAGTGTGGGAACAAATATAACCGGTAACGGTGATGACGGTTCCGGCTTTAAGTTTGTCGAAGTGGCCATTGCCGATGAAGTAACATACAATGTTTCAGTGACAGGTGCAGCTTCGGGTGGTGTTGTCTACAACGAGGTACAGCATAACGGTGGTGAAAGCTTTACTGCCGGTGCCCTGCTGGCAGCAAGCGACTTTCAGGCTCAGAGTGTAGAAGGCTACCACAATGGTTACATCACGATTTCGCAGGTGTCTACCTTTGAGTTCAATGTTAATGTAGCTTATGCCCCTCAGAATCCCATTGAACCTACCACTATCACAAATGGTGAATTTGCAGAGAACACACAATGGTATCGCTTGATTATCAACCGCAGCCCGAAGAAGTATTCGCGCTTCGACAAGGTGAATAATGTGACAGCCAATAGCACAGATAAGGAAACTGACCGCAACAGCTTCTTCTGCTTCGTGGCTGACGGTGCTGTGACGAACGGCTACAAGATTTACAATATGGCTGCGGGCACACGCAAAGCCTTCACAAGCACGGGTGCGAACAACGAAATCTGTACATACTCCGAAGCTGGTACAACTTTTGTGTTGGAGCACAATACCAACGGTGCCGATGGCTACCAGTTCCGTGTGAATGGTCAGACCAGTGCCTACTTCAATGATGTTAATAGTCAGATTGGTGTGTGGAATTACAGTGCGGCTGCAACCGATGCGGGCGGTACTTTCCTGCTTGTTGAAGGTAAGGTGACAGCCGAAGAACTGGCTTCGCTCACGGCCGACTTTTCAGACTTGAACACAGTGATTGCGAAGGCTGAACAATACGTCATTGGTACAGGTGTCGGCCAGTATACAGATGCCTCAGGCGGAACGTTTGCAACAGCTCTTGCTGCGGCTGAGGCCATAGACCAGAGTCGCACGGACATAGCCTATCAGTCTACCATCGATGAGGCCATGGAGGACTTGCAGGCAGCTTTGACCGAGTTGTCCATCAATATTCCTGCCACTGGGAAGTATTATCGCCTGCGTGTAGCAAGTCAGTCGGAAACAGCTGACAACTATCTGTCGGCCTATGGTAACGGAACGAACCTCAACACCAAAGTCGTTGAAAACGCTGCTCCCACAGTCTTCTATCTGACAGCTGAAAACAAGTTGCAGGCCGTTTACAATGATGCCTACATCAGTAATGCTGCCACATCAGACTATGCTGCGCTGCAAACTACAGCCAATGTAGATGATGCTATGGTCTGGACTATTGCTGGCAGTACGACGGTGCCGGGCACTTACACGTTGAAGGCAGGTGAGAATGCTCTGTATCTGTATGACTGGACTTCTTACAGCCGCGGCAATACCTTGGTTTGCACCGATATCAATACAGGACGTTGCCAATGGACGATAGAGGAAGTTGCTCTGGACGAGGATATGGTCAAGACATTCGACCTTTCTCTGATTGCAGCCTGTCAGGCTCTTGAAACAATTCCTCTTACCGAAGGAGCTGTACTGACCTATCCCAACGAATACACCTATACGCCGGCTGAGCTGAATGCTGCTCTTGAGGCTGTTAAGGCTGTTTCAGAGAGCAGTACGCTTGCAGATGTGAAGGAGGTGCTTCTCTCATCTGATTTTGCTACCGCCCAGCATTATAAGGGTCTGTGCGGTTCTTATGGCGCAGCACTCAGCGTGACCTGCACGCTCAAGGGTAAATATGCCACGTTGATTCTGCCTGTCAATTTCAGCTTCCCTACCAACTGGAATCTGTATACTTGCTCATCGGTTAACGGCAATGTGCTGGAGCTGACTCCGTTCCTCAATAGTGTAGACAAAAATATTCCGCTGATTGTGGAATACACCGATGAAGCATCTATGCCTACCTCAGAGGCTCCCAAGTTGTACCAATTTATTGGCTACAGCAATGGTGCCGGCACTGAAAATGTAACCGCAGGTTGTCTGACGGGTGTTCTTTCGTCTGAAGCGACTCTCATTCCTTCCGGCAGCTACGTGCTGGCTTTGAACAAGTCAACAGGCACGCAGGCATTCTACAAGACGGATGGCACAGTCGTTTGTCCGCAGTACAAGTGCTATTTCACTGCACCGTCCGAAAGTGCTGCTGCTCTGTACTTCGATGAGGAAGGCATGACCACTGGCATTGAGGGTATCTTTGCTGGTAACGGCGAAGAGGTGATTATCTACAATGTAGCCGGACAGCGCATCAACAAGCTCCAGAAGGGTGTGAACATCGTGAACGGCCACAAGGTGCTCGTGAAGTGATAATTCCTCCCATTTACTCTAATCACATAATTGAAAGTACGATATGAAAAAGATATATATGGCCCCGGTGTCGCAATCCATTGAAGTGCGCTGCGACGGTATGCTGGCCCTGTCACTCACCGATAATGGCGGAAGCTCACTCGGTAGCGGTGATGTGGGCGAAGGCGGAAACTTTGAAATCTGCTCAGAAGAGAAAGAATATTGGGACACGGAGTGGTAAACCTCCTTGTTCCATAGAACGACAATAAGTGCGAGGGTGTGTCACTGCGGTGGCACACCCTCGCTGTTCACTGGGAGAGCAGGCAGACAAGAGCGGGAAAAGACTTGCCTATTTTCAAGCGTTCAAGGCACGCCCCGAAGGGGCAAAAGCACAAAGCCCAGGGCATCGCCCTGGGTTGGTTGACCGCCGCAAATGCGCCCTGCAAGGGCAAAAGCGTTAGAATACAAGTGTTTGAACTTATGCTTTTTCATAAGATTGGCTGCGTTCGGCATAGCTCAAGCAAGCTTGGCTCTGCGCTCACTTGCACAATCTTTGCCCTTGCAGGGCGCACCTTATCGCTTCATGTTACCCCAGGGCGTTGCCCAGGTCTTTGTGCTCGTTGCCCCTTCTTTAAGTGCCTTGCACGCTTGGCTTCTAATAGCAGACCTTTGCCTGCAATCCCAGCACCAGGCCTTTGCCCGCGCTCCCAGTGGGCCAGAAAAAGCCCACCGGCATTTCATGCAGGGGCAGGATGCCGCCCTCATGAATACCCGGTGGGCCTCTTCGACTATAAGAACTTCTAAGCTTCGTTCTCGGTTAGCGGATGAACAGCAGTTCGCGGTACTTCGGCAACGTCCACATTTCGTCCTCGACAATCAGTTCGAGCTTGTCAATGTGGTAGCGAATCTGGTCGAAGTAGGGAGCAATCTCATCGTGGTAGGCAATGGCCAACGTGCGGATGTCTTCAATGCGGTTCACCACCTTGCGCTTCTCGACCATCTCCTCCACATTCTCGGCAATGAAGCTCGTGTGGCGGTTGATTTTCTCAATCAGGTCGATGTTGTAAGCCGTAAGTTCCTTCACCTTTTCGGGGTCACTGAAGGTCTGCTGGATTTTGTGGACATTGTCCACCAGTTCGCTCTGGTACTTCGTGGCCACGGGGATGATGTGGTTCATACACAGGTCACCGAGCACGCGGGCCTCAATCTGAATCTTCTTCTGGTAGGTTTCCCACTTGATCTCGTTGCGTGCCTCCAGCTCGTGGCGGTTCATCACATTCATGCTCTCGAACATCTTCACGGTGGCCTCGTCAAGGTAACGGTCGAAGATGAGCGGACAAGATGTCTCGCAGTCCAGACCGCGGCGGGCGGCTTCCTCCTTCCATTCATCACTGTAGCCGTTGCCGTCGAAGTGGATAGGCTTGCAGGTCTTGATGTCCTCGCGCACTACATCGAGAATGGCACTCACCTTGCTCTGTCCCTGCGCGATGAGTGCGTCAACACGCTGCTTGAAGTCCGTCAGCGCTTCGGCTACAGCCGTGTTCAGCGCAATCATGGCACTGGCACAGTTGGCTATAGAACCCACAGCACGGAACTCGAAGCGATTACCCGTGAAGGCAAAGGGAGAGGTACGGTTGCGGTCCGTGTTGTCAATCATCAGCTCGGGAATCTGAGGCACGTCGAGCTTCACGCCGTGCTTGCCCTCCATGACGAAGAGTTCCTCGGTGGTCGAGTTTTCCACCTTTTCGAGCAGTTCGCTCACCTGCTTGCCGAGGAAGCTCGAAATAATGGCGGGGGGAGCCTCGTTGGCACCCAGACGGTGTGCGTTGGTAGCACTCATGATAGAAGCCTTGAGCAGGCCGTTGTGGCGGTAAACGCCCATGAGCGTTTCAACGACAAAGACAATGAAGCGCAGGTTGTCCTCGGGGGTCTTGCCCGGTCCATGCAGGAGGGCACCGGTGTTGGTGGTCAAGCTCCAGTTGTTGTGCTTGCCCGAACCGTTGATGCCGGCAAAGGGCTTTTCGTGGAGCAGGCAGCGGAAGCCGTGCTTGCGGGCAATCTTGCGCATCAGCGACATGATGAGCATGTTGTGGTCAACGGCCAGGTTGGTCTCTTCGAAGATGGGAGCC
>CALZRA010000126.1 GCA_945828345.1 uncultured Bacteroidales bacterium
TAAAGAGGTAATGAATTTGGAATGATGAATGTAAACAATCTAATACCTATTATTTCTCCTTTTACAAAATCATGAAAAACATTAAACCCGTATAACTATCGTGTGAGATGCCGCGAAGATACGGCCCGCCGCGCCTTCCGCCAAAAGACAAAAAGCGCGCGGCCCTCACGGGTGGCGCGCTTAACAATTCATTCAATGAAAAAAAACACTTGCATTCTTCAGATGTCATTCACTCTATGCGAGGTAGACTCTTCAATCCTAAACTATTAGCAATGGGAATTCAACACTGCGAAGATACGGCCCGCCCGCCGCTCCACCAAAAGACAGACAGACAGACGGCGCGCGCCCGCCCCGCTCAGAAGTCGCTGGTGAAGGCGTAGGCAGGGCCGGACTGCGGGAAGCGCTCAGCGCCGATGTAGACGGTGTCGTAGGCATCAGAGAAGTCAGTCCGGGTTTCCAGGGGACTCTCAAGCGTCTCCGGCACCTTCTCCAGGCGCTTGTCCTTGTGGCCGTTGTACACGCCCGCCGTGCGCAGGGAGATGAGCAGGCTCTCGTTGTTCTGCTCGTTGAAGAACGGCTGGAGGCGGGCGCGACCCTCGAGGCCGCGGTTGATGAGCATTTGCTTTTCGAGGTGGCCGAGGGGGCGGCCGATGAAGACGGGACGCACGCGCCAGCCGTGGAGCTCCAGCTGGTGGACGATGACCCAGCGGAAGTCCTGGTCGTTCACGGCGTAGTTGCTGCCGAGGGCCGTGCTGTCGAAGTAGAAGACGGCCTCGTGGTTGGGGTGAGGCTCGTAGTATTGGCAGAAGTTATCCACCAGCTGGGGGAGCTTCTGGTCGTACTTCGTGAAGAACGACTTGACCACGTTCAGCCGGTGCTCCTCCTCGTCCGCCTGGGCCACTACGAGGCAGTTGATATTAGAATTATAGTCGAAGCCCAGCAGGAGCGGGAGCTTCGCCTGGAGGTCGCTGTCGAGCAGACAGTTGTCGTTGGCGTGCTCCAGCTTCTCGAGGTCGTAGCCCATGCCGTCGAGACGGTGGTAGTCGGTGGCGGAGTAGAGGTGCTGGTCGCCCAGCGAGGAGTAGAAGCCATCGGTGAGGTAGTCCACGCGGCGGCAAAGTATGGAGGTGTTGAACTCCGCCGCGGGGAGGTCGCGCTTCATTTGGCGGAACCACGCCTCGCCCAGCACTTCGAGGTTCACCAAGGAGGGGTATACGCCGTAGAAGACGGCCTCGCGGCGGAGGGCGTTGAGCGCGCGGTCGTAGGCGTCGCGCTTGTCGGCGCGGTAGTACTGCTGACGCTCCTTGACCTCCCCGGCGGTGTCGTCGCTCCACCAGCGTTCGGCCACCAGGGCGCGGATGGTCTCGAGGAGCTCGGGGTCGCACTCCTTCTCGTAGCTGAGGAACCACGAGCCCTTCTTGCTCACGGGCATGTCGGACGTGATGAGCATCCCGTGGTGATACGGCAGGTGGCCGAACTCCCGCACCTGTCCGCGGTTAGCGGGGAAGGTCTCCGACTTCAGTTGCTCGAAGTCGATGTACTTCGCCTCGTCCACGTCCACGAAGTCGAAGCTCTTGGAGTTGGAAGTTCCCTTGCGGTCCTGCGAGATGATGTGGCCGATAGCCCCCGTGTAAAAAGAAATAATGTTGTCGTAGCTCTCCGGCTTGTAGAGCGGGTCGGGCCAGCCGAGGTTGCGCGGCGGTCGCTGTCCCACTACCCAGTGCACGCCGCGCTTGTACCCCCACGCCTCCCAGTGGCAGAACATGGAGGGGAGCGTATTGGTGAGCCCGCGCCGCGCGTTCGGCACCACGAAGGCCGTAGTGCTCCGCGGCATGAGCTGGAAGTTCTGGAGGTTCATGGCGGCGTGGAGCACGCCCTTCCCCGTGCCACGCCCGGCGCAAATGACCGTAGTGTGGCAGCGGAAGAGGAGCGCGTCGCGCTGCATGGCGTTGAGGTAGAGTTGCATGGTCTAAGTTTGGTTTTTGGCGGGTCGGAAATCCTGTACAAAATCTACACCTATCGTGGCAGCGATTTTCCGTATTTCCTCCCAAATCTTATGCCCATCGTGGCGTAGGTGCGGCGGAGGCGGTAGAATTTTTGGCGAACGGCCTCCCGGCTGTCGAGGGAGATGCCGTTGGAGGCACACCACTCGTCGAGCCCCTGGTTGATGTTGCCCGCCACGATGAGCGGAAGGCAGTCGCTCCAGAGATGGACGCGGAAGGTGGCCTCCAGCGCCAGACAGAAGCGGCGGCGGGCGGAGCGGCCCAGATAGCAGAAGTATTCGGGGCGGTGCAGGTCGTCGTCGGGGAGCACCACGTCGAGGGCGGTGAGGCGCGCCGCGCACTCGTCCGCCGCGGCGGGTGCGGCGGGCTGTGCGGGCGGGCGCGTGGTGAGGCGGCGTAGCAGCTCGTTCTCCATGCTGCGGGCGGGGAAGCGGGCGGGCCGGCCGTAGTGGTGGCGGAGGTACTGCTCGAGGTAGCGAGGCAGGTAGATGGTGGCAGTCACGTTCTTCATGTCCTGGCCCTCCTTCCGCTATTCGTCCTGCTGCTGGGCGGCGGCGGCGAGCGCGCGGTCGTGCGCCTCCTTGACCTCGTTCACCATTCTCATGCCGAAGGAGAGCCCCACGAGCTTTTCGAGCAGCAGGTGGAGGTCGTCTTCGAGCTTCTTGTGCGCGCTGCCCTCCAGCAGGGGCACGGCGGCCACGTCGCCCGCCAGCGCGTCGGCGGTGTGGGCGTAGAGCGCGGCGAAGTCCTTGTGGAGGCGCACGGGGTAGAAGCTGAGCATGAAGCCGACCTCCACGCCCTCCAGTCGGTGTATCTCCTCCACCTCCTCTTCGGCGCGGGTGAAGGTGAGGTCCATCAGCGTGCGCGCCAGGAAGAGGTCGGCGAGCAGGTGGAGCTGGTCGGGCGTGGGCTTGCGCTGGAGGTGGGGCAGCGCCTCCTTCAGGAGGAAGTAGGTGTCGAGCCGCACGATGTCGAGGAGGTTGCGGAGCGAGGCGTTGAAGTGGTCTGTCAGCTCGTCGTAGTAGTCCACACTTTCGCGGTAGAGGCGCACGGTGAAGCCGTCGTAGCGGCGCACGTCGTCCATTACTTTCTTGTAGGCCTGCTTGACGCGGTGGCGCATGATGTGCGGGGCGTGCTTGAAGCCCTGGATGGCTTCAAAACAAAAAGCCTTCATGAACTCCAGACGGCACGCCGTGGTGGAGGTGTAGGCGGCGAGGAGCTTGGCCTGGGGCGTGTCGATTTTCCCGTTGAGGACCTCGAGGTCGTGGCGGACGAGGTCGTCGTTGATTTTCTGGAGGGACTTACGGAGGAGACTGCGCTGGAGAGAGGGGCGGTAGATGGATGCCGCGGGGGCGTACGGCTGCGCTCCATGGGCGGCGGTCTGCGCGGCGGCGAGCTGTGCGGCGGAGGTCGCGCTGGCTTCGGCGGCGAGGACGGCGAGGTCGGCTTCCTTCTCTTCGGCGGGGCCTTCCGTTTGGCCGGTGAAGGCGGCGAGGACCTGCGCGGAGAGGGGTGAGCGGCTGTCTTCGGGGAGGAGGGCTTCCTTTCTTGTCAGGGCGAAGGCGGAGGGGATGTAGTTTAAGGTCTTCATGAGAGTTGTGTGTGTGAGTGGGTTATTGTTCGGGTTGTTCTTGTGCGCTGTTGAGCAGACTGATGGCGCGGCGGTCGGCTTCGGTGAGTGCGCCGGGGAAGTAGTAGTCGATTTCTGCGAGGTGCGAGGCCACGCAGCGCGGGAGGACCAGGCGGCCCTTCCAGTCGCGGCGCATGAGGGAGCGCAGGTAGGTGGGGCGGTCCTTCAGGCGGAGGCTCGCTTGGAGCAGGTGGAGGTAGGTGGATGAAGGGGGGACGGTTTCTTTTTCCATGGGTGATTTCGGTTTTTGGTGTGTGACCGTTATTCGTACACTTCGTAATAGTCGGGCTCCTGGTCTTCGCTCTCTTCGGGGTTGATGACGAAGGGGTAGGCATCTTCGTAGCCCGCCAGGTAGCCGCGGCGGTAGTCGTCGGCGGCGCAGTGGAGGTCGGCGGGGCGCATGGAGCCCGTGTGGAGGGTGCAGCGTTCGCGCTTGCGGCATTCGCGGCAGCGGTACTTGTAGCGCGTGGCTTCCACGGCCAGCTCGTGAAGGTTCTCTCGGTTCATTTTTTCAATGAGGAATTAGGATTTAGGAATTAGGAATTAGAAGGGGAGGGGCTGTTCGGTCGGCGGTGCGGGGGCTTCGTCTGTCAGGCAGCACTCCGCGCCGGGGCTTTGCGGCGTGGCATCGGCGAAGCTCTCGAGGCTCACGCCGTACTTCTCGCAGACGAGGTCGTAGTCGATGGCCATGGCCCGCGTGATGCGGTACACGGGCGCGCCGCTGTCGCCCTTGACCTCGTAGCCTCCCTGGAACGCGCGGAAGCGCACGGCCCGCACGTAGCCGAGGAAGTAGTCGGTGTGCTTGATGTATTCGCGGAGCGCGTCGTCGGGAATAATCTTGTCGCCCGCCCGCCGCGCCGCGTCCTTGTAGAGCTGGAAGATGCGGCTGACGTTGAGCAGCAGCACCTTGTGCGGCTCGGGGAACGTGCGCTGCGTGACGTCCGTGGCGATGCTCGTGCAGGTGCGGATGATGTAGTCGCCGCGGTCCATGAGGTCGCCGTTGTCGCGGAGGAACATGACGGTGCGCCAGAAGTGGGCCAGCTCGTTCTGGTCGCCGCTGAGCTGGTTCTGCCTTCGCATGAGGGCCACGCATTCTTCATATACGCTCTCGAACGAGAAGGGGAACGGCAGACGGCCTTCCACGCAGCGGAAGACGGCCAGCAGCTTAGCCCAGTTCTCCAGTATTCGCGTCTCCACCTGGCCTTCCGTCTCGCTGACCATTCGGCGCATGAGCTCGGAGTAGCGCACGGCGAAGCCAGCCTGCACCTTCGGCCGCTGCTCCTGCACCTCCAGCGTGTAGCGCGTGCAGCCGAACCGCTGGATGTCCTCCAGCTCTGCCAGGCGCGCGCTCTCCTCGTGGGTGAAGACCGACTGGGTGAACATGAGGAAGATACAGCGGTGGAAGAGCGCGATGTCGAGCGTGGGCATCTCCTGGCCGCTGATGATTACGCCGCTCTTGACGAGGGTCATTTTTCGGTCCTTGTAGTCGGCTCCGCCCATCTTGACGCGGCCCACGCCGTCGTAGGCTCCCTTCATGAACTCCAAGATCTGGGGCTTCATGTCCTGGTTCTTGTATTCGTCGAAGTGGACCATGGCATTCACCGAGTAGCCCGCCTCCTCGTTCAGGCCGGAGAGCGTGGCGTTGCGCAGGTTTGGCGGACGGTTGCCCGTGGTGAAGAAGGTCATGAGCGAGGAGCCGCAGTGGCTCTTGCCCGTACCCTTCGGGCCGAAGAGGTTCAGCAGGGGAAAGCTGGAGGTACAGCCCTGTATGATGTCGCGGAAGCACGAGGCGAGCCAGTAGAGCAGGCCCACGCGGCCGTTCTGACCCCACACGCGGCAAAATTTCTCCATGTAGTCGGCGAACGGCACGGCGTTGAGCGTGCGGTGGGTGAACCGCCGCTCCAGGCTGTACGCGCCTTCGCCTTCGTCCTCGGTGTCGAAGGTGTGGGTGGCCATCGGCAGAAAAAAGCACCTCGAGGGCTTGCCTTCCTCCGCACACCGCACGATGCCGTAAGCGTCCGCGCCGATGAACTGGCCCTCGGTGTACACGCCGTTCGAGAAGACGTAGAAGTTTTCGCGCCGGTGGTAGCCCATCTTGCTGATGATGGTGGCCGTCTCGGTCTGTTCGTAGAGATAGGCCTTCAGCTTCAGCATGTCGTTCTCGTTGCCCTGGAAGAGGTAGTTGCCCATGCCTTCGAGCTTCTTGCGGAAGCGCTGGAGGCTGTTGAGGTCGTCCATGTCGAGCACCAGCAGCTCCTTCGTGCCCTTCTGGTCGCGGAGCTCGAAGAGTCGGAGGGGGCGTTCGTCGCTGCGCACGTGGAAGAG
Source organism: uncultured Bacteroidales bacterium (assembly GCA_945828345.1). Classification (GTDB taxonomy): domain Bacteria; phylum Bacteroidota; class Bacteroidia; order Bacteroidales; family Bacteroidaceae; genus Alloprevotella. The sequence goes on from CALZRA010000126.1 coordinate 5,959, forward strand.
CGGGCGGAGCGTGAAGTTGCTCCACTGTACTTCGCCCTGGTCTGTCAGGCCGTAGTAGCAGCCGCGGTCTTCGGTGAAGCCGTAGCGGCGGAGGTCCACCTCCTGCGTGGTCTTCTTCTGCGCGTCGATGCGCGCCCACTTCGCGCGGTTGATGTTCGAGCGCCAGAACTCCTTGCCCTTGCGGAGCTTCGAGAGCTCGTCGATGATCATGTCTGTGCGGGTCTCGTCGGTGATGAACGAGGCGAGCTCGGCGATGCGGCGGATGGTGTCGCTCTTCTGGTTGATGTTCTCGTTTTTGTCCCAGAGCTTCTTCGCTGCCCAGCTGACGAACTCCTCCTCCTCCAGCGTGTCCATCATGGAGCGCTCTGTGAAGTACGAGCCCGGGTCCTGTTTGGTGTTCCCCTCGCCGTTCGCCAGCTCCCGCACGGAGACGGTGAAGCCCATCTCCAGCGCCTTCCGCCCGTTCTTCAGCACGAAGCCGATGCCCGCGCCCCAGCGCTGTCCCGCGGGAATGGGGTCGGCGTCGTTGATGAAGCACACGGAGCGCGTGGTCTTGGCCAGCGCCTTCAGCTGTTCGCGCGTCCATTCTCCGCCCAGCGGGGCCACGGCATTGTCGAAGCCCACCGAGTGGAGCTTCATGGCATCGGGCGCGCCTTCCACCAGCAGCCACTGGTCGCGCTTCAGTGCCGCGCGCCAGCCGATGTCGATGCCGAAGACGTGCTCCCGCTTCGAGTAGGCGGGACTTTCGCGGCTGTTGAGGTACTTGGCCTCGGACTGGCCCGTCACGTCGCGGGCGGTGAAGCCCACGGTGCGGCGCTGCTTGTCGCGGATGGGAATGACCAGACGGCCGCGGTAGAAGTCGTAGACCGTGCCGCGCTGCTCGTTCTTCCCCAGAAGGCCGAGCTCGAAGAGGTGGTCGAGGTTCTCTCCGCGCTTCCGTGCCCACTCGTAGAGCGCGGATCCGGACGCGGGGGCGTAGCCCATGCCCGCCTCTTCGGCGTATTCCAGCCCCCAGCGGTTCTTCGCGTACTGGAGGGCGGCGAGGGCCTGGCTGTCTGTCTGGTCGTGCAGCCGCTCCACGTAGTAGCGCGCCACGCGGTCGTTCAGCCCCAG
>CALZRA010000127.1 GCA_945828345.1 uncultured Bacteroidales bacterium
AGGGCGCATTCACGGCGGTTAACCTACCCAGGGCGATGCCCTGGGCTAAGCGCTTATTGGGCTTTCAGCCCGTGCCTTGAACGCTTGCCAACTAACGGCAGCGGTCTGCGAAACTTTAAAACCTAATTTATAGAACACCCCTAAAAAAAGCGTTGTTTTCTTTCCGCTGTTCTCACCTTGCACTAACTTTGTCCCCCGATTCAGTCCGTGAGTCAAGTGCACTATATCATTATATAATATGTATTGCGTGTGTTCCATAAAGACGCTGGCCTTCTTGCTGATTATAGCCGTGTTTGGCACGTCGTGCCGTCGGGCCACTTCGCCAAGTCCTGTTGATTGGCAGGAAGAACAATCCGACACGGTCGGTATGGCCGATTCGTTGGTGGCTGACAGCCTGCCCGAGCCCCCTCGTGCAGCGGACGGCTTGTTTGACGATTTCGTCTATTCCTTCATGAACAACCGCCGTTTCCAGTATGAACGTATCGTGTTCCCGTTGCGACATGTAGTGGACGGAAAGGAGCGTTTCGTCAGCCGCGAGGCGTGGAAGTTCAACCGCCTCTACAGCAAGGAAGACATTTATCTGCAAATCTATGCCAATGCCCGGCAGGCCAAGGCAGAGAAGGACACTTCACTCAGCCGTGTGACGGTTGACTGCATTGATTTTGGACGTCAGCGCGTGGAGCAATACGTGTTTGCCAAAGTACAGCGGCAGTGGCACTTGGTCGAAATGGACACGCACGCCCTGAACCGTCATGCCGACAGTGACTTTTACACCTTCTACAACCGCTTTGCCACCAGTACCGCCTTCCAGCTGGCACACATTGCCGACCCGTTCTATTTCACTACCTACGATTCCGACAGCTTTCAGACCATTGAAGGAATCCTCGATGTGAACCAATGGCCTGACTTCCGTCCCGACTTGCCTTCGGGCCATGTCACCAGTATCAACTATGGACAAAGCTACGGTAAGTCGCGCCGCAGGGTGCTGATGCTGTGTAGTCCGTCGGGAGGTATGAGCTGTTCGCTCACCTTCCTGCGCATGGGCAAAACCTGGATGCTGGAGAAATTGGAGAACTGACACACAGCAGCATCCCTCTTCAGGCAATCCTCAGCAAAAACATGGAAAGAACCTTCCTATATACTCCGTCTCCCCCTTTTATAATATGTATTCACTGCTTCATCACAACACCTTTGGCATTGACGCACAGTGCCGTGACTTCTTTGAGTATACAACCGTCAGCCAACTGCTGGAACGTCTGCCCCAGTTGCGGCAAACCCAATGGCTGCACATAGGCAGCGGCAGCAACCTCGTGTTTGTCCATGACTTCGAGGGCACCATTGTGCATTCGGCCATACGGGGCATCGAGGTGCAAAGGCAAACAGACCGTCACGTGTGGCTGAAGGTAGGTGCCGGACAGGTCTGGGATGATTTGGTGGCCGAATGTGTGGCGCGTGGCTATTGCGGGCTGGAGAATCTCTCGCTCATTCCGGGCGAAGTGGGTGCCGCCGCAGTACAGAACATCGGGGCCTACGGCGTAGAAGTCTGCCAGTTCATCGACACGGTTGAGGCCGTTCAGGTGAGTACAGGCGAGTTGTGTGAGCTGCGTGGCAGTGAATGCCGATATGGATATCGCAGCAGCCTATTCAAGAAAGAGCAGGCCGGACAATTCATCGTGACCCACGTGGTCTTCAAGCTGCCCCTCTGCTTCCAGCCCGACCTGCACTACGGAGCCATAGCCCGTGAGCTGCAACAGCGGAACATCACTCCCGGAGAAGTCACGCCGGCCGTGTTGCGCAATCTGGTGGTAGAGGTGCGCCGTGCCAAGCTGCCCGACCCGGCCGAGATGGGCAGTGCGGGTTCCTTCTTCATGAATCCTGTAGTCAGCATCGACGTGTTCCGCCATTTGCAGCAGCAATATCCCGACATGCCCCATTACGAAGTGGAGAACGGGGTGAAGATTCCCGCAGGGTGGCTCATCGAACAGTGTGGTTGGAAGGGGCGTAACCTCGGTCCAGCCGGAGTCTATGAGAAGCAGGCTTTGGTGCTGGTCAACTTGGGCGGGGCAACGGGTGCCGACATACTCCGGCTGGCCCGACAAGTCCAGGCCGACGTGAAGCAACGCTTCGGCATCCTGATCAGCCCCGAGGCCAACATCATCTGCTAAGCCCCCCTCTTTAGTCCGCTATGTTTCCCATTCGCTTGCATTTTCTGGGCACAGGCACCAGCACCGGTGTGCCCCAGATAGGTTGTCATTGCGCCGTCTGCACTTCGTCCGACCCTCGCGACACCCGTCTGCGCACCTCGGCCTTGCTCGAAACCCCGCAAGGCTCAGTGCTCATTGACTGCGGTCCCGACTTTCGCTGGCAGATGCTCAGACTGTTGCGCAACCATCCCCATGTGCCTGCCATCCGCGCCGTACTGCTCACCCACGAACACTACGACCATGTGGGAGGGCTGGATGATTTGCGTCCCTATTCTTCCCGGCAGGCCGTCGAAGTCTATGCCGATGAACTTTGCGCCCGCCACCAGCGCGAACGTATGCCCTATTGCTTTGTAGAGAACAAATATCCTGGTGTTCCCAACCTCAGCTTGCAGGTCGTTCAGCCTGGCCGAAGCCTTGAAGTGTGCGGCATGAAGCTGACTCCCTTCCAGGTGCTCCACGGCCGTTTGCCCATCTTGGCGTGGCGCAACGAAAACCGCCTGGCCTATATCACCGACCTCAGCTACATGCCCCCAGAAGTGTTGCCTCAGTTGCATGGCGTGAAAACCTTGATAATCAATGCCCTTCGACATGAACCACATGGGTCTCACCAGACGTTGTTCGAAGCCTTGCAGCTGATCAGCGAGATACAGCCTCGCCGTGCCTATCTCATCCATGCCTCCCACCAGATTGGTCTTCATGCAGAACTTTCGGGCCAGCTGCCGCCCCATGTCATGATGGCTTATGACGGGTTGACTATTGAGGTGTAGTGTGCTCTGGGCAATCCAAACATGATGATTATATGGACAGATGATTGTCTGCCATTAGCCGTATATAAAAAGAATCAGTGTCCCGATTTTGACGGAACACTGATAGTAGGTTCAGCATGGTTTCCAACGACAAAGACACTGCTTGTCAGGTAGACGGCCTTGCTTTGTGGGGGAACTTAACGAGGTCATCTGCCAGTCAGATTGTCAAATACATGGGGAGCGTTCTTGGCCAGCTCTCCCAGCGTGCTGCAAGTGTGCAGTTCGGAGCAGTTGCCGCAGGTGTCGTAGCCTTTCTGCGTAGCACATGGGCGAATCTTGCACAGTTCGCTGCAATAGAAGGTCTTGCACCCTTCGGTGCGACACTCCCATACAGTTAATCCATTCGGGCTTCATTTCCATTTGGTTCAGCTCTCCCCATTCTTTGGCCACTTTTTCGCGCAGAAGGTTATCGTCCGTCACAGTGGCTATGCGTGCCTCGCATGTTTCGCAGTCGAGGCCACAGCAGGCAATCAGTTGTTTCATCAGGTTGGTCTTAGCTTTTTTGTTCTATAAGAGTCTTCTCGCCGCCTTTCGGCACTTGGCGGTTTCCCTTTTCGTGAGCGTAGTATTCCGGCGCGTCCCTCCCTTTTCGATGGTTGCTACAACCTTGAATCCGCTGTAGCGGCATATCTCCTTCAAGGCCCTGATAGCCCCATGACTCTGGTGCATCAGCACGTTCAGCGGCCAGGGAGTGGTCGACGTGCTGACAAGCACGCAGCGCTTGCCCTTGTGCAGCGGTTTCGGGAAGCCTCGTGTGCTTTCGCCCATCAAACCGTATACCATACGGTCGAACAACAGCTTTAGGGTACCGGGGATGTTGCCCCAATAGCAGGGGGCGGCAATCACCAGGGCATCGCAGTCCCTGATGAGCTGCAACACCCGTTGTGCATCGTCGTCGGGCAGTGCGCAGACCTTCTTTTCCCTGCATCCCATGCAAGCCATGCAAGGCCGCACGTTCAGCTTCTGGACTTCAACCACTTCGGCCACAGCTCCGTGCGCCTTGGCCTCGTCAGCCATTTCAGCCACCATTTGCGCGATGTTGCCCTCCTTTCTGGGGCTTGCGTTGAGAATCAGTATACTTTTCATATCACGTCAAATATATCTCGCAGTTTTCCAAACGCCCATTCAGGTATTACCGGAATGCCAGCCTCAGCACCCTGATGGGTTTGCTCTCTCCTCCATAGAGGCTGTCGTCGAATGCCGTTTCGCCCGTTGGGATAAAGCCGCACTTTTCCATCACCCTGCCCGAAGCGGGATTGTCGGTGAAATGACCACTGACAAGAGATTTTATGTCGGTCGTCTCACGTATATGTCGGATCATCAATCTCAGCGCCTCAGTACAAATACCTTTGCCCCAAAATGGTTTGCCTATCCAATAGCCCACGGTAGGTTCTCCTTCGCGTGAAGGCAGGGAGCAGTCGCACGACGGCCCGTAGCCCATCGCGCCAACCACCTTTCCCGTTTCTTTCAGTACAATGGCCCAAGTGGTCGGGTTGTCAAACACCGTGCGGATGACTTCCAGGCTCTCCTCGCGGGATTTGTGTGGCGGCCAACCGGCGCGCTCACCCAGTTCTGGCTCTTTAGCGTATTCATACAGCACATCGGCATCACTTTCCTGCCAATGGCGGAGCAGTATACGGTCGGTTTCCATATCGTTCAATCTGCCATTTTTTTGGGGGAACAAGAGGGTAGTTGTGTTTTGACAAAGGAGGCTCTGCCAGCTTCCCTATCTACAACAGTTCGTGAATCTGCCCGAAGTGCAGGTTCAGATGGTTGATGTAGCCACGTATCATGGCATCGAGGGTCACCCGGCAACCTTCGTAGTCAATCCAGTAGCAGTTGAGCTTTGTCTGGTCAACCGAACGGATAATGTGGCAGACGTGCCGGTTGTATAGTTTCAGCAGCATCACGAGCTGGTGCCAATCCTCATGAAAAGATTGTGCAAGTGGGCGCAGCCAACCATACCCCAAGCGTTCAAGGCACTTAAAGAAGGGGCAAAAGCACGTAGCCCAGGGCATCGCCCTGGGTGGAATGAGGGGATGAAGTGCGCCCCGTAGGGGCAAAAGCGTTATAATACAAGCGTTTTGTGTAAATGCTTTTCATAAGATTGGCTGCGCTCGGCATAGCTCAAGCAAGCTTGGCTCTGCGCTCACTTGCACAATCTTTTGCCCTTTCAGGGCGCACTTCATCGCTTCACTCTACCCAGGGCGATGCCCTGGGCTAAGCGCTTGTTGGGCTTTCAGCCCGTGCCTTGAACGCTTGTCAACTAACGGCAGCGACCTGCGAAAGTTGATTTATCATACTCCCAGGACTGTCCCACGCTGCTTCCGGCCCTGAAAGCTGTTAGGGGTGGCTTCTCTTTGTCTTGCGCCCGCCTTGCATGGCCTTGCGCTTGGCACATTCAATGCAGGGCGGCTGTCCGGGCGGCAATAGGTTGAGGATGGCGTGCAGCTCGGCGGTAAGCTCGGGATAGGGGCGGCATTTGCGGGCTGCCAGCTTGATGAACATGGCCCGGCAGCTGTCGTGCATGTGTTCGTTGGCTATGTTCGCCAGGCAATAGTCCAGCAGGTCCATGCGAGGTTCGGAAGGTTCGGGCAAGTCATAGATCAAGGTGAGCAGCAGGCCGGGACGGAAGGGGAGGTTTGGCGCAAGCACCCGGTCGATGAAGGCATCGCGAAGGGGGGCCACATGTTGCAGCTTGTCGGGCTGGCTTACATGCGTCAGCACCCATGTGGCATACATGGCCTGGCGCGGTTCGGTGTGTTCGTCGAGCACCATGCGGCACAACAGGCTGATGTCGTCTGCGTGGCGGCTGGCGCTGCGTACGATGTGTTCGACAGTGGATTTGGCCATGCGTCCTTCCAGTAGCTTGGCCCATTCAGGTTGGTACATGGGGCGTGAGTGTTTATCGGGCCGTGATGTGGAAACAGGACTGTTTCACTTCGTACTTCACGTAGCAGGTGCCCATGAGGCGCTGGTCTTCGAGTACTTCGGCCAAGATGGACTTGAACACCGTGACCCAGCGGATTTCGCTGCTGCCGTCGTCGTTGATTTGCAGAAAGCGGTTATAGGAAATGTCGAACGTGGTGCCATATTGGTGGCAACTGTTTTCGGAGGCGTTGTGGTTCATGCGGCGCAGGCGGCTCACATCGTCCTTGGTGCGCAACACGGAGGTGACGAGCAACTTGTGCGGTTCGTAGCCTTTGGTGACTAAGGAGTCATTGAAGGCGCGGGCTATTTCGTCCAGCAGGGTAGCTGCCCTTGGCACTAAATAGGGTATGGACTGGTGCAGCGGCTGGATGGTATAGAAGGGGTTGTCGCCCACATAGACCAGTTCCTTCAGGCGGCGTACGGCTTCGTCGCGGTTTTCAATGTGGGGGATGCCCAACCGCTGCGCTGTGGCGAGCTGCACGTCGTTGAGGTCGGGGAAGGACGTTTCGAACCGCCGTACGCTGGTCACGCGGTTCTTTACGGGTTTGCCATCGGGCCGAAGCAGAGTGAGCCTTGCCCGGGGACGCAGCAGCAGGCTGTCGACATGGCGGGACTGCCGCCCAATGCTGTCGGGCATGTGTGTGGGTGCAGGTGCCGTATGGTTGTGGGATGCAGCTTCATGGCCCAAAAGGCTGGCCTTTGCCTTTTCTCCCGGTTGGTCGCTGGCCACGGGGGCCAGTGTGAGCGAAGGGTTGACACACCGGGCTATGCCAAGTGTGGTGACAGTCAGGATGAAAACCAATAGAAATATGCCGCGGTAGGCGGTGGGCTTATCGTTCATCGGAATGGGAAATTCAAAGGGGTTGTTGGATTTTAGTACACAAAAGTAAGGATTTTTCGAGAACTTTCAAGGGGATTGCTTAATTTTGCGAGCGATTTGTTTAAGTATTAAGTATTAGTGATGAGTGATTAGGTGTTGTTTAGGTGTCAAGTGTTAGTGATTAGGTAGCCTTATCACTATAGGGGTGTTCTATAAATTAGGTTTTAAAGAACGCCCCATGAGTGAACTCATT
>CALZRA010000128.1 GCA_945828345.1 uncultured Bacteroidales bacterium
TTACTTTGGCGACTTCTAAATTGTCATGAGGGTTTCATAAGATTGGCTGCGCTCGCATAGCTTGGGGGCAAGCTTGGCTCTGCGCTCACTTGCACAATCTTATGTGAAAACAGGCTGGGAAGACTGCTCTCCCAGCCTGTCATACGCTGCGCGTGACGTAAGCCACGCGCATCGTTGAAAACGGGCGGTTTATCCGCCAAAGTTGTCGTACATGATGCTTTCGGGTTCTACGCCCAGGCTGTCGAGCATTCCTACAACAGCCTTCGACATCGGACCGGGACCGCACATGTAGTATTCAATGTCCTCGGGGGCATCGTGGTCTTTCAGGTAGGTGTTGTACATCACCTGATGAACGAAGCCCGCTGTGTACTTCACGCCTGCGGCATCGGCTGCGGGATCGGGACGGTCGAGAGCCAGATGGAAGTGGAAGTTGGGGAAGTCCTTTTCCAGCTGCTGGAAGTCTTCGAGATAGAATACCTCGTTCAACGCACGTGCTCCATAGAAATAGTGCATTTCGCGGTCGCGGCAGTTCAAGGTGCGGGTCATGTGCATGATTTGTGCGCGCAGCGGGGCCATACCGGCACCACCACCGACCCAAATCATTTCCTTCTTCGAGTCGAAGTGTGGGTGGAAATCGCCGTAAGGACCGCTCATGATGACCTTGTCACCGGGCTTGAGCGTAAAGATGTAGGACGAGGCGATACCGGGATTCACGTCCATGAAACCGCTGCGGTCAGCCTTGAAGGGCGGTGTGGCAATACGCACGGTGAGCATGAACACGTCGCCTTCGGCAGGATAGTTGGCCATGGAGTAGGCACGCACTGTGGGTTCGGTGTTGACGCACTTCAAGGGGAACAGGCCGAACTTCTGCCAGGCCGGCAGGTATTCGTCGCCAATCAGGCCCTTGTCGATGTCCTTGTCGTAATCCATGGTGAATGCAGGGATTTTGATTTGGGCGTACGAACCGGGCAGGAAGTCCATGTGGGCACCGGCAGGAAGCTGCACCTTGAACTCCTTGATGAAGGTAGCCACGTTCTTGTTCGAAATCACCGTACATTCATATTCCTTTACACCCAGCACACTGTCGGGCACTTGAATGGCGAGGTCGCCTTTCACCTTGCACTGGCAACCCAAACGCCAGTGTTCCTTCACCTGCTTGCGTGTGAAATGGCCGCGCTCGGAGTCAAGGATTTCTCCGCCTCCTTCTACCACCTGACACTTGCACTGTCCGCAGCTGCCCTTTCCGCCGCAGGCAGAAGGCAGATAGATGCCCTGTTCTGAAAGGGTGGAAAGCAGATTGCCTCCCTGCTCGACGCTCACATTGTCCTTGCCATTGATGCTAATGTTCACCTTGCCGCTTGGCGACAGGTATCGCTTGGCCACCAGCAACACAATGACCAGAAGGAGTATCATTACCAAGAATACTCCGATGCTTGTTAGTATAAGATTGATATCCATTGAGTTAATCTGTAGCTGTGGTTAAATGTTCAAGCCCGAGAAGCACATGAAGGCCATGGCCATCAAGCCTACGGTGATAAAGGTGATGCCGAGTCCCTGCAGGGGCTTGGGCACATCGGTGTATGCCATCTTTTCGCGAATGGCAGCCAGGGCTACGATAGCCAGCAGCCAGCCAATGCCGGAACCTAAGGCATAAACCAGGGCGTCACCTACATTGCCTATAAACTGCGAGCTGCCCGGCTCCATGCCGATGCGCTGCTGCATGAAGAGACTGGCACCCATGATGGCGCAGTTCACGGCAATCAGCGGCAGGAAGATGCCCAGCGCGGCATAGAGAGAAGGCGAGAATCGCTCGACTATCATTTCGACCAATTGTACAATGCCGGCAATCACGGCAATGAACAGGATGAACGACAGGAACGACAGGTCTACTCCCTCGACCAGACAGTCAGGACCCAGCACGCGGGTTTGAAGCAGATAGTCGACGGGCACGGTAATCATGAGCACAAAGGTTACGGCCACGCCCAACCCCAGTGCTGTTTTCACGGTTTTCGATACGGCCAGATAGGAACACATGCCGAGGAAAAACGCGAATATCATATTGTCCACAAATATCGAGCGGACGAACAGACTGAATAAATGTTCCATTGATAAATTCGGTGTTAATGGCTTGCTGCCACATGTGTCAGCCACATGGCAGTCCGTGCCTGTTCATTACTTCTGTTCCTTGGTCAGTGCGCGGCTTGCCCAAATAAGGCATCCACACAGGATGAGGGCCATGGCGGGCATGGTCATCATGCCGTTGTTCACATAGAAACCGCCGTTCTCGGCATAGATGCTCTCAGGGATGACGCGCAGTCCGAGCAGGGTGCCGCTTCCGAGCAGTTCGCGCACGAAGCCTACGGCTACCAGCACCCAGGCATAGCCCAGACCGCTGCCCACGCCGTCCAGGAATGATTCCCAGGGACCGTTCATCATGGCGAAGGCTTCGAGGCGGCCCATCAGGATACAGTTGGTGATAATCAGACCCACGTAGACCGAAAGCTGTACGCTCACGTCATAGGCATAGGCTTTCAGCACTTGCGACACCAGGGTCACCAGCGTGGCAACGACTACGAGCTGTACAATGATGCGGATGCGGTTGGGCACGGTCTTGCGCAGCAGCGAGATGATGACATTGGCAAAGGCGGTAATGACCGTCACCGACAGACCCATCACAATGGCTGGTTCGAGCTGTGAGGTAACCGCCAAGGCCGAACAGATGCCCAGCACCTGTACCGTCACAGGGTTGTTCAGGTGGAGCGGGCCTATAAGGGCTTCTCTATTTTCTTTTGAAAACAAACTCATTGTTCTTTAACTTTTTAAAGGGTTTGGGCTTCTTTGTTTGCGAAGCCGTTTACTTGGACCTACCCGGTTATTTGACGGACTGGAAATAGCCCATGTACTGTTGCAGGCCTTGTGTTACCATGTTGGCCACACCGACTGAGGTCAGCGTGGCACCGGTAATGCCGTCCACCTGCCAGTTTTCCTTGCCGAGTTCCACTTTACCGTTCTTCACCACGGTCAGTGCCACCTGTGTCGAATCGGTATCGGCAAACAGGTGCTTGCCGCAGAACTTCTGCTGGAAAGACTCTTCTGCTATCAGGGCACCCAGACCGGCCGTTTCGCTCTCATGCGAGATATAGGCACCGTAGATGGTCTGCAGGTCGGCATTCACTGCCATATATCCCCACAGGCCGCCCCACAGGCCGCGTCCTGTCATAGGAACCACATATTTCGTTTCGCCGTCCACTTCACACACGTAGACAGGCAGGCAGTCAGCCGTGATGTCCTTATTGGCCACCCGGAAGCCGTCGTTCTCCTTGCTGGCACCGTCTTTCACTATCGTACCGTCGGCACTTACCACCTGGTCGGCCTGGACAACAGCGTTGTAGCGTGCCTCAATCGAGTCGGCATTGTCCAGATTGCGGATGTTCAGCGCAGCCAGAATCTGTTTCTTCTTGTCGAGTGCCACATTCTGTTCCTGCGTGGGCTTCAAAGCCGATGAAACGAATGCGAGCAGGAATGCCACGATCACCACCATGACCGAAGCATAAACGACCGTATAAGTATTGTTGTTTGTATTCATAAGTAGAAATGTTACCGGTTTCATCGGTCTTGGAACGTCCTGTTCACGCAGAAGCCCAAGGCCGTGCAAACCATTTCACTGCTATTTGCTTGCTCTCTTGAGTCGTTTGTTGATGTTACGCTGTACGAAGCAGTAGTCAATGAGCGGGGCAAACATGTTCATGAACAGGATGGCCAGCATCATGCCTTCGGGATAACCCGGATTCAACACGCGAATCAGCACTGCCAGCGCACCAATCAGGAAGCCATAGATGAATTTGCCGTTCTCTGTGCGCGCACTTGTTACGGGGTCTGTGGCCATGAATACGGCACCGAAGCAGAAGCCACCTGTGGCGAGGTGTTCATACCAAGGCATGTTGGCCACTGCGTTGCCTTCAATGCCTGACATGTTGAAGAGTATTGCCATCAGAATGCCACCGGCAAAGACACTGAGCATGGTGCGCCATGAAGCAATCTGTGTATATAAAAGGAGCAGGCCGCCCAAGGCGATGGCAACGACCGAAGTTTCGCCGATAGAACCCGGAATCAGTCCCCAGACCATGTCGCTGAAGCTGGCCGTGGGAGCCAGGCCGGCAGCGGCTTCGCCCAACGGGGTGGCCATGGTCGTGGCATCAGGCAGGTTGTAGCCTAAGCCGCACACCTCGTGGGCTGCCACCCACACCTTGTCGCCACTCATGCTTGTGGGATAGGAGAAGAACAGGAAGGCACGGGCTACCAAGGCAGGATTGAAGATGTTCATGCCTGTACCGCCGAATATTTCCTTGCAGAAAATGACGGAGAACGCCACGGCTACGGCCAGCATCCACAGGGGGCAGCCTACGGGAACAATCAACGGAATGAGCATACCGGTCACGAGGTAGCCCTCTTGGATTTCCTCGTTCTTCCACTGTGCGACGGTGAACTCAATGCCCAGACCCACCACATAAGACACTACAATCTTGGGCAGAGTGAGCAAGAAACCATACAGGAACATCGACCAAAAGCCCGTTTCGGCCAGCTTGCCGGCCGCAGCGGCATTTTGGTAACCGATGTTGTACATGCCAAACAGCAGGGCCGGCATCAGGGCTATCACCACGAACGACATGATGCGCTTCGAATCGATGGCATCGTGAATGCTCACACCCGAACGTGACGTGGCATTGGGCACAAGCATGAACGTTTCCATACCATCGAACACGGAGCGGAAAGCCTTGAGCTTGCCTCCTTCCTCAAAGTTCGGCCGGATATTGTCAAAGAATTTTTTTAGCATTGTTGTTGTCTTTAATAATTAAGATGGAGAGCGAAGCTCAGTTTTAAGGTAAAGCCTGTAGGGGGCCTTCGGGCTGACGAAACTGCCACAGAGGCAGCATCCCCGTCCCACACACCAGCTTCAGCCTTCAAACTGAGCGAAGCGTTCCGCCTCGCTCTTTAGGCATTCTCCTTGCGCAGCACGTCCAGACCCTGGCGCACGATGCGCTGCAGTTCGAGCTTGGACGAATCGATAAATTCAGCCACGGCAAAGTCCTCGGGAGCCACTTCATAGATGCCTAATGCCTCCTGACGGTCAATGTCACCCGCAATGATAGCCTTGATGAGGAAGCTGGGGTAAATGTCCATCGGGAAGACCCTTTCGTACTCGGCACTCATAATCATGTGGCGCTCACCACCCTTGATGCGGCAGTCGAGGTTATAGGCACGCTTTTTCCTTAAGAGCCAGGTGAAATAGCTACGGCTTGTGGAGTAATCATTCAGGCGCGGTGCTATCCAGCCGAAAGCCTCGTTCACGTCGTCGCCTTCTGGAATGGCACACACTTCGTTGTTGAATGCGCCCAAGAAACCGGTCACATCGGTCTTGTAGCCCACCAGCGGGTTGCCGTTGATGATGCGCACGTGGGCATCGGTGTCGAGCTGACCCTTCAGCAGGTCTGCCAGAGGAGCACCTGCCAATGTCTCCACATAATGAGGCTGGCGCACCTGTGAGCCTGCCACGGCCACCCGGCGTGTAAGGTCCAGTTTGCCTGTACGCAACAGGCGGCCCAGCACAACGGCAATCTCGGGTGACAGCGTCCACACTACCTCGCCCTTGTTGACAGGATCGATGCGGTTAATGTGTACACCCACATTGCCCGAGGGGTTCGGTCCGTCGAACACGCTGACCTCTGCCTCGCTGATGGGGAGCAAATCCGAGTTGATTTGAGCCGGGCAGATGCCCAGATGCACCTTGGCCAGCTTGGCCAGTGCCCTCACGCCGTTCTTGAAATCCTCTTCATGGCCTTTCACCACAAAGCTGAAGTCAGCAGCTAACGGCATTTTGCTGAAAGCCGAGATGAAGATAGCTTTCGGCGTGTCGTCAGGACTGGCAATCACGTCGTAGGGACGTTGGCGCATAAAACCGAACAGTCCGCTTTCGAGCAACAGCGACTTCACGCTGTCAGCCGTCAGATGTGTTGTATCATACTTTGCGCCGAAATCCTTGAACACCTGTTCCTTGTCGGCCTTCACGCGGAAGCGCAGCAACTTTCTGCGTTCTCCACGTTCCACGCCGACCACTGTTCCGCTGACTGGCGAAACGAAGTGGATGCGTTCGGTAGCCTTGTCAACAAACAGGGCCTCACCTGCCAGCACCCGGTCGCCTTCCTTCACCACAGCGCGGGGCACAATGCCTTGGAAGTCGGTAGGCATCAGCGCATACTCCTCACTCAGGCCAGCTTTCACCAGCTTAAGTTCAGCCTCGCCCTGCAATCGCAAGTCCAAGCCTTTTTTAATTTTATACAATGTTTTCATTCATCAAAAAAATTATTCCGCGCAAAGATAGTGCAAGGCGAGCGAAGTGCAAAGAAAAGCTGAAAGATTTTGCATTTGCACTTCCGAGCCGCAGCCTATCTTATCAAAAGATAGTGCAAGGCGAGCGAAGTGCAAAGAAAAGCTGAAAGATTTTGCATTTGCACTTCTAATTTGACGGTAGGCTGAGTCGCAGCTTATCTGATTTAAAGTAACAAATTATGGAATGAAGTGCCTCCAAATAATATACAACAGGATAAGAGGCGACAGTGCACTGGAAGCCCATTATACTCCTTCTTATACGCATTTTTAAAGTCGAAAAAATCGTTCAACCCTTCAGCCGCCCCTTCATTATGGTTGATTCTCAATGGAAAACTGCCTGAAGGGTTCTGGTCTCAAACCCTTCAGGCTATTCAGCAACCATTCAGCCTCAGTCAGCAGGATGCAAGCATACAGCCTCTCCAAAAGGGGGTGTTTATGTAAGACAAAGTCTGGGCCAGGTGTGACAACTCGGCGAGTTGTCGCACCAAAGCCTGGACTTGTTTGCATGAGAAATCAGGGGGAGCAGGACAGTGGAGTCAAGCTTAAAGAGAAAGTCAGGCTGTCTTGTACTGAAATAGGTTGACCAAAAAACCATCAAATTTTAGTAC
>CALZRA010000129.1 GCA_945828345.1 uncultured Bacteroidales bacterium
AAGCAAGCTCGACGCTCAGGCTACCAAGCTCGGTGAGCTGAGCACGAAGATTGACGAAGTGAAGTCTTCGCTCGAAGCCCAGATTAATTCGTTGAGCGATAAGATCAACGGCAAGCTGGACGAAGTGAACGGCAAGATTGCTGCCATCAACGGTCAGATTACTGCTCTCGAAACATTCAAGGCTACCCAGGAAGGCACCAACACTAACCTCCAGAACCAGATTGACGCTCTCGTTGAAGAGCTGAACGACGTGAAGGGCTACCTCGAAAACAAGCTCCGCGTTCAGATTGAAGGCATGATTGGTGACGCTGAAGCACGCATCATGGAAAGCGTTGATGCGACTAACACCACCATCGCCAACCTCAAGACGGCTTACGATCAGGAGTTCGAGGACCTGAAGGATCGCGTGACGGATGTTGAAAATGCCATCGATGTGCTGAACGATACGACCATTCCTGCTATCACGCAGAGCATTACTGACCTCGAAATGGCATTCGACATCAAGATCAACACGCTGCGCAATACGCTGAGCAACGTGCTCCGTTCTATCGTGTTCAAGCCCGAACTCTATGTAGACGGTATTGAATCGCAGGAATATGGCTACATGCACTACAATCACCTTACGACTGGTGCAGCCGCCGCTTCTGCTGGTACGATGGATAATGGTGCTGCCTTCACCATCACAGCAGCTCGTGCTGAATGGGACTTCGTGACCAATGTAAATAGCGAAAAGAATGTAGCTCCCGCTATCGCAGTGAAGTATCACCTGAATCCTTCTAACGCTGAAGTACCCGGTGCTAACCTCGCCTTCATCTCTCAGAATGCACAGATTATCAACCGTGCTTCGAATGAGGCTCCCAAGTTCGCTGGCCAGTACTACAACGACATCAACGACAAGGCTGCTACGGTTTACAGCCCCGTTGCTCAGAATGGTGTACTGACTGTAGGTATGGAAGTAAATGCTGACAAGCTCCACGCTCTCTACAACGGTGGTGGCGCAAACGTTAAGCAGGGTTCTATCTTCGCGCTTCAGGCAACTGTTGCTCCCGATGGAAAAGATCAGCTGATTACTTCTGACTACGCTCAGCTGTACACTTCGCAGATTAAGCCCTTGGCCATTGCCTTCAACAACAATTCGTTCACTACTACGAATACTTGCACTGCTGAGCTGTATGACGATGCTGCTACTGCTCTGACTAAGGCTGCCAGCCATGCCATCAACTACAAGGATTATGTTGCTGGTAAGGGTATTGACCTGACCAAGCTCTTCGACATCCACTACAGCTGGACTTCTGAGACCAACAAGAATGTAGCTCACGCAGTTCTGGAGAACGGCGCTGAGAAGAAGTTCGGTCTGAGCTATGAATTCAAGCTCATCGACTACACCGCAGGTGGTAACGCGACCAGCGACAGCAAGTATGCTTATATCACTTCTAATAATGAGCTGTTGGTTCGTCGCGTAAATGCAGCCGGCGAAACGGTTGAACCTGCTTCTGACGCTGAAGCTCGCGCTGCTATCGGTCGTCATCCCCTGGTTCGCGTTCGCGTAATGGAAGGCACGAAGACTGTTTTGGTTGGTTTCTTCCACCTCCAGATTGTTGAAGAAGAAGCAAGCAAGGTGACTGCTGCATATAACTTTGGTAACAAGCAGTGGAATTGCACTGGCTACACAGGCAAGGTTACTTGGTCGCACATTTCTGAGGCTGTACTGAGTGCTTGTGGCTTGAGCCGTGAACAGTTTGAAGCTCTGTATGAACTGACACTCAATGGTACCCACGCCGAGCAGTACAAAGTTACTACCAGCCCTGTTGCCGGTACTCCCGTTGCAACTCGCTTGGGTGAGGTTGTGAAAGTTAATGACAATGTAGGTGGTGTATCTACTTCGGTTCTGCAGTGGACGCTGACTGCCGAGCAACTGCAGTCTATCTATGACATGAATGGCCACACGGCTACAATCTATGTGAAGTTCCACCGCAAGAATTCCAACGCCAACTCTCTGGAAGGCCACATCTACTTCCCGATGACTATCACGGTAACGAAGCCCGCTATCCCCACCGTTTCTGCAAAGGGTAACGAGAACTGGGCCGACAATGTATTCGCTATCAACGTTGGCCAGCCCCGTCCCGGTGGTGCTCTTACCAAGATTACGGACTATGCTACTTCTGTTCAGAATAATGGCAAGAACGAGATTCTGTGGTCTGACTTGGATTATGCATGGCAGAATGGCAAGCCCAGCTGGACTGATGCTACTGGTTACTATGCAAGCCATAACACAAGTGTCACTGGCAACGGTAATGGTGCAAATACTGGCTACAAGTACTACTTCGTTCCTGAAAGCAATGGCTTCATTTACAAGGCTGGTACTACTGTTGTAACACCCAGCAACCTGCCCGCAAGCGCTCAGGATCTGATGGACAACAAGCTTGTTTCTGGTAACTACAAGTACAAGTACTCTGACGCTATCTTCTGCTGCAACGCAATCTACAGCAATGGCACTAAGATTTGTACTTTGAATCAGAGCAATGGTCAGGTAGTTTGGGAAATGAACGATGAGGCCAAGAAAGTTCTTAATGCCAATAGCGAGACTAAGTTCAAGGTAGGTATGGTAACTGAGCACGCAAGTGCATGTGATGTAGCTCTGCCTTTGAACTATGATGGCAGCCTCGCTATGTTCAAATTCAAGGTTCAGCGTCCTGTCAATGTTGACATTGTTGGTGGTCCTGCTGAGGTTATCGATGCCGAGACTACTACTTACGACATCCCTCTGGCCAACTACCTCCAATTCACCGACTGGCGTAATGTTAACTTCTGGAATGACCTGCACTTGTTCTACTTCTATGAAATCACCGACATTAAGATTGACACTGACAATATCATGACGGATGTGAACGGTTCGAAGCAGAAGTTGAGCGTTGCCAAGCCTGAAGTTCAGATTAACCTCACTGGTGAAACTCTGCCCGTTTCAAGCAAGAACCCGACCCGTCCTGCATTGGATGGCAAGCTCGGTAAGATTACTTACCGCACCAACACGGGTGCTTCGGTAGTTAACGGCTATAACATCTACGTTCCTATCTACGTAACTTATGGTCTCTCCGCTGCTGGTGACAAGTCTCTCAAGACTGAACTCGTAATCAAGGTTAAGCCTTCTTACCAGTAATCAATAGATTGTACAAATAAACCTAAAGAGAGTGTGCGCCTTGTGTGTACACTCTCTTTTAAACTAATATGACTTACATGAGAAAGTCCATTCTGTTTGCGCTGCTCTCCTGCCTGGTGCTCTGCCTCACAGTGGGATGTGGCAGCAAGGTGAAGCCTACGGCTGCCCAGGAGTTCCGCTCGGGACTGACTGCCGAGGACACGACCAAGATGCTGGGCATCTGCGAAGAGTGTATGAAAACACTCAAGTCCGGCAACATCGACGGCGCACTCAACCTGCTATATCAGTACGATGACTCGACCAAGGCCGTCACGCCCCTCAGTGAGGAGAAGCGCAACAAGATGCGCAACACCTTCACCGTCTTCCCCGTGCTGAACTACCGCATGGTGTATTATAACTTCAGCACCGAAGGTCAGAACGACGTGAAGTACGAAATCGAGTTCTTCGAAAAGGCTGATTCGACCGACCAGGCTCCCAACACCATCGGCCTGATGTTCAACCCCGTCAAGGTGGACGACCAGTGGTATCTCACCATGAAGGATGCCGACAAGGACTTTACCCGCACGCGTAACTGATCCTTTCGCCCCCTCTTTTCATTATCTTACACGCCCTTGGCTTGCGGACCCAACCCGTCCGCAGACCAAGGGCCTGTTTGTAGGTATCAGAACAATTCCTTACCTTTGCAAGGCCAAGCGGCATGTACTCATGAAATGGGAGGACATCTGCCATAGTGCACTCATAACTTCCTGCCGCCTGTGGCATCCAACAAACAGTTACATACATGGCACGTTATCTCGACCCCAAAGCAGACCTTACGTTCAAGAAGGTGTTTGGCGAACACCCCGATTTGGTCATCAGTCTGCTCAACGCGCTCCTTCCGTTCAAGAGACCGGATGAGGAAATACAGTCAGTAGTCTATCTCCAGCCCGAAATGGTGCCCGAAAATCCGCTGCGCAAGAACAGCATTGTCGATGTGCGCTGTCAGGATGCACGGGGCCGTCAGTTCATAGTGGAGATGCAGATGGTATGGTCTCCCGAGTTCCTGCAACGGGTGACCTTCAACTCGGCCAAGGCATACGTCAGGCAGCTCGGCCAGGGACAGAACTACGCGCTCCTTGAACCCGTTTATTCACTGAACATTGTCAACGACGTGTTTGAGAAGGACATCCCCGAGTATTACCATTACTACCGTATGGTACACGAGAAGTACTCCGAGAAAATCATCGACGGCCTGCACTTAGTGTTCGTAGAGCTGCCCAAGTTCACCCCTCAAACGATGAGCGAGAAGAAGATGCACGTGCTCTGGCTCCGCTATCTGACAGAAATAAAGAGCGAAACCCGCGAAGTCTCCCCCGACCTCTTGGATAACCCGGAAATCAGCAAGGCCCTCTCTGTAGTAGAAGAATCGGCATATACCCCAGAACAAATGCTCGGCTACGACAAGTTCTGGGATATCATCAGCACCGAAAAAACCTACTACTACAGTGCCCATAAACATGGTCTGGAAGAAGGTCGTGCAAAAGGTCTGGAAGAGGGTCGTGCGGAAGGTCGTGCGGAAGGTCGTGCGGAAGGTCGTGCGGAAGGTCGTGCGGAAGGTCTGGAAGAAGGCCGAGCGGAAGGCCGAGCGGAAGGTCTTGAGGAAGGCCGTGCGGAAGGTCGTGAGGAAGGTCTGGCGCAAGGCATAGAGCGAGGCCGCGTAAATGCCTTGAAGGACACTGCTCGCAGCCTGAAAGCTATGGGCATGAGCTTGGCCGACATCCAGAAAGCTACCAAACTTAGCGACCAAGACCTTGCCGACCTTTGAAATTGCGCACAGTAGATTTCAATAGACGGCTATAGATTGCTATAGAGAGAACCAGAAATCCGGCCTGTAACGTGCATTTCGTTACAGGCCGGATTTTGCATGAGGTATGGTCAGTTTTTGGAAGGCTATGGTTGCCTTACTTCATCTGCTTAGTTGCGCGTGCGGGTGAAGTCCTGGCCGGCTTCTTTCATGGTGAGATACCACTGGTCGTCCACCTTGACGGGGTTGAACATCAGGCCGATGGTGTTGGGAGCCTGGTCAGTCGAGTCAGCCTTTTCGAAGAACTCGATTTCGTACTTCACGTCATTCAGCCCTTGTGTCGTGAAGTTGTAGTAGACCATGCGGTAGTTGAGTACGGGGAAGACAGTGAAGGTGTTGCGCATTTTCTTCCTGTTTTCTTCTGAGATAGGCGACACCGTCTTGGTAGAGTCGTCATATTGGTAGAGCAGGTTGAGTGCGCCGTCAATGTTTCCGGCTTTGAGCGTCTTCATGCACTCTTCGCAGATGCCCAGCATCTTTGTCGTGTCCTCGGCTGTCAGCTCGGAGCGGAACTCCTGGGCTGGCGTAGGTTTGGGCTTGTTGCTGCATCCTACGTGCACACAAAGCAGAGCGAAGGCGAACAAAGAGAAAAGAATAGACTTTTTCATTGCATTCGAATAGTTTAAAAGAGAGTGTACGCTCGGGGCGCACACTCTCTTTAGGTTTATTTGTACAATCTATTAATTATTCTGACGGGAGGGATTTACTTCAATAGTAATCCAAGTCTTAATTGTATTCTTGACATTACCAGTCAGAGCATAGGTTACATAGATAGGAACTCTAATCTGATACTTGTTGACTACTGTAGCACCTGTATTATTCTTGTAAACAAGCTTACCAATCTTATCTTTCAACGGATCCAGTAAAGGATTAGGACTGATAACAGGCAGAGTCTCATTTTCCAAAGTAACCGTAATTTCAGGTTTGGCAGTCTTTAATTTCTGCCAACTACCATTGGCATTGGTCATGATCTCGTTCTTATCAGTATAAATATCCTCTATCTGATAGAACCAGAACAACTGCAGGTCAGACCAGAAATCTACACCACGCCAGTCTTTGAACTGTAAGTGATCGGCCAATATCACATCATAAGTAGATGTTTGAGCATCAATAACCTTATGGTGGATAGGATTGTGATCCTTATCTTCAGCGACTGGATTGATAGCATTTACTTCCTTAATAGGACGCAAAACCTTGAAGTCAAACTGTGCAAGATTACCGTCAATCAACAGAGGCAGAGCTACATCACAGGTACCTACGTGGTTAGTTACCATACCTACCGTGAATGAGGTTGCTTCTTTGGCATTGAGAACATCCAAGGCAACGTTATCATTTGTATTCCAAATGATTTGTCCGTTATTCTGATTCAAAGTACAAATCAGAACATCGTTACTGTAAATCTTATTGCACTTGAAGACGTTGCCAACCTTGGTAGTGCTAGTAAGATCATTATGGTTGTACACCTTGTCAGCGTCATACTTGTACACATAGTCACGAGGTGACGTGTCACCGCTAAGCATGTTGTCCATCAGAGTCTGTGCACTTCCAGGCATGTAATCCGATTTCACTACATCACCAGCAGCAGTCTTGTACACAAAGCCATCACCCTCAACAGGTACGAAGTAGTACTTGTAGCCAGTGTTATTGCCAGCACCATTAATACCTGTTGCAGGATCAGTGGTAACATCGGTAGTATGGCTTACATAGTAGCCAGAAGTACCAGTCCATTTGGGCGTGCCTTCCTTCCATGCATAATCAAAGTCAGTCCACATGATTTCCTTCTTACCGTGGTTAAATACAGTAGAAGCATAATCTGTGATTTTCACATTGGCATCTCCATTAGGCTTGGGCTCACCTACGTTAACTACGAATGCACCATCTTCCCAGTTGTTCAGATTCTTTGCAGTAACTGAAGGAATACCGGGCTTCGTTACCGTGATAGTCATCGGGAAGTAGATGTGGCCTTCCAGAGAGTT
>CALZRA010000130.1 GCA_945828345.1 uncultured Bacteroidales bacterium
TGACTAATTCGCGAGATTTTTTTGTTAAGGGGCGGCGTTTTTCGGATGGTTACGGAACGGTGGTCTAGGGCGGAGAATGGGGGCCGGGAAAACTAAGTGACGAGTTGGTTCAATCTAAGTGCCGCTTAGTTTTTTCTAAGTGCCGAGCTGATTTTTCTAAGTGCCGAGCCGGGTCTTACGTTCACCATTTCTTAACCTACACGAAACACACACGACACACGAGGCCCGTACTTTTGCAGCGAAAACAAATGAATCCACATTTTCATGCATTCAACCATCCGTGTCTGCTGTCTGGCGCTCCTGAGCTGGAGCTGCGCCCTACACGCCTTGGCCGATGGCCATACACCCACCCCATCGGCACCCATAGTCAAACCTGCAAGCCGCCTGGTCAAAGGCAAAGTGGTCGATGCCCGCACAGGCGAACATATGGTGGGGGCCAGTGTATACTTCAAGGAAAACCCACGCATTTCTACCACCACGGGACTCGACGGCTCGTTCACCCTCGATACAGGCGGACGAACCGGTACGCTTTGTTTCACCTATCTGGGCTATAAGGCCGGCGAATATGTGCTCAGCGAGGCTTGGCCTGCTGAGGAACTTGCGCTGGCCATGGAAGAACAGAACCTGGAACTGGGCGAAGCTGTTGTCACCGCCCATAATCCCGGACGCACTGAAGCCGGCGCACGAGGTATAGAGCGCAAGGCCATGAACGTGGTGAACGTGATGAGTGCCAAAGCCATCGAACTCTCACCCGACCTCACTGTAGCCAATGCCTTGGCACGCGTGTCGGGCGTAGCACTCGAACGGGGCGATGGCGGTGAAGGGCAATATGCCATTCTGCGCGGTATGGACAAACGCTATAACTACACCTTAGTAAACGGAGTGAAGATACCCTCGCCCGACAACAAGAACCGCTTCGTGCCGCTCGACATCTTTCCGGCCGAAATGCTCGACCGCCTCGAGGTGTCGAAAAGCCTGACCGCCGACTTAGAGGGCGACGGCATTGGAGGAGCCGTGAATTTGGTGATGAAGGACGCTCCTGACCGCCGACAGTTCACAGCCAATGCCTCGGCCGGGTACAGCGCACGCTACTTTGACCACAGCTTTTCGACCTTCAGCACCTCGGGGCTAAGCTCCAAGTCGCCCAACGAGCGCTATGGCACCGACTACGCGGTGAGCATGAGCGACTTTACGCTGCACAACCTGGCCGTGAAGCACAAGCAGGTTGTCCCCGACCTCACACTGGGCCTTTCTTATGGCGACCGTTACTTTGACAAGCGGCTCGGCATGATGCTGGCATTCAGTGCACAGAACCTTCACCGCGGCAAGGACAGCGACATCTATTGGCTCACAGGATCATCGAGCAACGACGGCACGCTGACCAAACGCTGCACCAGCGAACAACAGTCGCGCTTGGGAGCACATGCCAAATTGGACTACGCACTCGCTCCACACCACCGGATAGCCTGGTACAACGCCTGGATCTACTTTGGCAGCCAGCAAGTACGCGACACCGAGAAAAGTCAGGAAGAGGCCGTACGCCTGAAACTGAACAAACAAGACATCATCAACTCCACCCTGATGGGCGAACACAGCTTCGGCAGCGAACAGACCTTGCAACTGAACTGGCGGGCCGTCTATGCCAAAGCCACCAGCCGCACGCCCGACAATGCCGAAGTTTACCTCACCACAGCCTCAACTGGCCTTCAGACCGTCAGCGTGAATCCTGCCGCCCTACGCAAATGGGAGCACAATGACGATGAAGACCTGGCCGGCTACATCGACCTCAAGCAACAGGTCGAACTGGGCCGTACCGGCACAATGCACCTGCAACTGGGCGGTATGTACCGCGACAAGCAGCGCAGCTCGTTCTACAACGACTACACCTTCAAAGCCGATGCTGCCCAACGCACACTGGTGAGAGGCAACGACTGGCAAAACTTCGATGAGATATTGTTCACAGCCCCGCGGTTCGGCAACCTGAGCGACCCGCTGAACTACGAAGCCTCCGAACAGGTGGGAGCGGGTTATGCAACAGGCAAGCTCGCCACCGGGCGCACAGAACTTACAGCCGGACTGCGTGCCGAGCATACTACGCAGGGTTACCACCTGCTTTACCCTACCGAAGGGGCACGCAACACGGGCGAGCAACGCTACTGGGACCTGTTGCCCTCATTCCACCTGAAATACCGCCTCACCACCCGCGCCAACCTGCGCCTGTCGTATGCACGTGCCATTAACAGGCCTGGATTCTTCGAGATTGTACCTTACAAGATTCTGGGTGAGGACTACAACGAACGCGGCAACCCCGACCTGAAACACACCGTGGCCGACAACTTCGACCTGCGCTACGAAGTGTTCCCCTCAGCTGCCGAACAGTTCATGGCCGGCGTGTTCTACAAGCGCATTGAGGACCCCATTGAATATGGCATGGAAACCAGCGGACAGGACACCTACTACACGCCCGAAAACTTCGGCACGGCACATAACATGGGCGTAGAAATCGACGTGACGAAATACTTCCGCTGTTTCGGCATCAAGGCCAACTACACCTACACCTACTCCAAAATACGCACCAACAAGACCATCGAAGAGCCTAACCCCGACCCCAATGCCGAAACAACCATCGTGACGCGCACGGTGAAGCAGACACGCCCGCTCTACGGACAGGCCGCCCACGTGGCCAACCTGTCGCTGCTGTACAAGAGCACCCGTCATGGCATTGATGCGCAACTGGCGCTCAACTATACAGGCAAACGTCTGTGTGTGGTGTCACGCTTCCTCGACAATGACTCCTGGCAAGCCGGACGTACGCAACTCGATGCTTCGGCTGAAAAGAAGTTCGGGCAGTCGGGCTGGAGCATCTATCTGAAGGCCAACAACCTCCTGAACCTGCCATTGGTGCAATATGTCGAACGCAATGCACGCAACGAAGTGCTGGGCCCGGAATATGCACGCTACAAAGGCGGACTGCTGGAACGCAAGGAGTGGCACGGACAGAGCTTTCTGATTGGCGTGCGCTACAAACTCTGACGCGCAAGGCCGTTCCGCACATACGCACAACAACGCAAACACATAAACTTTGAAACCCATAAACAATTTTTTATGAGAACCTCCTGTTTCCTTACCGGCTGTATGGCCATTGCCCTGAGCAGCCTGTTCTTCGCTTCATGCAGCGATGACGATGATCCCATTGACAATCCGATTCCCGAGAATCCCCAACCGAGCGAACCTGAAACGCCCACGGAAATCAGCCTGAGCAGCGACACCGCCTCTGGCGTATGGGGAAAGAACAGCATCATCAAAGTGTCGGGCCACCATGTCACTGTGCCCGAAGGCAAGAGCCTGACCATTGAAGAAGGTGTGACCGTGCTCTTCGACGACAATGGCGTAGGAGCCAGCCACACGCCTATCGAGTTCATCGTTGACGGCAGCCTGTACTGCAAAGGCACGGCCGAAAACCCCGTGCTCTTCAGTGTAGATGAGACGAAGCGCACTGCCGACAATGCCTTTGCCGGACTGTGGGGCGGCATTGTAGCCACCGAGAAGTGTCCTGAAATGCTCATTGACCACACCATCATTGAATACACGGGCGGTGCCGTGTCGCAAGATTCGCCTTCAGCTCTGAAGGGCATCTACACCCCGGGCGAAGACTTCGACCCACACATTACCACTAATAATGTGAACGGACGCTACGTGGTTACCAACTCTACCCTGCGCTACGGCGTGAGCGATGCCATCTACATGATGGGCGGACAGGGCATTATCCAGCACAACACCTTTGCCGGTAACGGCGAAACAGGCGGCGAAGCCATCAACGTGAAAGCAGGCTGCAAGGTCGATGCCGCCTTCAACCTCATGTTTGCACCCAACACCAACGGCTTCAAGCTTTCATCATCGGGCCAGAACGATGAAGCCGGACGCAAACAGGCACTCATACGCGCCTACAACAACACCATTGTCAATGCCGGCTGGCGGCGCGACGGTGTGAAGGGCGGAAGTGTCTATGTCGAGAAGAACGCCTTAGTCAGCCTGTTCAACAACCTCATGGTAAACTGCAAGTACAAGGCACAGACTCCCAAGTGGGGCACGCCGGCCGTCGATGCCGGTTGCGCTACGGAGAGCGTCATCGACTACAACTTCTACGCCGCAGGCACTGTGTCGTCGAACCTGCCGCAGGATGTAGAAGAAGGCACACTGAACAGCTACCTGGGTTACACGCTGCCCAACAAGAACGTGTTTGCCGACTACGTTGACCAGCACAGCATTGTGGCCGCTTCGGCAGGCGACGCTGCAACCAACCCGCAATTCGTGAACTTCGACCTAAACGCCGTGGCCCTGACTGCCTTCGTGCTCCATACCGCCTGGGACTTCCATGTACTTCCCGGTTCGCCCGTGCTGCAAGGTGCCTATAGCGGAACCGACAGCAACATGCAGCCCTATTTTGGCACAACCGGGCTGAACGTTGGCGGCCAGGCCTATACCACCGACCAGCCTGCTGCCCGGTTCGGTGCCTACGGAACAAACTGATCAAACAATCAACACGATGAAACGCATTTTCACCGCCTTAACGAGCCTGCTCTTCGCCACCACCCTCCTGTGGGGACAGACACCTGCCGACTGGCAGAAGCTGTGTGGCACACTGAACTTCTACCTGTGTAACGACCTGGGCCGCAACGGTTATTATGAGCAGAAAAACATTGCGGAACTCATGGGCCACATGGCCGAAACCATTGACCCCGAATGCGTACTGGCAGCCGGTGACGTTCACCACTTCGAAGGGGTGGAGAGCACCAACGACCCGCTGTGGCTCACAAACTATGAGCTTGTCTACTCCCATCCCGAGCTGATGCTACCCTGGTATCCCCTGCTGGGCAACCACGAATACCGGGGCAACACGCAAGCCGTGATAGACTATTCCCAAGTGTCGCGCCGTTGGATGATGCCTGGACGCTACTATTCGCGGTCGTTCAGCGATGATGGGGTGAACATACGCTTTGTGATGATTGACACCACACCGCTCATCGACAAGTACCGCAACGACCCCGAGACCTATCCCGATGCCGTCAAGCAAGACATGGAACGCCAGTTGCAATGGCTCGACAGCACGCTGACAGCAGCCAAAGAACAATGGGTCGTGGTGGTAGGCCACCATCCCATCCATGCCGAAACGGGCAAGAGCACAGCCGAGCGGACCGACATGCAGGCACGTGTTGAACCTATCCTGCGCCGACATCACGTAGACATCTACGCCTGCGGCCACATTCACAACTTCCAACACCTGCGCACGACGGGCAACGACACGGACTACGTGGTGAACTCATCTGCATCCCTTAGCCGCAAGGTGAATGCCATAGAAGGCACACAGTTCTGTTCGCCCGAACCGGGCTTCAGCATCATTGCAGCCACTGATTCGACCCTCGACCTGCACTTTATAGACAAGGAGGGAAGGGCCATCTACACCGTTCACCGCAGCAAATAACTTCAGCATTAAAGGAAGAATACACGGCTCAAGCATTCGAGGGCGTAACCCATCCATGTGGAATGGGCTACGCCCTTTATGCAGCACGACATCTTGGCTGACTCATCCCGCCAGCCAAGTGATTCTTCATGGCTCCAAGGTGAGAAGCACAGAGTTTTTTCATACATTTGCAAGCAGATAGCGGTTGAAGCACCGGCAACGCATGGAAAGGCTTCAACGCACGCCCCCTTTATCGCCCCGATTATGGAAGAAAGAACAGTAAAAGCAAAGGCAAAGCGTATACCCTACGGCATGATGAACTTCGTGGCCGTGCGCGAAGACGGCTACTACTATGTCGACAAGACCCGGTTCATAGAGAAAGTGGAACAATCAAACAGATTTTTCTTCTTCATCCGCCCGCGACGCTTCGGCAAGAGCCTCACCCTGTCGATGCTGCACCATTATTACGACATCAACGATGCCGACAAGTTCGAGCGGCTCTACGGTGACCTCTACATCGGCCAGCACCCCACGCCGGGTCACAACAAGTACCTCGTCATCTATCTCAACTTTGCCGTCATCAATGCCGACCTGGGCAACTACCGCAGCTCCATGGATGCGCATTGCCTTACACGCTTCAACTCGTTCTGTGAGTCCTATGCCCATCTTCTACCCGAGGGTATCAAGGAAGAGCTGAAAACCAAGAAGGGGTGTGTCGAACAGTTGGACTTCCTGTATGACCAGTGCGACAAGGCCGGACAGAAAATCTACCTCTTCATCGACGAGTACGACCACTTCACCAACCATATCCTCTCTGATGCCACAAGGCTCGACGAATACAAGGGCGAGACGCACGGCACGGGCTACCTGCGCACCTTCTTCGACACCATCAAGTCGGGCACCTACTCCTCTATCGAGCGTGTCTTCGTGACAGGTGTCAGCCCCGTGACACTCGACGACCTGACCAGCGGCTTCAACATCGGCACGAACTACTCCCTTGCCTACGGTTTCAACGAAATGGTGGGCTTCACCGAGCAGGAGGTGCGCCAGATGCTGTCCTATTATGCTTCCGTCCATGAGTTCCACCACACGATAGACGAACTCATCGAAATCATGAAGCCGTACTACGACAACTACTGCTTTGCTGAAGAAGCCTACGGCGAAACCACCATGTACAACTCCAACATGGTGCTCTCCTTCCTCTATAAATATATCGACAACCGCTGCCGCATCCCGAGCCGGATGCTCGACGAGAACATCCGCGTGGACTACAACAAGCTGCGTATGCTCATCCGCAAGGACAGGGAGTTCGCGCACGATGCCTCCGTCATCCAGACACTCGTGTCGCAGGGCTTCGTGACGGGAGAGCTGAAGGAAGGTTTCCCGGCTGAGGACATCG